>CAINMN010000221.1 GCA_903850735.1 uncultured Burkholderiales bacterium | reverse complement strand
TAGCCTTTTTTGGGTTTTCTAGACATCTTGGGGTGAATCTCAGAGCGGTCAAACCGCTCACAGGGTGGCAAGTATCATAGCTGGCACATGAAAACCGCCAAATCCACCTCCGTTCAAGCTTCTTCAGCCCCTTTGCAAGGGTTCAGTTACAGCCGTCCTTTTTTCGAGGAGTTGGTCGACCTGTCCTTGGCGCACGCCAAGAAATTGGGTGCGACGGACGCAGGTGCGGAAGCGTCCGAGGGCTGTGGCTTGAGCGTCTCGGTGCGCAAGGGCACGCTGGAGACAGTGGAGCGCAACCGTGACAAATCTCTCGGGGTGACGGTCTACATCGGCAACCGCCGTGGCAATGCCAGCACCTCGGATTTTTCGCGGGCCGCCATTGAGCGCACGGTGCAAGCGGCGTATGACATTGCACGCTTCACGGCGGAAGACCCGGCCGCCGGCTTGCCCGAGGCGCAAGACATTGCCCAGCACCATCCGGACCTGGACCTGTTTCACCCCTGGGACCTGAGCAGCGAAGCGGCCGCCAAGCTCGCCTTGCGTTGCGAAGCTGCGGCCCTCAAGACGGATCGCCGCATCACCAACAGCGAAGGGGCCGCTGTGTCGGCCCAGCAAAGCCATTTTTTCAGCGCCCACACCCGTGGTTTTCGCGGTGGCTACGCCAGCTCCCGCCACAGCTTCTCGGTGGCGCCCATCGCGGGCAAAGGCGACGATATGCAGCGCGACGCCTGGTACAGCTCGATGCGCTCGCCCGACGAATTGGCCTCACCCGAGGCGGTGGGCCGCTACGCAGCCGAGCGTGCCTTGAGTCGCCTGAAAGCACGCAAGATCACCACGCGCGAATGCCCGGTGTTGTTCGAGTCGACGTTGGCGGCAGGCTTGTTGGGCCATTTTGTGCAAGCGGTCAGCGGCGGCTCTTTGTACCGCAAGAGCAGCTTTTTGTTGGACTCGATGGGCAAGATTGTGTTCCCTCGCCACATTGATGTGCTGGAAGATCCGTTCGTGATGCGCGGCAAAGGCAGCTCCCCCTTCGACGAGGAAGGTGTGATCACGCGTGCGCGCCAAGTGGTCAAGGGTGGGCGCGTTCAGGGCTATTTCCTGAGCAGCTATTCCGCACGCAAGCTGGGCATGGCCACGACAGGCACTGCCGGTGGCTCGCACACCCTGGTGCTGACCTCGCGCCAAACCCAGGCGCATGACGACTTGAAGGCCATGCTGCAAAAGCTGGGCACGGGCCTCTTCGTGACCGAGTTGATGGGGCAGGGCGTGAACTACGTCACCGGCGACTATTCCCGTGGCGCCAGCGGCTTTTGGGTGGAAAAAGGCGAGATTGCCTACCCGGTGCAAGAGATCACGATCGCTGGCAACTTGCCCAAGATGTTCAAGGGCCTGGAGGCCGTGGGCGCCGACACCTACAACTACGGCGCCAAAACCATCGGTTCGGTGCTGATCAACCGCATGAAGGTGGCTGGCGCCTGAGTCGCGTCAACCCGCGTCAACCCGCGAGGGCCGCCTTGACGGCGGCGCTGACCAAGCCCATGTCGGCTTTGCCGGCCAGTTGGGCTTTCACCGCACCCATGACCTTGCCCATGTCGCCAGGGCCGCTGGCCCCGACTTGGGCGACGATGGCTTTCACCGCGGCCTGAATTTCTTCGGGCGACAGGCGCTGCGGCAGGTAGGCTTCCAGCACCTTGATTTCCGAGCTTTCCTGGTCTGCCAAATCCTGGCGGTTGGCTTGCACATAGGCGGTGACGGAATCTTTGCGCTGCTTGATCAGCTTGTCGACGATGGCGATCACCGCGGCATCGTCCAGGGTGACGCGCTCGTCCACTTCTTTTTGCTTCATGGCCGCCTGCAACAGGCGGATGGTGCCCAGGCGCGCGCTGTCTTTGGCGCGCATGGCGGTTTTCATGTCTTCGGTGATCTGGTCTTTCAAGCTCATCGTGTACTCCTGCAAAAAAACAATGGCCCGCGCGGGCGTCCCCGGGCGAGCCAATCGGTGTTTGACCGCTGACGAATCAGCCGGCGATCAATACATCTTCTTGGGCAATTGCATGCTGCGCACGCGCTTGTAATGGCGCTTCACGGCAGCGGCTTTCTTGCGCTTGCGCTCGGCCGTGGGCTTCTCGTAGAACTCACGGGCGCGCAGCTCGGTGAGCAGGCCCAATTTTTCGATGGTGCGCTTGAAGCGGCGGAGAGCCACGTCGAAGGGCTCATTTTCTTTAACGCGAATGGTGGTCATTGACGAACAGTTTTCAAAAATGTGCGAGCAGAGGGTGCCTGGGAAGATCGGGCCCGGGCGGCCGTGTTCGCGGTTGTCCCCGACTTCAGGTGATCAGGCCGTCGGGGTTTTGCCAGCAAAGACAGCGATTATAGCGGTTTCAGCCGGCTTGCCAAAGCCTGGGCGCAAGCATGGGCGCTGGACCAGGCCCATTGGAAGTTGTACCCCCCCAGCCAGCCGGTGACGTCCACCACTTCGCCAATGAAATACAGCCCGGGTTGGCGCGATTCCAGGGTTTGCTGCGAGAGGTCGCGGGTGTCCACGCCGCCGGCGGTCACTTCGGCCTTTTTGTAGCCCTCGGTCCCGGTGGGCGTGATTTGCCATTGGCTCAATTGTTCGGCCAGGCGGGTCAAGGCGCGGTCGGGGGTGTCTGGCAGCGGCCGCTGCCATTCGGGGTCGCGCTGCACCCAGGTGTCGGCCAGGCGGGCCGGAAACCAGGTGGCCAGGGCATTGGCCAGCAAGCGGCGGGATTGGTGCTTGGCCTGCACCAAAGCTTCGGCCAGGTCCACCCCGGGGGCCAGATCCACGCTGAGGGCTTGGCCGGGCTGCCAGTAGCTGGAAATTTGCAGCACGGCCGGCCCGGACAGGCCGCGGTGGGTGAACAGCAGGTCTTCGTCAAAGGCGGTGCGGTTTTTCTTGGCGCCTGTGGCCAGGGTGACTGGCAAGGACAGCCCGGCCAATTGGGCAAACGGGGCCCAGGCTTGGCCGTCAAACGTCAGGGGCACCAAAGCCGGGCGCGGCGTGACCATGCGCAGGCCAAATTGGGTGGCAAGCCGATACCCGAGGTCGCTGGCGCCAATTTGCGGGATGGACAGCCCGCCCGTGGCCACCACCACGGCACGGGCCCGCACCGTGCCCTGGTCGGTGTCGGCTTCGTAATGGGCCTCGGGGCTGTCGTGATGGCGCAAGGCTTTCAGCCCGCAGGGCTGCCAGCGGGTGACGCTGCCGCCGTTGGCGCCGGCCGCGCATTCCTTGAGCAGCATCTGGATCAGGTCTTCGGCAGAGTGGTCGCAAAACAGCTGACCTTTGTGTTTTTCATGAAAGGCGATGCCATGGCGTTGCACCAAGGCGATGAAATCGGCCGGGGTGTAGCGGGAGAGGGCGCTGCGGCAAAACTGGGGGTTCTCGCCCAAAAAATGCCGGTGCGGCGCGCGCACATCGATGTCCCGGTTGGTGAAGTTGCTGCGGCCGCCGCCAGAAATCCGGATTTTTTCCGCCACTTTGGCGCTGTGGTCGATCAGCAAAACCTTCAAGCCCAACTGGGCGGCCACGCCGGCGCAAAACAAGCCGGCCGCGCCGGCCCCCACCATCAAGACATCGGTGTCATGCATCGGGGGCGTCCAGGAACGCTTCCATCAACTCGGCCAGCACCTGGGGTTGGTCGTGGTGCATCATGTGGCCGGCGTCTTGCACCAGGGCGTTTTGCAATTGCGCCACTGCTTTCATGCGCTCTTGAAATTCATTCAGGGTGTATTTGCCTTTCCACCAAGTGTCCAGGCTGTTGTCGCTGGCAATCACGCACAGCGTGGGCGCGCTGATGCGCTTGAAAATTTCCTGCACCTCTTCCACCTTGTACAGGTTGGCATTGATCACCTTGTGGGCCGCATCGCCCAGAATCGCCCATTCGCCCTGCGCATTGGGCTGCGCCCAGTGGCGGGCCAGCCATTCGGCTTTGTCCAGGCTGATGCGCGGGTTGGTTTTGATCAGCCGTTGCGCCACCGCGGCCACATCGGGGTAGGTCTTGAGCGCCATCTCGCCGCGGTTGAGCGCTTTGAGCTCATCCATCCACTTGGCGTAGCGACCGGGCGCTTGCGCGGGACGGGTTTCTGCCATGCCAAAGCCTTCGAGGTTGACCAGGCGGCGAATGCGCTCGGGGCGCACGCCGGCATAGAGCATGGCAATGTTGCCGCCCATGCTGTGCCCCACCAGGTCCACCGAGCCTTCGGGCTGGAAATGGTCGATCAAAAAATCCAGGTCGGCCAGGTAGTCAGGGAACCAGAAGTTGTCCACGCCACCCGCATCGGTCAGGCCGTAGCCGCGCCAATCGGGGGCCACCACGTAGCGGTCCTTGGCAAAGGCGTCCACCACGAACTGGAACGAGGCGGCCACATCCATCCAGCCGTGCACCATGAAGAGCGGCGTCTTGCCCGGGCCGGGCTCACCCCAGAGGCGGACGTGGTATTGCAGCTTGCGAATCGGGACAAACGCGCTGCGCGAAGCTTTTTGAACGATGTACATTCCCTCCATCATAAGGACCTCGTGCATGACTTCCCGTCACCTCCAAGACCACTATGCGCGCATGCAGCAGCAGTTTGGCTGGCATGTCGATGAACACTTCAACATGGCTGAGGCTTGCGCGCGCCGCTGGGCCCGCCGGCCCGGGGCAGCGCGTCGCACGGCCATCATTGAGCACAGTGCCCAAGGCCGGGCGCGCCGCTACAGCTATGCGCAGTTGCAGTCTGCGGCCGATGCGCTCAGCCATGTCTTGATGAGCCTGGGTGTGCAGCGCGGCGACCGCGTGGCCATCGTGTTGCCGCAACGGTTTGAAACCGCGGTGGCTTACATGGCCGTGATGCAAATGGGCGCTGTGGCCATGCCGCTGTCGCTGCTGTTTGGGCCGGAGGCCTTGTCCTACCGCTTGCAAAACAGCGAAGCCGTCGCCGCCATCGTGGACGACACCTCGGTGGCCAACCTGCTGAGCGTGCGCGCCGAGTGCCCCTTGCTGCGGCAAGTGATTGGCCTGGGTGCCGCTGCTGCGCAATGCGATGTGGATTACGCTGCGGCCACGGCGCGCATGCAAGCCCGTTTCGTGGCGGCCCAAACCCATGCCGACGACCCAGCCGTGCTGATTTACACCAGTGGCACAACGGGGCCACCCAAAGGCGCGGTCATTCCCCACCGTGCCCTGATCGGCAATTTGACGGGCTTTGTCTGCAGCCAAAACTGGTTTGGCTTTGACCCCCGAAACCCCAAGCCCCATGAAAGCCAGGCCGTGTTTTGGTCGCCCGCCGACTGGGCCTGGACCGGCGGGCTGATGGACGCCTTGTTGCCCACCTTGTATTTCGGACGGCCCATCGTGGCCTGGGCGGGGCGCTTCAGTCCGGAGCTGGCCTTCCAGTTGATGGCGCAACACCGCGTCACCCACAGCTTTCTGTTCCCCACGGCCTTGAAAGCCATGATGAAAGCGTATCCGCAGCCCCGCCAACATTTCCAATTCAAGCTGCACGCCATCATGAGCGCGGGCGAGGCCGTGGGCGATGCGGTGTTCGCCTACTGCAAAGAGCAGTTGGGTGTGATCGTCAATGAAATGTTCGGGCAAACCGAAATCAATTACATCGTGGGCAACTGCGCCATGAACGACAAGCGCGCAGGAGGCGTGGGCTGGCCGGCACGTGCGGGCAGCATGGGCAAGGGCTATCCCGGTCACCGCGTGGCCGTCATCGACGACGAAGGGCGCGAGTGCCCACCCGGCGTGCCGGGCGATGTGGCGCTGCACCGCTTCAACCAGCACGGGCAGCCCGATCCCATTTTCTTTTTGGGCTATTGGAAAAACCCGGGGTCAACCCAAGCGAAATACACCGCAGACTGGTGCCGCACGGGCGATTTGGCGGTCTGCGATGCGGACGGCTACCTCTGGTACCAAGGCCGGGCAGACGATGTTTTCAAATCCGCGGGCTACCGCATCGGCCCCAGTGAAATTGAAAACTGTCTGGTCAAGCACCCGGCGGTGGGCAATGCTGCCGTGGTCCCCAAGCCCGACCCCGAGCGCGGTGCCCTGGTGAAAGCCTATGTGGTGCTGGCTGCGGGATACCAGGCCAGCGATGCCTTGGTGGCCGACTTGCAAAAGCATGTGCGCGGCCAGTTGGCGCCCTACGAATACCCCAAAGAGATCGAGTTCATTGCGGAATTGCCCATGACCACCACCGGCAAAGTGCAGCGGCGCGTCTTGCGACTGCAAGAAGAAGCCCGTGCCCGACAAACGTAAACTATCACCATGATTCAACCCTACACCCAAACCGTGGCGCTCGGCCAGAGCGACCTGCACGTCACTCCCATTTGCCTGGGCACCATGACCTTTGGCGAGCAAGTGGACGAAGCCACTTCTTTCGCGATTCTGGACCGCTCGCTCGAGCGCGGCGTGAATTTCCTGGACACCGCCGAAATGTACTCTGTGCCCGCGCGCGCGGAGACTTGCGGCTCGACCGAAACCATTTTGGGCCGCTGGTTTGCCCAGCGCCCCGGCGCGCGCCAAAAACTGGTGCTGGCCACCAAGGTGGCAGGCCCTTCGCGCGGCATGCCCTGGGTGCGACCCGGCGCGGGCATGACGGCGCAAGACATCGTCACCTCGTGTGACAACAGCTTGCGCCGCTTGCAAACCGATGTCATTGACCTCTACCAGATCCACTGGCCCGAGCGCCATGTGCCGGCCTTTGGCGCGCTGTACTACGACCCGGCCAAAGAAAATTCGGCCACCCCGATTCACGAGCAGCTGGAAACCCTGGGCCGCCTGGTCAAGCATGGCAAAATTCGCGCCATTGGCCTGTCCAACGAAACGCCTTATGGCGTTCACGAATTTGTGCGTTTGGCCGAGCAACATGGCTTGCCGCGCGTGGCCAGTGTTCAAAACGCCTATTGCCTGGTGAACCGAAGCCATGAGAACGCCCTCGATGAAAGCCTGCACCGCCTGAATGTGTCCTTGCTGGCGTACTCGCCACTGGGCTTTGGCTTGCTGACGGGCAAATACGACCAAGTGGATCCCACCGACCCGGCCGCACCCCAAGACGCGCGCATCGCACGCTATGAAAGCGTGCGCAAGCAGCGCTGGGGACGCCCCGAGGCGCTGGAAGCGGCCCGTCGCTACAACGCCCTGGCGCGCGCACATGGCATGACGCCCACGCAATTGGCCTTGGCCTTTTGCTACCGTCAGTGGCGGGTGGCCAGCACCATCATTGGTGTCACCTCGGTGGCGCAACTCGATCAGGACCTGGATGCCTGGAACACCGCCTTGTCGCCCGAGCTGTTGGCGGCCGTGGACGCCATTCGCTGGGAACTGCGGGATCCGGCGCAATGAGTGGTTGGGCTTTACATCCTTGGGCGCTGACCTGGCTGGCAGCGCTGGCGGCCTACCTGATCGGCTCGCTGTCTTTTGCGGTGATCGTCAGCCGCGTGATGGGCTTGCACGACCCCCGCACCTACGGCAGCAAGAACCCCGGCGCCACCAATGTGCTGCGTTCGGGCAGCAAAAAAGCCGCCATCCTGACCTTGTTGCTCGATGCCGTCAAAGGCTGGGTGCCGGTGGTGTTGGTGAAAGCCTATGGCCCGCTGTTGGAGCTGGGCGACGGCACCGTCGCCCTGGTGGCCTTGGGGGCCTTTTCAGGGCACCTCTGGCCGGTGTTTTTCCGCTTTCAAGGCGGGAAGGGCGTGGCCACGGCCGCAGGTGTGCTGATGGGCGTGCAGCCCTGGCTGGGCAC
>CAINMN010000220.1 GCA_903850735.1 uncultured Burkholderiales bacterium | reverse complement strand
GGCGAGCAGGCGGCCGAAACCATGGCCATCGTCACCGAGGCCGCGATGAAACGCAAAGGCGGGGAAGTCGATGGCGCCAAGATTGCCGACCTCAAAGCCCGCATCATCGACCGCTTCGATCGGCAGATGAGCGTGTTTGTCACCAGCGCGCTGCTGCTCGACGATGGCGTGATCGACCCCCGTGACACCCGTGCTGTGCTGGCCCAAACCCTGGCGATTTGCCGTGAGGCCGAGGCCCGCCAACCGCGCGCCATGCAATTTGGCGTGGCCCGTCCCTGACCCTTTTGGAGCGTTCAACATGAAACTGACCCCGGAACACGAAGCGCTCAAGCGCACCATTCAGCGCTGGATTGCCGACGAAATCAACCCCCATGTGGACGACTGGGAAGCCGCCGGCATTTTCCCGGCGCACCAAGTCTTCAAGCGCATGGGGCAGTTGGACCTGCTGGGGCTGAACAAGCCGACCGCCTATGGCGGCATGGGGCTGGACTATTCCTATGCAGCCGTGTTGGCCGAAACCCTGGGAGAAATGCATTGCGGTGGCGTGCCCATGGCCATTGGCGTGCAAACCGACATGGCCACGCCCGCTTTCGCCGAGCATGGCAGCGACGCGTTGTGCCGCGAGTTTTTGGCACCCGCCATTGCGGGTGACATGGTGGCTTGCTTGGGGGTGTCGGAAGTGGGCAGCGGCTCGGACGTGGCGTCCATCAAAACCACCGCGCGCAAAGACGGCGACGACTACATCATCAACGGCGGCAAGATGTGGACCACCAATGGCACCCAAGCCGATTGGTGCATCGTGCTCGCCAACACCTCCAGCGGCTCCACCCATAAAAACAAATCGCTGATCGTGGTGCCCATGAAAACGCCGGGCGTGCAGGTGGCGCGCAAGATCAACAAAATGGGCATGGACTCTTCGGACACCGCGCAACTGTTCTTTGACGATGTGCGCGTGCCGCAGCGTTACCGCGTGGGCGAAGAGGGCATGGGCTTCATCTACCAGATGGAACAGTTTCAACTGGAGCGCCTGTGGGCGGGCTTCAACGGCGTGGGGGCGATGCGCCACATCCTGAACATCACCATTGACTACACCCGCGAGCGCCAAGTCTTTGGCAAGTCCTTGCTGGAAAACCAATGGGTGTATTTCAAACTGGCAGAGCTGCGGGCGGAAATTGAAATGCTGTCCACGCTGTGTTGGGCCGCGGTGGACAAGGTAGTGGCCGGCGAAGACGCCACCGAATGGGCCACCATGGTCAAGCTCAAGTCGGGCCGCTTGATGCGCGAAGTCACAGACACCTGCGTGCAATTCTGGGGCGGCATGGGCTTTGCCGATGGGCGAGTT
Organism: uncultured Burkholderiales bacterium; assembly: GCA_903850735.1. Taxonomy (GTDB): domain Bacteria; phylum Pseudomonadota; class Gammaproteobacteria; order Burkholderiales; family Burkholderiaceae_C; genus Limnohabitans. The sequence continues at coordinate 1,241 of CAINMN010000220.1, read as the reverse complement.
TCGCGCGCTTTCCGTGATGGACGATTGGCTTCCATTGGCGGTGGTGCCGACGAAGTCATGCTGCAAATTCTCGCCAAGTACATGGGCATCTTTCCTCGCAATGCCTGAGGCGATTCAACCGATTGCGCACGATGACTTCGACCCCATTTCAAAAAATCCTGATTGCCAACCGCGGTGAAATTGCCTTGCGTATTTTGCGCTCGGCGCGCTCCCTGGGCTACCGCACGGTGGCGGTGTATTCCACGGCCGACGCCCAAGCGCGACACGCCTTGGAGGCCGATGAAGCCGTCTGCATTGGCGAGCCTTTGCCAGCACAGTCTTACCTGAACATTCCCGCCATCCTGGCGGCGGCTAGCCAAACCGGGGCCGACGCCATTCACCCTGGCTATGGTTTCCTGGCCGAGAACGAAGACTTTGCGCAGGCCTGTCGCGATGCCGGGCTGGTGTTCATCGGCCCTTCGCCGGAATCGATTCGCGCCATGGGCCACAAAGCCGAGGCCAAGCGCTTGATGCAAAAGGCGGGCGTGCCCTGCGTTCCAGGCTACGACGGTGACGATCAATCTGTAGAGCGGCTGGTGCAGGAAGCCCAGCGCATAGGCTACCCGGTCATGATCAAGGCCACGGCGGGCGGCGGCGGGCGCGGCATGCGCAAGGTCGAGCAAGCCGAGGCTTTTGCAGACGCGCTGCGCAGCGCGCAATCGGAAGCCCTGAATGCCTTTGGCAGCGCGCAAGTGTTGCTCGAGCGGGCCATCGTGGAGCCGCGCCACATTGAAATTCAGGTGTTTGCCGACCGCCATGGCAACGCTGTTCATCTGGGCGAGCGCGACTGTTCTGTGCAACGCCGCCATCAAAAAGTGATCGAGGAGTCGCCCTCGCCAGCCGTGTCGGCGGCCTTGCGCGAGCGCATGGGCCGCACCGCCGTGCAAGCCGTTCAAGCCCTGGCCTATGAAGGCGCGGGCACGCTGGAGTTCTTGCTGGACGCCAACGGCGAGTTTTACTTCATGGAGATGAACACCCGCTTGCAGGTGGAACATCCTGTGACAGAGGCCGTGACCGGCCTGGACCTGGTCGAATGGCAGTTGCGTGTCGCAGCGGGCGAAGCCTTGCCCTTGCAGCAATCGCAGATTGCATTCCATGGCCATGCCATCGAAGTGCGTCTGTGTGCCGAAGACCCGGCCCAAGGCTTCATGCCACAAAGCGGTCAATTTTGCGCCTGGGCGCCGGCCACTGCACTGCGTGTC
>CAINMN010000219.1 GCA_903850735.1 uncultured Burkholderiales bacterium | reverse complement strand
TGACCGAGATCGACCCGATCAACGCACTGCAAGCGGCCATGGAAGGCTACAAAGTCGTCACCATGGAATACGCCGCCGACAAGGCTGACATTTTTGTCTCAGCCACCGGCAACAAAAACGTCATCACCTACAAGCACATGGCGGCCATGAAAGACCAGGCCATCGTTTGCAATATCGGCCACTTTGACAATGAGATCGATGTCGAATCCTTGTCCAAATGCAAGTGGGAAGAGATCAAGCCCCAAGTGGACCATGTGATTTTCCCGGCCAAAGGCAAAGCGCCTTCCAAGCGCATCATCCTGCTGGCCAAAGGCCGCTTGGTGAACCTGGGTTGCGGCACCGGCCATCCCAGCTTTGTCATGTCTTCGAGCTTTGCCAACCAGACGATCGCCCAGATCGAGCTGTTCACCAAGCCCAAGGAATACAAAAATGGCAAGGTCTATGTGCTGCCCAAGCACCTGGACGAAAAAGTGGCCCGCTTGCACCTCAAGAAAGTTGGCGCCATGCTCACCGAGCTGACCAAAGAGCAGGCCGATTACATCGGCGTGAGCAAGGCCGGCCCCTATAAAGCGGACAGCTACCGGTATTGATGCGCCACTGAATGCGCATTGACCAATTGCTGGTGCACCGCCAGCATGCCAGCACCCGTTCGCAGGCGCAGCGCCTGATTGCCGATGGGGTGTTGTGGCAGCAAGGGGACGCGTGGAAACGGGTCCTCAAAAATGGCGACGAAGTCCCCGAGGACGCGCCGCTGCAGCTGCTCAATACCGCAGAGGCGCGCTATGTGTCGCGCGGTGGCCTCAAGCTCGAGGCTGCCTTGGCGCATGTGCAATTGGACGTCAGTGGCATGGCATGCCTGGATGTGGGCCAGTCCACCGGAGGCTTTACCGACTGCTTGTTGCAGCGCGGTGCGGCATCCGTCGTGGGCGTCGATGTGGGCAGCGCGCAGTTGCATCCGCAATTGCGCACCGACCCGCGCGTGCTCTGTGTGGAAAAAGTCAATGCGCGTGCTTTGACAGCCGACGATTTGCTGCAAGCCTATGAAGACAGCATCGGCGAGCAAGGGGTGTTTGATAGTGACGGCGAGCCAGACGATGAGGAAGCAGCGGTGCCCAGTTTTGCACCGGCTTTTGACCTGATCGTGGCGGACTTGTCCTTTATCTCGCAAACCTTGGTTTTGCCCGCGGTGGTCGCCCTGCTCAAGCCGGGCGGCAGTTTGCTGACGCTGGTCAAGCCGCAGTTTGAGCTGCAGCCTGGCCAGGTGGGCAAAGGCGGCATCGTCAAAGACGCATCTCTGTACCTATTTGTCGAGCAGCGCCTGCGTGAGGCATGCGCCGCCCTTGGCCTGGAGGTCACTGCGTGGTTCGACTCCCCCATTGCCGGCGGGGATGGCAACCGCGAGTTTTTTATCTGCGCCCGGCATCCGGGCCTTGACCCTTCTTCCAAATGAGAACGCCATGTTTTCTACCCCCCGGATTCCAGTCAGCCTGGAATTCTTCCCCCCGAAGTCGGCGCACGGCGCCGACAAACTGCGCGAGGTGCGTGCGCAACTTGCGGTTCTGAACGCACGTTTTTGCTCTGTCACCTATGGCGCGGGCGGCTCCACCCAAGAAGGGAGCCTGCGTACCGTGGCCGAGCTGGTCCAAGAGGGCGAGGCGGCGGCGCACTTTACCTGCGTCAACGCCACCCGCGACTCGGTGCGAGAACACTTGCGCACCCTGCATGGGCTGGGCGTGCGCCGCATCCTGGCCCTGCGCGGCGATTTGCCGCCGGGCTACGTGGCCGCGCAGGCGACTGGCGATTTTGCCTATGCCAGCGACTTGGTGGCCTTTGTGCGCGCCGAGACCGGGCGTGACTTTCACATCGAAGTGGCCTGCTACCCCGAAACCCATCCGCAGGCGGCCTCGCCACAAGACGATATGCAGGCCTTTGCCGCCAAGGTGCGCGCCGGGGCCGACTCGGCCATTACGCAGTATTTTTACAACGCGGACGCTTACTTCCGCTTTGTTGAAGAGACGGCGGCGCTGGGCTTAGACATTGCGGTGGTGCCAGGCATCTTGCCCATTGCCAACACCGGCCAGTTGCTGCGTTTTTCCGAGGCCTGCGGCGCGGAAATCCCGCGCTGGATTCGCCAGCGTTTGGAGAGTTTTGGGCAAGACCTGGCCTCGGTACAGGCTTTTGGGCTGGACGTAGTGACCGGCCTGTGCGAGCGCTTGCTCGCCGGTGGCGCGCCGGGGCTGCACTTTTATACGCTCAACCAAAGTGCTCCGACGCTGGCCATTTGCGATGCGCTGGGCCTGCGCCCGGCGCAGCAGCGGCCCGCCTGAACCCCGACGCCGAATCGCCTTACCTTAGCCGCCCGCATCGAGCGTAAAGCTGGCGTGCCGGTCTTGTTGCAAGGCCGCCACCAGTTGCGGCAGCGCTAGCGCCAGTTGCGCCTTGAGCGTAAAGGGCGGGTTGATCAGAAACACGCCGCTGGCGGGCAGGCCAGGGCGCACGGTGTCGCCCGCCGCATCCTGCGTGAGCTTGCTGGACTTGACGGTCAGCGTGATGTCCAGCCAACTTTTGCCCGCTTTGTTGGCCAGGGTGCGCAGTTTGCGCGGCAAATCATGCGCCTCCGGGCGCGGGATGATGGGGTACCACACCAGGTAATTGCCGGTGGCAAAGCGCGCCATGGCGTCCATCATCATGCTGACGACGCGGCCATAGTCGTGCTTGATTTCGTAGCTCGGGTCGCACACCAGCAGCGCACGCCGCGAGGGCGGGGGCAAAAACTTCTTCACCGTCTCAAAGCCGTCCTCACGCGCGATGGCGATCTGGCGGCCCGCCTCGAGCTGCGCCACATTGGCCGTCAGCGTCTTGGAGTCGGTGGGGTGCAGCTCAAAGAGTTTGAGCTTGTCGCGCCCGCGCAAATGCGGCTGGGCGATAAAGGGCGAGCCCGGATACACCTTCCACTGCCCCGGCGCATTGAAACTGGCCACCATGTCGATGTAGTCCTGCACCAAAGGCGCCCAGGGCTGGGCCGGTGCGCTGGCCACCAGCTTTAAAAAGCCCTGACTGGCCTCGGCGCTGGTTTGGGCGTAATCGCCATCGAGCCGGTACAGACCGGCCCCGGCATGGGTATCTAAAACGGTAAATGCGGTTTCCTTGAGCGCCATGTGCTTGAGCACCGCGAGCAAAACCATGTGTTTGAGCACGTCGGCATGGTTGCCCGCGTGAAAAGCGTGTCGGTAACTGAACATGGCGGCTATGGTAACCGCCGCATCGCAACGGCTTAGCGCTTGCCCGGACAATCAAGGCCACCCTGCAAAACGCCATGACTTCTCTCCATCACGCCAAGGCATCTACGCACCACGCCGGCCTCTACGCCAGCGCGGTGGTCCTGCTATGTGCGTCGATCAGCGCCTACCTGGCCTGGCCTGGCTTGCCCGAGCACGCGCCCTGGCTGCGCGCCTTGGGCCTGTCGCTGGCCAGCGGCGCAGTGGCCACGGGTCTAGCTTTGGCCGCATGCGCCGCCTTGCTGTCCGCGATGCCGATCGGCATGCCGGTGCGGGCTTGGCCGCGTCTGCTACCTGCCTTTCTGGCATTGCCGCACATGGCATTTGCGCTGGGGATGCTGCTATTGCTCAGTCCTTCGGGCGTTTTGGTGCGCTGGGTATTTGCGCTCTTGGCCCCGCTGCAAACGCTGCTGCCCTGGCCGCTGGATGTGCCGCCCGACTGGCAAAGTACCCAAGACCCCTGGGGCCTGGGCTTGGTGCTGGTGCTGGTGTGCAAAGAGACGCCTTTTTTGCTCTGGTGCGCCTTGGCGCAGTGGCAGCGCCCCGACCTGGCGCTGCGTTGGCGCCGCGAAATGGCGTTGGCCCGCACCTGGGGCTATTCAGAACGCAGTGCCTGGTGGCGCGTGGTCTGGCCCCAGCTTTTGCCGCGATTGGCCGGGCCGCTGCTGGCGGTGGGTATGTACAGCGTGTCGGTGGTCGATGTGGCCTGGATCATCGGCCCTGGCGCGCCGCCCACCCTGGCCGTGCTGGCCTGGCAGTGGCTGCAAGATGCCGACCCGGCGCGGCGCGCGCAAGGTCTGGCCGCTATGGCCATTTTGGCCGCGTGCACTGCTGTGTTGGCCGTGGTGGTTTACGCCGCCTATCAAGGCTGGCTGCGTTTGGGGGGCCGCAGGCGCTGGAGTGGAGGCCCGCCTGCCATGGCCTCGTTTGCGCCCATGACGCCGAACGCGATGGCGCTGCGCTGGCGAGCTCGCGTGGCTTACCGCGCGTTGCCGGCCTTGTACCTGGCTGTTGCGGCGGCGCTGACCTTTAGCAGCGTCGCAGGGACCTGGACTTTTCCGGCGGTATGGCCGCAGCAATGGACGCTGCAGGCCTGGCAGTCGGCAGCGGGCAGCAGTTCGGCGCTGGGGACCACGCTGTGGCTGGCCAGCACCAGTGCGCTCAGCGCCTTGGTGCTGGCTGTGTTGCTGCTCGAGGCCCTGCCCCGGCGCTTTCACGCCGCGCTGATGGGCTTGGCATTGGGCCCGTTGTTATTGCCCGCGCTGGTCTGGGCCTGGTTGCTGCAAAGCGGGGCGCTGGCCTTGGGCGTGGACGGCAGCGCCAGCGGCCTGTGGCTGGCGCACACCCTGACCGTCTGGCCCTACGTGCTGCTCAGCCTGCAAGCGCCTTATGCCGCCGCGGATGGGCGCCTGGCGGCGGTGGCCGCCAGCTTGGGCCGCAGTCGCTGGGCCTATCTCTGGCAGGTGCGACTGCCCTTGCTGCGCGGGGCACTGGCCGGCGCGGGGGCGATTGGCTTTGCCGTCAGCGTGGCGCAGTTTTTACCCACTTTATTTGTCGGCGGCGGACGCTTTAGCACCGTCAGCACCGAGGCGCTGGCCCTGTCCTCGGGCGGGCAGCGTTCGCTGCTTGCCGCTTACGCGCTGCTGCAATGGGTCTTGCCCGCGTGCGCGTTTGCCCTGGCCTGGTGGCTGGGGCGGGCGCGTCGCTTTGCGCAGCCGTGCGTGTCGTCCTCGCTGCATTAGCATGCGCCCGCCCATGACAGATACCGCCACCGCCGCTCCCCCTGTAATGCAGCTGCAGCTGCGCCTGTTGCGTGCGCCTACGGGCGTGTTGCTGCAAGACTTTGCCTTGGCACTGCCCGCAGGCGCCATCCACACGGTGATGGGCCCTAGTGGGTCGGGCAAATCCAGTCTTTTGGCCGCGCTGTGCGGCACGCTCGAGCCTGGCATCAGGTTTCAGGGCCAGGTGGCGGTCGACGGTAGGCGTGTGGACGCCTGGCCCACGCAGCGCCGGCGCATCGGCCTGCTGTTGCAAGACGATTTGCTGTTTGCGCACATGACGGTGCGCGAAAACCTCTTGTTCGCGGTGCCCGCCGGCCCCCAAGCGCAGCGTGCGCAGGCGGTGCAGCTGGCTTTGGACGAGGTCGAGCTGCTGCCCTGGGCCGACGCCGACCCGGCCACCCTCTCGGGTGGCCAGCGCGCCCGGGCCGCTTTGGCGCGGGCCTTGCTGGCGCAGCCACGCGTGCTGCTGCTCGATGAACCCTTTTCCAAGCTCGACGCGCCACTGCGCCAGCGCATGCGCGACCTGGTCTGGAGCGCGGTGCGCCGCCGCGGCCTGGCGGCAGTGCTGGTCACCCACGACGCGGCTGACGTGGCTGATGCGCAGCGCCTGAGCATGCTGGGCGCGCCGCAGGCCTAACTTGGCGACGCTGCGCCACTGCGGTGTCACGGTGCGCAGCGACAATGCCGCCATGTTGGACCGCTTTGCTATTCCTTTGCTGCGCCCGGCGCTCAACGCTCTGGCCGGGCCTTTGGTGCGCCAGGGCGTGTCGGCCAATGCCATCACCTGGCTGGGTTTTGGGCTGGGCGTACTGGCCGCATCTTGTGTGGCGGTGCAGGCCTTTGAATTGGCGCTGGTGCTCTTGCTGGCCTCGCGCCTGTGTGATGCGCTTGATGGCGCCGTGGCCCGCGCCACCCAGACCACAGCGGCGGGTGCATTTTTGGATATCGCCTTGGACTTTGTTTTTTATGCGCTGATGGTGCTGGGCTTTGCGCTGGCCGACCCGGCCCGCAATGCGCTGCCCGCTGCCGTGCTCTTGACCGCTTTTGTGGGCACGGGCAGCAGCTTTTTGGCGTTTGCGGTGCTGGCGGCGCAGCGCGGGCTGCACAGTGCGCAGTACCCGCAAAAATCTTTTTATTTTCTGGGCGGCCTGACCGAGGCCACCGAAACGCTGGCCGTGCTGGTGGCGATGTGCATTTGGCCTGCTTATTTCGCGCCCCTGGCCTGGGGTTTTGCGGCTTTGTGCGCGATCACCTGGGTCAGCCGCATTGCGGCGGGCTGGCGTTTACTGGGCGAACCCGCCCCCGGGCCAGAGGCCACGCATGAATAGCAAGCGCGCCTGGCGCCTGGCCTTGACGCTGATGCTCGGGCTGGCCCTGCTCGGCGCCTGGAAGGGGCAGGATTGGCTGGGTCTGGAGCGCGTACAAGCGCTCTACCTCGACCTACAGGCCTGGCACGCGCAGGCGCCTTGGACGGTGCGCGGTGCCTACTTTGCCCTCTATGTGCTGCTGGCCAGTGCGGCGGTTCCGGGCATTGTGGTGCTGACGCTGGCTGGTGGCGCGGTGCTGGGCTGGGGCTGGGCGCTGGTGCTGACCTCTTTTGCCTCTAGTCTGGGCGCCACCTTGACCATGCTCTTGGTGCGCCATGTGTTTGCGGATGCGCTGCGTGCGCGCATGGGCCCGCGTGTGCGCAGCCTGGCGCGCGGCTTTGAGCGCGAGGGCACCTACTATTTGCTCAGCTTGCGATTGATTCCACTGGTGCCTTTTGGCCTGATTAATCTGGTGATGGGCCTAACGCGCATGCCGGTGCGCCGCTTTTACGCGCTTACCCAATGCGGCATGTTGCCGGCCACCGTGATTTATGTGCAGGCGGGCACGCAGTTGGCGGCTTTGCGCTCGGTCAGTGAGGTGCTGCAGCCTGCCGTTCTGGCAGCCTTGCTGTCCTTGGCCACGGCTTTGGCGGTGCTGCCCCTGCTGGCCCGCCGCGGCCTGCGCTGGCTGCAGCAGCGCCGGGCCTTGGCCCCCTGGAAGCGCCCCCAGCGCTTTGACTACAACCTGGTGGTGATAGGCGCTGGCGCGGGCGGTCTGGTCTCAGCCTATGTGGCGGCGCACGCCGGGGCGCGGGTGGCACTGGTGGAGTCGGGCGCGATGGGTGGCGATTGCCTCAACCACGGCTGCGTCCCCAGCAAAGCGCTGATTCAGAGCGCGCGCGTGGCCCACCAAGCGCGCCAGGCCCAGGGCTACGGCCTGCAAACCGGCGCGGTGCAGGTCGACTTTGCCGCCGTAATGGCGCGCGTGCGCAGCGTGATCGCCGCCATCGCCCCCAAAGACAGCGCGCAGCGCTACCAGGCCATGGGCGTAGACGTGCTGCAGGCGCGCGCGTTGTTGCTGGACCCATGGACCGTGCAACTGCAGCGCCCGGGGCAGGCGCCTACGCACATCAGCGCCCGGCGCATTGTGCTGGCCACCGGCGCGCGGCCTGTGGTGCCCGATATTCCCGGCTTGCAAGGCAGCGGCTATGTCACCAGCGATACCTTGTGGGACTATTTGAACGGCTGCGCCCAGGTGCCTGCGCGCGTGGCGGTGCTCGGTGGCGGGCGTGAGAGCAG
>CAINMN010000218.1 GCA_903850735.1 uncultured Burkholderiales bacterium | reverse complement strand
GTCTGCTCGGGATGCCACCAGGCAAAGCACAAACCGGCCACGGTCACGACAGACAGGGCCAGCATGCCCCAAAGCGCACGCGCACCCAGGCGGCCCTTGACCTCTGGGGTGGGCGCTTTGGAAGGGGTGTCAGACGATGTGTGCGGCATCACCTGTTGTTGTATCAGTTTTGACTGATGCAGCAACTCAGGGATTGCCCCGCCCTGCCCGGCCCCGGCCCGACAACCAAGGTCATCCAGCCAAAGACTGCCAGGTGGAAACCACGCTGTCAGGATTCAGCGAAATGGACGAAATGCCCGCTTCGGCCAGCCACACGGCAAAGTCTGGGTGATCGCTGGGGCCTTGCCCGCAAATGCCCACGTACTTTCCTTGGGACAAGCAAGCTTGAATGGCGCGCGACAACAGCGCTTTCACGGCAGGGTCGCGCTCGTCAAAATCGGCGGCCAGCAATTCGAGTCCAGAGTCGCGGTCCAGGCCCAAGGTGAGTTGCGTCAGGTCATTCGAGCCGATCGAGAAGCCATCAAAGAATTGCAGAAAGTCGTCGGCCAACACAGCATTGCTGGGGACTTCACACATCATGATGATCTTGAGATCGTCCTGGCCGCGCTTCAAGCCGTGCTGCGCCAGCAATTCGGTCACGCGCTTGGCCTGGCCCAAGGTGCGCACAAAGGGCACCATCACTTGTACGTTGGTCAGGCCCATGTCATTGCGCACCCGCTTCAGGGCTTCGCACTCCATGGCGAAAGCTTCGCCAAAATCGGCACTGAGGTAGCGTGCGGCGCCACGGAAACCCAGCATGGGGTTTTCCTCTTCCGGCTCATAACGGCTGCCACCGATGAGCTTGCGGTACTCGTTCGACTTGAAGTCGGACAAGCGCACGATGACGGGCTTGGGCCAGAAAGCGGCGGCAATGGTGGCCACGCCTTCCGATACCTTGTCCACATAAAACGCCCTGGGCGAGGCATGACCGCGGGCCACCGACTCCACCGCCTTCTTCAAGTCGCCATCCACATTGGGATAGTCCAAAATGGCTTTGGGATGCACGCCAATGTTGTTGTTGATGATGAACTCCAACCGGGCCAGCCCCACCCCTTCGTTGGGCAACTGGGCAAAGTCGAAGGCCAGCTGCGGGTTGCCTACGTTCATCATGATCTTGGTGCTGATTTTGGGCATCTCGCCGCGCTGCACTTCAGTCACTTCGGTTTCCAGCAGGCCGTCGTAAATCAGGCCCGTGTCGCCCTCGGCGCAACTGACGGTCACCAAGGCGCCGTCTTGCAACAAGTCGGTGGCATTGCCACAGCCAACCACCGCCGGGATGCCCAGCTCGCGCGCAATGATGGCCGCATGGCAGGTGCGCCCGCCACGGTTGGTGACGATGGCGCTGGCGCGCTTCATCACGGGTTCCCAGTTCGGGTCGGTCATGTCGGTCACCAGCACATCGCCGGCCTGAACCTTGTCCATCTCGCTGATGCTGTGCACCAGGCGGACCGGTCCTGCCCCAATCTTTTGGCCAATCGCACGCCCCTCGGCCAACACCGTGCCGCGTCCCTTGAGTTTGTAGCGCTGCTCGGCCTGGCCCTTCATCTGGCTCTTGACGGTTTCAGGGCGGGCCTGAAGGATGTACAGCTGGCCGTCGCTGCCGTCTTTGCCCCACTCGATGTCCATGGGGCGGCCGTAGTGCTTTTCAATCACCAGGGCGTAGTGGGCCAATTGCTCGACATCGGCATCGGTCAGCGAATAGCGGTTGCGCAACTCGGTGGGCACATCCATGGTTTTGACCAAGCGACCGCTGGCTTTCTTTTCTTCGGGCGTGCTGAACGTCATCTGGATGAGTTTGCTGCCCAAGTTGCGGCGGATGGTGGCGCGCTTGCCTGCTTTCAGCATGGGCTT
>CAINMN010000217.1 GCA_903850735.1 uncultured Burkholderiales bacterium | reverse complement strand
CGAAAAACTGTTTTTGACGTTCGGCATTCAACAGGACAACATTTTTGGCACGGGCAACTACCTGGGCGCGCAAGTCAGCACCAGCAAGTACAACCAGATTTTTTCCATCAACACGACCGATCCTTATTTCACAAAGGACGGTATCTCCAGGACCTCTGACCTGTACCATCGATCCACTCGACCGTACATTGAGCAAGCGGGTAATTACCGGCTCGTCACTTCTGGCTTAGGTCTGCGTTTTGGTATTCCGTTCAGTGAATTGGACCGAATTGTTTTGGGCGTGGCCATGGAGCAAACGACCATCAAGCCCGGCACCAGTATTCCTGCCGCTTATTTGGACTACGCTGAACGGTTTGGCTACACCTCAGCAAGCTTGCCTCTGACCTTTGGATGGTCCCGTGACAGCCGAGACAGTGCCATGGTGCCGACGCGGGGTGTCATGTCTCGCGTGTATTCAGATTTGGCGTTGGCTGGGGACACCCATTACTCCCGCTCAGGCGCTCAATATCAGCGGTATTTTCCCATCAATAAACAGTTCAGCTTTGCGCTGAATGGCGAGATTGGTTACGGCAAAGGCCTTTCCGGTCACCCTTATCCTATTTTCAAGAGTTATTTTGTTGGCGGCCTGGGCTCAGTGCGTGGCTTTGACCAAGGATCGCTGGGACCGCGTGACATCACTGGTTTGGTGGTGGGGGGCTCCAAAAAAGTGGTGCTCAACGCCGAAGTCTTTGCACCTTTCCCAGGGGCAGGCAATGACAGAACGTTGCGTTTGTACGGTTTTTATGACGCAGGCAACGTATTCGGTGAAAATGACAAAATTGCTTTCAATGACCTGAGAAGCTCCTTGGGTGCCGGAATCAGCTGGGTCTCACCCATGGGCCCTCTGCGCCTGGCCATCGCCAATCCCATCAACAAAGTCTCTGGCGATAGAATCCAGAGATTGCAATTCCAAATCGGGACATCCTTTTGATGAAATCTTTGTTGCGCGCCATTTTTATTGGCCTGATTGCGGGCGTGACCTCGCTTGCTGTCAACGCCCAGGAATTCCGGGTGGGCTTTGTCAACACCGACCGTATTTTCCGCGAGGCGAACACAGCCAAGCAGGCGCAAGCCAAGCTCGAACAAGAATTTGCACGGCGCGAGAAAGAGCTGGTTGACATGGGCAACACCCTGAAGTCGGCCTCCGAGAAACTCGAGCGCGATGCACCCACCATGTCCGAGACTCAGCGCAACCAGCGCCAAAAGCAACTGGTAGATCAGGACCGCGACTTTCAGCGCAAGCGCCGTGAGTTCCAGGAAGACTTGAACACGCGCAAAAACGAAGAGTTCCAGCAAGTGCTGGAGCGTGCCAATCGGGTGGTTCGCCAAGTGGCCGAGGCGGAAAAGTATGACCTGGTCTTGCAAGAGGCGGTCTACATCAACCCCAAGCATGACATCACCGAGAAGGTGATCAAGGCCATCAACACCAGCAAGTAAGCACGGTGTGTCCCTGCGTCTAGGTCAGATCGTCGAAGCTTTGGGTGGCGCCTTGCATGGCTCCCCCGATGTCACGATCGACCGCTTGGCGCCTCTGGACACAGCCAACGCGCAATCGCTGAGCTTTCTCAGCAACCCCCGCTACGTGTCTCAACTGGCCACCACCCAGGCGGCGTGCGTCATCGTCGGCCCTGATCAGGCCGCGCAGGCGCAAGCCCATTTGCCAGCCTGGATCGTCAGCGACCAGCCCTATCTTTACTTTGCCCGCTTGACGCAGTGGTGGCGTGCCCAAACTGCTGTTCAAGACGAACCCCGCATTCATCCCAGCGCCGTCATCCACCCCTCGGCGCAGATTGACGCTTGCGCGCGCATTGGCCCCTTGTGTGTGGTGGAGCGCGACGCTCGCATTGGCGCCAACAGCTGGTTGAAGTCCCGTGTCACGGTGGGTGAGGGCTGCACCGTGGGCGCACGTTGCATTCTTCATTCTGGTGTGGTCATTGGAGCCGATGGTTTTGGTTTTGCGCCCGATGCCGGCACCTGGGTCAAGATTGAGCAGTTGGGCGCGGTACGCATTGGCGACGATGTAGAGATTGGCGCCAACTCCTGCATTGACCGGGGCGCATTGGACGACACCGTTCTAGAGAACGGCGTGAAGCTGGATAACCTGGTTCAAATTGGCCACAACGTTCATGTCGGCGCACACACGGCCATGGCCGGCTGCGTGGGCGTGGCAGGCAGTGCCCGCATTGGCTCGCATTGCACCGTGGGCGGCGGGGCCGTGGTGTTGGGCCATCTGAGCTTGGCAGACCATGTGCATGTGTCTGCCGCCTCGGTGGTCATGCGCTCCATTTTGCAGCCCGGCCACTACAGTGGCGTGTTCCCCATCGACGACAATGCGTCCTGGGAAAAGAATGCCGCCACCTTGCGTCAGCTTCACCGATTACGAGATCGCATCCGGGCCTTGGAACAGGCCCTCACAGGACCCCCGACATGAGCATGGACATCCACCAAATTCTCAAGCAACTGCCTCATCGCTATCCCATCTTGTTGGTGGATCGCGTGCTGGAGATTGAAAAAGGCAAGAGCATCCGTGCCCTGAAGAACGTTTCCATCAATGAGCCGTTTTTCACAGGACATTTTCCGCATCGTCCGGTGATGCCGGGTGTGTTGATGCTCGAAGCGCTGGCCCAGGCCGCGGCCTTGCTGGCCTTTGACATGCTGGGTACTGCACCCGATGACAAAACCGTGTATTACTTTGCCGGCATCGATGGCGCCCGTTTCAAGCGCCCTGTGGAGCCGGGCGACCAACTGATTTTGGAAGTGTCCCTGGACCGCATGAAGGCTGGCATTTTCAAATTCAAGGCGCGCGCCTTGGTGGGCACCGAGGTGGCCACCGAGGCCGAATTGATGTGCACCATGCGGACCATTGCCTGAGGCACGCGCCATGAGCTTGATTCACCCAACCGCGGTGATCGACCCTGCGGCCCAGCTCGACAGCACCGTGGCTGTCGGGCCCTATGCCGTGATCGGACCGCATGTGCGCATCGACTCGGGCACCCAGATTGGCGCGCACTGCGTGATCGAAGGGCACACCACGATTGGCCGCGACAACAAAATCTTTCAGTTCAACTCGCTGGGCGCGGTGCCGCAAGACAAAAAATACGCGGGCGAGCCCTGTGAGTTGCGCATTGGCGACCGCAACACCATCCGCGAGTTTTGCACCTTCAACATCGGTACCGCCAGCGATGCAGGCCTGACCCAGGTCGGCAATGACAACTGGATCATGGCCTATGTGCATTTGGCCCACGATTGCCAGGTGGGCAACCACACCATTTTTGCCAACAGCTCGCAGTTGGCAGGGCATGTGCATGTGGGTGACTGGGTCATTCTGGGGGGCTTCACGGTGGTGCACCAGTTCTGTCGGCTGGGAGCCCACAGTTTCACCGCCATGAACTCCTTGTTGTTTGCCGACCTGCCACCCTTTGTCATGTGCCAGGGACAACCCGCCCAAGCGCGTTCGATGAACTTCGAGGGCTTGAAGCGTCGTGGTTTTTCGCCCGAGCGGGTGCGCGCTGTCAAGGCCATGCACAAGGCCTTGTACCGCGACGGCTTGACGCTGGCACAGGCGCAGGCGCAGATTGCCAGCATCACGGCGGACACGCCAGACGCCGCGCCCGATGTGCACATGATGCTGGACTTCCTGGGGCAAACTTCCGCTGAGCGCGGCATCGTTCGCTGAGTCGGCCGCGCGTTTTCAAGATGACTGCGCGTGCGCCCATGGTTGACACAGCTCCCACCCTGGCCATGGTGGCCGGTGAAGCCTCTGGCGACCTGTTGGCAAGTTTGATGATCCGTGGCTTGCGCGCACGTTGGCCGCATGCCAAGCTGGTGGGCATCGGCGGGCCGCGCATGGCCGAGCAAGGCTTTCATGCATGGTGGCCTCACGAGAAACTGGCGGTGCGCGGCTATGTGGAAGTGCTGCGCCACTACCGGGAAATTGTGGGCATTCGCTCGCAACTCAAGGCGCGCTTGCTGGCTGCGCCGCCTCAGATCTTTGTGGGCGTCGATGCGCCGGATTTCAACCTGGATTTGGCGCGTGATTTGCGCCAGTCCGGCATCCCCACGGTGCAGTTCGTCTGCCCGTCCATCTGGGCCTGGCGCGCCGAGCGGGTGGAAAAAATTCGCCAGAGCGTGGACCATGTGCTCTGCCTGTTTCCCTTCGAGCCCGCGTTGCTGGCGCAGCATGGCATTGCGGCCACCTATGTGGGCCATCCGCTGGCGCAAACCATTGCGCGGGTGCCCGACCGTGACGCAGCACGCGCGCGCTTAGGTTTGGCTTTGGACGCTACTGTGGTTGCCGTGCTCCCTGGCAGCCGTGCTTCCGAGATTCAGTACCTGGCCCCTCGTTTCTTGCGGGCAGCCCAGCGCATGGCTGCACAGCGGCCAGGCTTGCAATTTGTCTTGCCGGCCGTGCCTTCTTTGCGGCAGGTGATTGAACAGCATGTGGCCGATGTGGGAGGCGTGCCCGGCTTGCAAGTGCTGGACGGGCGGTCGCACGATGCGCTGGCGGCTTGCGATGTGAGCCTGGTGGCCAGCGGCACCGCCACGCTGGAGGCCGCGCTGTTCAAGCGGCCCATGGTCATTGCCTACAACATGCACTGGTTCAGCTGGTGGCTGATGAAGGGCAAAAAGCTGCAGCCCTGGGTGGGCCTGCCCAACATCTTGTGCCAATCTTTTGTG
>CAINMN010000216.1 GCA_903850735.1 uncultured Burkholderiales bacterium | reverse complement strand
CAGTTGCATGCAACTGTGGGCTTTTTCTTTGATTGGCGCTAAAGTCTTTGCCATGAACATCACCTCGATTGCGCAACTCAGGGAACTTTACGGCCACCCTGGAGAGCGCGCCGTCAAAAAAGAATTGCGGCATCTGGACAGGCACATGCAAGCCTTCATTGCGCTGTCGCCTTTCGTGGTGCTCTCCAGCAGCGATACCCATCACCAACCGGATGCCTCCCCACGCGGTGGCGCACCGGGCTTTGTGAAGGTACACAACGAAACCACCCTCTGGCTGCCAGACGCCCCTGGCAACAACCGCTTGGACACGCTAGAAAATGTGGTGGCCACCGGCCGTCTGGGTTTGTTGTTTTTCGTTCCCGGCGTGGATGAAATGCTGCGTGTGCAAGGTCGCGCCACACTGACCACCGCAACGGAAATTTTGAACACGTTTTCAGACTCAGCACGCCCGCCCAAATTGGTCATCGACGTCGCCGTAGAAAGCGCCTACCTGCACTGCGCCAAAGCCATGATGCGGTCCAAGCTTTGGAGCCCGGACAGCAAGGTCGAGCGCAGCGTGCTGCCCACCATGGGCGAGATGATCAAGGAACAAGCGCAATTGAGCGAGCCTGCCGAAAGCCAGGCCGAGATGCTGCGCCGCTATGCCGACAGCCTGTAAGCCCTCAGTCCTTCAACAAGCGGCGCAACACTTTGCCTGAACCCGTGGCGGGCAAGGCGTCGATGAATTCAATGGCACGCGGCACTTTGTAGTTGGCCATGTTCTCGCGCGACCAGGCGATCAAAGCCTGCGCGTCCACCGAGGCCTCGGGCTTGCGCACAATGAAGGCCTTGACCACCTCCCCCTTCTCGGGGTCGGGGATGCCAATGACTGCTGCCTGGGCCACGGCTGGATGCTTGATCAACAGCAATTCCACCTCTTCGGGGAACACCGAATAGCCTGACACCTTGATCATTTCTTTGAAACGCCCCATGAAGGTCAGGTAACCGTCGGCGTCCATCTTGCCCATGTCGCCGGTGTACACCCAGCCGTCTTTCAAAGCCTTGGCGGTGGCTTCTGGCTTGTTCCAATAGCCTTTGAATACGCCCTTGTTCTTCAAAATGATTTCGCCAGGCTCGCCCACAGGCTTGTCAACACCGGTGTCCGGGTCGATGATGCGGATCTGATTGCCGGGGACGGCAATGCCATGCGTGCCCCAGCGAATCGCATGGTTGGGCATGTAGGTGTCCATGGTGTGGGTTTCGCTCAAGCCATACGCCGCTTCCATGGACTCGCAGTTGGGCGCAAAGCTGCGCCACTGCTGCGCCAGCGACTCGGTGAAGGCAATGCCAAAGCTGGTGACGGTGTTTTCGCGCAGCGAGCTCAAGTCAAAAATGCGCGCTGAGGGAACGGCCATCACAGCCACGTTCATGGGGGCGATGCTGTACCACCAGGTCACACGGTGGCGCTCGATGGCTTGCAAAACGGTCAGGGGGTCAAAGCGGTGCAACAACACCGTGGTGGCGCCCGACAGCATCGGAATGTTCACGCCCATCAGCATGCCGGCAATGTGGTACAGCGGCGCAATGGCCAGCAGCACATCGTCGGTCGCGATGCCTTTGGTGCTGACCGACACATCGGTTTTGTACAAGGCATTGCGAAAGCTCAGCATGGCGCCTTTGGGCAAACCTGTGGTGCCCGAGGTGTAAGTCATCAGGGCCACATCGTTGTCCATGTCGATGGCGACGGTGGGGGGCTTGGCGCCGCTGCGCGTCACCGCCAGGAAGTCCTCCAGCCCGTCGGGCATGGCGTGAGGCGCGGCTTGGGCCGCGAGCAGATCGGGCGGGACTTCGAGCGTGGGCTGCTCAGGCAAAAGATCGGCATAGCGCACCACAAACACATGCTGCAGTGCGGTTTTGCCGCGCACTTTGTCCACCACTGGCAGCAAATTGTCGGCAGCCACGATGATGCGTGCCTGCAAGTCGCTTAACTGGTATTCGAGCTCATGCTCTTTGTTCAATGGCCCGCAAGGGCACACAATGGCGCCCAACTTCTGAATGCCATAGTGGGCCATGATGTACTGTGGGCAGTTGTTCATGAACAAGGCCACCGGCTCACCTTTGCGCACCCCCAGCGCTGCCAGGCGCGCGGCAAAGGCATTGCTGGCGCGGTCCAACTCGGCAAAGCTCAAAGCTGCGCCATACCAAAGGTAAGCGGGCTTGTCAGGCGTGCGCTGTGCATGCGCGCGCAAGTGCTCATGCAGCGGCGCATCCAACAAAGGCAAAGACAGGTTCGACATGGGCTTCTCCTGAAGTGGGCTCACTGCGCCAGAAAACCACCATCCACCGGCAGCGTGTGGCCAGTGATCATTTTGGCGGCATCGCTGCACAAGAACAGGATGGGGCCCACCACATCTTCTGTGTCCGCCAAGCGCGCCAAAGGCGTCATGGCCTCAATGCGCTGGACCAAATTTTCTTGCGCCAACAAAGGCTTGATGAAGTCTGTGCGCACCCAGGTGGGGGCAATCGCATTCACACGGACCTTGGCGCTCGCCCACTCCACGGCCAAGGCACGCGTCAAATTGACCACGGCCCCCTTGGTCGACTGGTAAGAAATATTGGGGTACAAACCGCCCCCCGACAAGCCCATGATGGACGCGGTGTTGACCATGCAGCCACTTTGCTGTGGGACCATGAAGCGCGCTGCCGCCCGCGCACAAATGAACACGCCCGTCAGGTTGACATCCAGCACTTTCTGCCAGTCGGCCAAGGACAGTTCCAGCGTGGGACGCCGTATGGCAATGCCCGCGTTGTTGACCAGGATGTCGATGCGGCCACAACTGTCGTGAAACGATTGCATGGCCGCCTCGACCTGCGACTCCTGCGTCACATCCACCGTGTAGGGCCAGGCTGAGCCGCCCTGCGCCTGAATGCGCTCGCAGGTGGCTTGGGCCGCTTGGCCATCGTGATCGAACACCGCCACCTTGGCGCCCGCCAACGCCAGCGCCAGGGCCACCCCTTGGCCGATGCCATTGCCTCCGCCGGTCACCACCGCGGTCTTGCCATGAAAATCCAACAAACGCGCCGGTTGAAATGAAGCCGTCATGACCGAAATCCTTTGGAAGCTGAAGGGTGTCTCAAAATTCTAGGCGCCCGCACCCGCCCAGACTGCACCCAGTGTGACAGTCGCTGTGAAATAATGTTTTGAGATGCAAAGGCCGACGCTCCATGACCGAATTTCAACTTGAAGGCGCACCCAATTTCCGGGACCTGGGCGGCTATGCAAACCGCCGTGGCCAGCGCATTCGCGCTGGCAAGCTGTTTCGCTCGGACCATTTGGGCCAATTGACGCCGTCTGACATTCGTTTCTTGCACGACAGCTTTGGCGCCCCTTGGCGTGTGCTGGACTTTCGCGGCGTGCAAGAACGCAGCACCGCCCCCTGCCAACTGCCCAATGCACAAGTGCATGCGCTGTCGATCGAGCCCACGATTGTGCAAAAGATCACCGATCTTCTGGCGCAAGCCCACACCGTCTCCCACGAAGAAACCGTGCGACTGATGCAAGACACCTACCGTGGGTTTGTCCGGCACAACACGCACCGCTATGCCGAATTTTTTCAGCACCTGTTGGCGGATGCCGATGCCCCCCTGGTCTTTCACTGCACAGCGGGCAAGGACCGCACCGGGTTCGCGGCCGCCTTGTTGCTGCATGCCTTGGACATCCCTTCGGAAGTCATCTGGCAAGACTACCTGACGACCAATGCGCGTTTGAAAAATCGCCCTTTGTCCGCCCTGTTGCCTGAACCCATTGCGCATGTGCTGCATGCCGTGCAAACGGCGTTCTTGCAGGCCTCGTTTGAAACGGTAGAACAAGACCATGGCAGCCTGACGGCCTATCTGGAAAACCAGCTGGGGCTGTCCGCCAGCGCCCGCCAACAATTGCAGCGCCTGTATTTGGATTGAACACTTGTTTCAGCAACGTCTTTGAGGAACACCACCATGTCACAAGCCACACCAAGTTTCAAAATTTGCTGGGAAGACTTTCATGTCGGCGATGTCAGGGTCATGGGCTCGCACACGGTCACTGAAGCCGAAATTTTGGACTTCGCCCGACAGTTCGACCCCCAGCGGTTTCATGTGGACAAGGCGCAAGCTGAAAAAACCATTTACAAAGGCTTGATCGCCAGCGGCTGGCACACCTGTGGCCTGGTCTTTCGCATGGCCTGCGATGGCTTTTTGTTGGAATCGTCCAGCATGGGCTCACCCGGCTTGGACAATGTGCGCTGGCTCAAGCCCGTGCGCCCGGGCGACACGCTGCGCACCCGCATCGAAATCCTGGAAACACGGCCCATGGCCAGCAAGCCCGAGCTGGGCATGGTGAAAGTGCGCTGGGAAGGCTTGAATCAGCGCGACGAGGTGGTGGTCAGCATGGAGAACTGGGGGATGTTTGGTCGACGAACCAGCGCGTAACCGCCCGCCGACTCAACCCTTTTTAGGCTCCTGATGCCCGCCAAACTGCTTGCGCATGGCCGACAGCGTCTTGTCGGCAAAGCTGCTGTCCTGACGCGAACGAAAGCGCGCAAACAAAGCGGCTGAAAGCACGGGCACGGGCACGGCTTCTTCAATCGCGGCATTCAAGGTCCAACGACCTTCGCCAGAGTCTTGCACATGCCCAGAATAGCCCTCGAGTTGCGGATCTTCGGCCAAGGCGATGGCCGTCAAATCGAGCAGCCAGGACGAAACCACGCTGCCACGTCGCCAGAGTTCGGTGATGTCGGCCAGATCGAGTTGATAGCGGCGCTCTTCCGGAATGCGTTCTTGCCCGGCGCCGCGCAGCAAATCCATGCCTTCCGCAAACGCTTGCATCAGGCCATATTCGATGCCGTTGTGAATCATCTTCACAAAATGGCCGGAGCCCGCAGGCCCGGTGTACAAATAGCCTTGCTCGGCCGTGGACACCTTGCCCTCGCGACCCGGCGTCTTGGGAATGCTGCCCTCCCCCGGTGCCAGCGCGCGAAAAATCGGGTCGAGGTGGGTCGCCGCTGAACGGTCGCCCCCCATCATCATGCAATAGCCACGCTCCAGACCCCAGACACCGCCGCTGGTGCCCACATCAAGGTAGCGAATGCCTTTGGCCTTGAGCATCTGCGCATGGCGAACATCGTCCTGGAAATTCGAGTTGCCGCCGTCGATCACGATGTCTTCGGGCGACAACAAGTCAGCCAAGGCATGGATGGTGGAGGCAGTGATCTCACCTGCGGGCAACATCACCCAGACCGCACGCGGTGCAGCCAGTTGGGCCACCAAGCTCTGCAAATCCTGGCTGGGCGTGGCCCCTTCGCTGGCGAGTTGCGCCACGCTCTCGGAGTTGGCGTCGTACACCACGGTGGTATGGCCATGGCGCATCAGGCGCCGCACGATGTTGCCGCCCATGCGGCCCAAGCCAATCATTCCCAATTGCACGGTATTTCCTTCAAAGAACTTTCTTTTTCAAGACCCGCACTATAAAGGTTCTCAGTTCAGCTTGACCCCGGTGTCGTTCACCACGGTGCGCCACTTGACCATCTCGCCAGCAATGAACTTGGCAAACTCCTCGGAAGTGTTGCCCACAGGCATGGCACCCTGCTCCAGGTACAGTTTTTCAAACTCTGGCTGCTTCAAGATGGCCGTCACATGCCGTTGCAACAACTCCACCACCGGCTTGGGCGTGGCACCTGGGGCAAACAAACCAAACCAGGCAGACGACTCATAGTTGGGCAAACCCGCCTCGGCCATGGTGGGAATCTCGGGCGCACCTGGCCAGCGCTTGGTGGTGGTCACCGCCAAGGCGCGAACCTTGCCGCTGCGGATGTGCTGAATGGATGAAGGCAGGTTGTCAAACGCAATCGGCACCTGCCCACCGATCAGGTCCACCAACATGGGTGCGCCACCTTTGTAGGGCACATGCACCATGTCAATTTTGGCCAGGCTCTTGAGCAGCTCACCGCTCATGTGCGGCGAGCCGCCCAGGCTGGTGGAGCCAAAATTCAACTCACCGGGCTTGCTGCGCGCCATTTGAATCAGCTCAGACAGTGACTTGAAGGGCGAGGCCACATTGGCCAGCAAAACATTGGGCGTCATGGCCGCCAGCGAGATCGGCGCAAAGTCTTTCAAGGGGTCATAAGGCGGCGGATTTTGCACCGCCGGCAAGATGCCATGGCTGGCAATCGAGCCGAACACCAAGGTGTAGCCATCGGCCGGCGACTTGGCCACCACCTGCGAGCCAATCACGCCACCCGCACCGGCTCGGTTGTCAATCAGCACCGGTTGGTTCAGCCGCTCCGACAAACGCGGGGCCAGTGAGCGTGCCAGCAAATCGGTGGTGCCGCCAGGCGGGTAAGGCACGATGATCTTGATGGGCTTGTCCGGATACTGCGCATGCGCCAACAGGCTGAAGCCTGCAGCCAAAAACACCAAGGCCCAACGTCGAATGGATGGCAACATGTCAATCTCCTTGTTTTAACGGGGTAACAACTGATTTTTCTGCATGCGCTCCAACCAATCATGCAAAGAATCTTCGGTGTCCATGCACCCATGGAATCCATGCTGATGCAGCTTGATGGGGCTCAGCACCGAATTGGCCGGATGCGTCAAGCCATAAGCGAAAGCGCGGTCGGTGAACTCCCATGAGCTGCCAACCAATTGCGCCAGCGTCAACGGCCGCAGACCATGGCGTTTCACGATGCGCTGCCACACCTCTTCGCGCTGGGGCATGACGGTGCGCATTTCTAGCGGCACATCGTCCCCGCGCGCCATGCCAAAGCGCTGCGCCACCGAGCCCCAGAGGTCATGCCACACCAGCATGTCGCCATTGACCACGTTGTAAGTTTCATTGGCCGCCACTTCATGGGTGGCCACAAAGTGGGCGGCCTGGGCAATCAGTCGGCTGTCGCTGGCGGCATTGATGTAACGCCCACCGCCTGGGAAATGCAGGGGTTGGCCCATCTCGCGCAGCACGGCAGCGTAAGCACCAACCGCCCCCACGATGTTCATCGGGCTGGACACCGCATAGCCAAACACCAGTTGCGGGCGCAGCACAGAGAATGTCCAGCCGGCATGTGGCTGGCGTGCGCGCAACATGTCTTCTTGCAGCCAATAAAAGTTTTCGTGCTGGTGCCGCGGCGAACGCTCTTTGGCTGGTACCGGCGCCGGCTCGACATGCCCGCCATAGGCCTTGGTGCCCTGCAGGATGGTGATGTGACGCAGGCCTTTGGCTTGCGGCGTCAGCGCGTCGAGCAAATTGCGCAGCATGGCCTCGTTGGTCTGCATCTGCCGTGGGTCACGCCAACCGGCCACCAACTCCGGCAATTCAAACAGCGCTGCAAACAAGACATGGGTGACGTTCCCCAAATTGGCTGCTGCAGATTGGCAGGCTTGCGCATCGCACAAATCCACCGGCACATGCTGAACGCCTTCGGGCAGATGAAAAGGCCGACGCGACAAGGCCAGCACTTGCCAATCGGGCAAGGTAGCAAAGTACTCGGTCGCAGCCTTGCCGACCACGCCACTCGCTCCGGCGATGAGGATGGTGTGTTTTTTGGCAGCCATTCAGATCTCCTCAAGCGTGGGCTTTGAGCAAATGTTGCCCGTGCAGTTTGGGCACCAAGGCATCGGGCACATCGATCTCGAAGCCCAGGATCGCTGCGGACAAGGCCTTGCCATAGTTGTCCAGGCACAGGCTGCGCGACACGCCACCGCCCAAGGCGCCATGGCAGACAAAGTTCATGGCCTCGATGTTGTCGACCTCGTAGCGCAACACCTCGCCGCGAATGGCCTCGCCATAAAACGCCTTGAAGCGCTCGGCGGTCAGCTGGGCCTTGAGCAGCGGGTAAAACTCGGGCTCGAAAGCAAACACCGCAATGTTGGAGGTGTCGCTCTTGTCACCTGAACGGGCATGGGCCACGTGTTGAAGTTGAACTTTCATGATCAGCTTTCAAAGTAACGAACAGACGCCGGCACTTTCTCGCGCGGCACCAAGGAAGACCAGACGCCAATGACTTCGCGTGTGCGGTCCGCATGCGGCACGCGTTTGCCGGTGTGACCAATGCCGGACACGGCCATGCCATCCACCTCGCGGCCCACCTTGATGGCTTGCTCGCGGGTGCGGGTGCGGGCCGCGACACGCACCGCAATCTCATAAGGCTCGGGCGCATGGGCCGGCGTAGCGGCACCGTGAATGGCATTGAGCCCGAGGAAATCGATGCGAATGTCGTCGGCCTCCAAGCCCACGATGCGGAAGCGCTCGGTCAAAATTTTCTTGGCCAACTCAGCACGCCGCAGGGCGCCAGGACCGGCATAGAAAAACATGTCTTCGCCAATGAAGCCTTCGGTGCAGCCGATGGACACTTTCAATGTCGCGGGACGCGGCTTGCCGCCAATTTTGGACACTTTGACGCGGTTGACACCGACTTGTTCCAATTGGGCGGTGGTGAAGTCCACCACCACATCCGGGGTCAGGTAGTTGGCGGGGTCGTGCACTTCGTACAGCATTTGCTCTTTGACCGTCTGCAGGTTGATGGCGCCACCGGTGCCCGCCACCTTGCACAGCGTGGCCGTGCCATCGGGTTCCACTTCGGCAATCGGGAAGCCAAAGTTCCACGGCTCGGGCACATCCTTGAATCCCGGGTCCGAGAAATAACCGCCGGTCACTTGCGCACCACACTCCATCAGATGACCAATGCCCATGCCCTGCCCCAGACGGGCCGCATCCATGGGATCCCAGCCAAACTCATGCATCATGGGCGCCATGAAAATCGACGGGTCGGCCACACGCCCTGTCACCACAATGTGCGCACCGGCAGCCAAAGCTTGTGCAATAGGCTCGGCGCCCAGGTAAACCTCGGCAGAAATCAGGTTGTCTGCCAAGCTCGCAGTGGGTTTGCCGTTTTCCAGAATGCGGTCTGTCATCGACAACACCTTGTCAGTGATCAGGCTGCCGTTGACCGACGCCACCTTGACGCCCTTGTAGCCCAGGGTCTGCAACCAGTGCACGATGCGTTGTGCCGCGCCGTCCGGGTTGATCCAACCTTGGTTGCTGATGATCTTCGTGCCTTGGCGCATGCACCCCGGCAACACGGCTTTCATGCGATCGTCCAGGTAGGTGTCATAGCCTTCGAAGGTGGGGTCGCGGCGTGCACGCACTTGGGCGGCCGACACCGTGGCTTCGGCCATGGTTTCAAAGCACAAATAATCCAGCCGGCCTAGATCGGCATTCATCTTGGCGGGCTCGACCCGGTCGCCCCACCAGGCCGACCCTGCACCAATGCGTATTTTGTCTTTCATGCCTCTTCCTTTTGGTAAATGACGGCATCCAACGCGGCACAGCCCTGTCCTTGGGCGCGCACCATCACGGGGTTGATGTCGAGTTGGCAGATGCCCGCTTTCGGGTCCAGCATGAGTTGCCCCACAGCCACGGCCGCCTGGCAGAAGGCCGACACATCCCATGCGGGCTCACCGCGCACACCGGCCATCAGGGGGGCGACCCGCAATCGGCGCAAGGCAGCGGCCACTTGGTCTGTGCTGAAGGGGGGCAACATCACTTGCACATCCGGCATGGCTTCCACATACTTGCCACCGTCGCCCACCAGCACCACCGGGCCAAACACGGGGTCGATGCGCGCGCCAATCATCAATTCGCGCTGGCCCTTGAGTTGCTCGGCCACGATCACGCCGGTGAGCTTGATCTTGGCCGCACTGGCGGAAGCATGCATGGCACGGAATGCCTCACGCAGTGCGGCTTCATCGCGCACGCCCAAGCGCACCAGGCCCAGCTCTGATTTGTGCGAGGCATCCGCAGTGCAACCCTTGACCACCACAACTTCGCACCCCAGCGACTGGTAAGCGGCCACCGCCTCGTCTTCGCTCTGGCACAAGCGGTGCGGCACCACCGGGACACCGTGTTGGGCCAACCAAGAAAGGCTGTTGGCCTCATCCAGCAATTGGCCATCGCCCTGTTGCACCACGGGCGGTTTGATCTGCGGCTGTCGGGCTTTGGCGTCGGCCATCCACTCGGCATGCGTGAGGTACAGGCCCAAGGCGCGCACGGCTTCGCCTTCGGTCGGGTACACCACCAGGCCATTGGCCTTGAATTGCGCCGCGATGTTGGCCTGCGGGGCAGCCACCACCAAGGGCTTGCCTGTTTGCTGCGCGAACTGGTGCGCATCGGAAGAGAAAGCGTTCACGTCATAGCCGGCCCCCGCCACGGCGATGCCAATCAAGAAGGCATCGGCCGCCGGGTCTTTGGCAATCGGCGGAAGAATCGCGCCAAACAAACGGCTGTTGGAAAGCAAGGCGGCGGTGATGTCCACCGGGTTGGTCACGGTGGCGAAACCCGGCAGAATGGTTTTCAGCTCGGCCTGGGTTTGCGCTTGCAAGGGCTCCAGCGGCATGTTCTCCTGGGTGGCAGCGTCGGCCGTCATCACGCACACTGCACCCGAGTTGCTGATGGCCACCAGGCGACGCCCCTTGGGACGCCAGCCTTGCAGGTACAAGGGTGCGGAGTCGACCAAATCCACCATGGACTGGGCGCGCAAAATGCCATGCTCTTGCAAGAAGGCATCGACCGTTCGGTCCTCGTTGGCCAAGGCACCCGTATGCGACTGCGCGGCTTGCTGGCCAGCGGCCGTGCGCCCCGACTTCAGCACCACCATGGGCAAGTCGCGGTCACGCGCAATGCGCGCCGCTTCGGCCAGATGCCATGGATCCGGAATGCCCTCGAGGTACAGCAGCAAGAGTTTGAGCGCCGGGTCTTCGGCCACCACGGTGGCCAACTCGCACACGGTCACATCGCAGTCATTGCCGGTGGCATGCGAGTGCCGAACGCCCAGGCCGCGGGCACGCAGCAAGCCATAGGGAATCACGCTCATGGCGCCGCTTTGGCTGATGATGCCAATCGGGCCGTCGGCCGGTGCCACCTCGGTGAACATGGTGGAGAAGCTGGCCACCGCGCCCGTGCCAAAGTTCGCCAGCCCTTGTGAGTTGGGCCCCACGATGCGCATGCCATGCGCATGGGCACTGGCGCGCATGGCTTGCTCTTGCAATTTGCCAGCCGCGTGGCTTTCACCAAAACCCGAGCTCATCACAATGCTCAGCGACACGCCCGCCTTGGCGCACTCGTCGACCGCTGCCACCGCCAGGTCACCGGGAACGGCAATGATGGCCACATCGGGCACTTCGGGCAAAGCCTGAAAACTGGCAAAGCTGTGAAAGCCTTGCACCTCGCTGCGGGCCGGATTGATAGGGTAGACCTTGCCTTGAAAGCCAAAGCGCGACAAATAGGCCAAGGGCCGGCCGCCAATTTTGTTGGCATTGTCAGAGGCACCGATCACGGCAATGGAACGGGGGGCCAGCGCCACCCTCAGGGCAGCACGAGGATCAAGCGACATGGTCATCTTTCAAAAAATAAGGAACAGCACGGCCAGCGATCTGGCGCACTTCGCAATGCACGGCGTCGCCAATGGCCACGCCCGGCTGGGCATGGCCCATCACGCGAAAGCCCTCGGCCATGTCGACCAACACCATTTGGTAAGGCACGATGGCGCGAAACTCATCGCTGGGGGCGCGATGCACCAGGGTGGTGGCATGCACCACGCCACCACCCGAGGCTTGGCGGGTGGTCGGCTCGGTGTGGCCGCAGGCCGGGCAAAAGTCGCGCTCGAAGTACCACAGGTGGTGGCAACTCGGGCATTGCTGGCAGTGCAAGGCCATGCCGCCGCGCGTCCAGTCCAGGGTTTCGCTCATACGGCCTCCAACACAACACTGACATGCGAGGACAACACGCCGCCATCGGCATGCAACAAAGACACACCAGCCTGCCGCGCCTGTCGCGCGCCTGCACGGCCGGTCATTTGCAAATGGGTTTCGGCCAAATGGGCCATCGCACCGGCCACGCCGCAATGACCATAGGAGAGCAAGCCGCCATGCAGGTTCAAAGGCACTTTGCCGTTCAACCCAAAGTGGCCTTCGCGGGCCAAATGACCCGCTTGGCCGCGCGGGGCCAAGCCAACTTCTTCCAGCAGCATGGTCAGGGTGATGGTGAAGCTATCGTAAATGGCGGCATATTCGACCTCGTCCAAACGACGGCCCGCATCCGCCAAGGCGCGCTGCGTGCAACGGCCCGCGCCAAAGTCGCTGAGCGTGGTCATGGCGCTGATGTGTTGCGCATTGTGCTGTTGGCTCGCACCGCTGATTTTGATGGGATGGTCGCCCAAAGGATCGGCCGAGATGACCACCGCACAGCCGCCATCGGCCACCGAGCAACAGTCCAGCATTTTCAAAGGCGTGGCAATCGGCCGCGAGGCCAACACCTCGTCCTCGGTGATGGGCTTGCTGAATTGCGCGCCGGGATGGCGCGCGGCATGCTCGCGCATGAGCACGGCCAGCGCAGAGAAGTCGCGCTCGGTGCTGCCAAAGGTGTGCATGTAACGCGACGCGACCAAGCCGTAATAGGCGGGGATGGTGGCGCCCAAAGGGACCTCGTAGGTGGGATGCCCGACCTGCGCCAGCACCTGAATGGCAGAGTCGCGGCTCTGCCCCGTCATGCGGTTCTCACCGCCCACCACCAGGATGCGCTTGGCGGCACCCGACATCACCAGCTGACGCGCCAGCATCACCAAGCCCATGCCGGTGGCGCCGCCCATTTGCAAGGTGTGGGCATAGTGCGGCTGAATGCCGAAATGCTCGGCAAAGACCGTGGCCAGCATCAGGTGCGGCAGTGTGGTCGAGTAGCCGCAAATCAGGCCGTCGATGTCACCGCGCGCCAAGCCTGCGTCATTCAAGGCTTGCGCGCTGGCCTGGCTCATCAAGTCCAGGGTGGTCTGGCCCTCGTGTCGCCCGTAAGCGGTCAGGCCACTGCCTACCAAATAAGTCATGCCATTTCTCCCAGGACTTGAGCTACCGAAAGCTCGGTAGCATCTTAGTCTTCAGAGTTTGGCGAGGGCTGGAACAAAGGCGACTGAAAAAGCCAGACTTAATCCAGCTTGATGCCCAAATCCACCGCCAGCTTGATCCACACCGGGACATCGCGCGTCCAGTCTGCGCGCGTGCCTTCCAGATTCTTGGGCTTGTTGGGAATGGCAAACGCCTCGCGCAGCTGCGCAGCACGCTGGGTGTTCGCGCCATCCACCGCAATCTGCGACAGCGCCTGAAGAATCGGCTCCGGTGTGCCGGCGGGCGCCATCAAGGGCAGCCCCCCTTCCAGGCCCACCAGCTTGGGGTCAATGCCTTGCTCCAACAGCGTGGGCACATCGGGCAGTTTCGGCGAGCGGTAGGGACCGGTGACGCCAATGGGCCGCACACCCCGGCCTTGAACCGTGGCGAAGGCCTGGTAGCTGCCAATGGCGATTTGCGTCTGTCCCGACACCAAGTCCACCCACATGGGCGATTCACCGCGGTAATGCACGGCCACGATCTTGGTGCCGTCGTTGCGGTTCACCTGGTCGGCCACCATGTGCGGGTAAGAGCCCGGCGCATAGGTCCCCATAGAGGCGGGGTTCTGCTTGGCGTATTGAATGAACTCTTTCATGTTGGTGACAGGCAGCTTCTCAGGCACACCTGCCACCAAAGGGCCCGAAGGAAAAACGGCGATGGGCACCAAATCCTTGTCGAGGTTGTAGGGCAACTTGGAATACAGCACCCGGTTTTGCCAGACCGTGCCCGATGTGGTCATCAGCAGGGTGTAACCATCGGGCGCAGACTTGGCCACCGTGTCAATGCCGATGATGGCACCCGCGCCCGGCTTGTTTTCCACAACCGCAGGCACACCCAATTTGGCGGTCAGCTGCTCTGCATACATGCGGGCATAGGCATCGGTCAAGCCGCCCGGCGGGAAGGCCACCACGATCTTGATGGTCTTGTTGGGCCACGCCCCTGTTTGCGCGCCCACCGTGAACGCAGAGCAGCCAAGGGCCAAAACGGCGCCCAACACCACACGACGACGCATCGAGGACAGAAAGCTTTGCATGAGGTTGTCTCCAGTTGTTTGCGTCGAGCTTAAAGGGAAGCAATTTGCGAAACATCGGTGTTTTCGCCAACTGTCCTCGAAGCGACATACCGCGGGATTACCGCAGGTCGCGCGGGCTCGCAAGGCGCCTAAATTTGCAGTCTCAACTCAGAGATTTCAAATTCATGGCTTTCAAGTCTTCCAAAGCTCGCTCATTGCGCTTGCCGCCAGGAAGTTGCGACTGTCATTTTCATATTTTTGATCAGTCCCGCTATCCCTATGCCGCCGAGCGTGGCTACACACCGCCAGACGCCACCCTGGCCGACTACCAACAATTGCGAGACGACTGGGGCATCGACCGCGCCATCCTGGTCCACCCCAGTGTGTTTGGCTCAGACCACCAAAGCTTTGAAGCATTGCTCGGCGCCCACAGCGACTGGCTGCGCGGCGTGGCCGTGGCGTTCCCCCAAACCAGCGACGAACAGATCGCGCGCTGGCATGCCCTGGGGTCACGCGGCTCGCGAATCAATGCCCTCAACGCTGGCGGCCCGGGCCTGAGTGCCATGCACACCCTGGTGGACAAAATTCGCCCGCATGGGTGGCATCTGCAATTGCTGATTGATTTGCAGCAAACACCTCAGTTGCCCGAACAAGTGGCCGACCTGGGCGTTCAGGTGGTGGTGGACCACATGGGCCACCACCCGGTGCCTGAGCTGCTGCAAAGCCCTGGCTTCACACGCCTGTGCAGCCTCTTGAAAGAAGGACGCGCCTGGGTGAAGCTTTCTGCACCCTACCGACTGTCGGGCGCACACCCCAGCTACACCGACCTGCGCCCGCTGGTCGATGCGCTGCTGCAAGCCAATCCGAAGCGCCTGGTCTGGGGAACAGACTGGCCTCACCCCGCCAGCCCTTTCCCTGTGCCTGAGGACGAACACCTCATGGCCCGCGTTTTTGACTGGTTGCCCGACGCCGCCGTGCGCCAACAAGTGCTGGTGGACAACCCCACCGCACTTTATTGGCAAGACACCCTCACCCCCTGACTTTTTCTGACCTTCTGGAGATATTCATGAAACGCAAAACCCTTTTATCCGCATTGATCGCTTCCCTTCTCTTGGGCCTGGGCGCCGGAGCGGTGCATGCCCAAAACAAAACCGTGATCAAGCTCGGCTGGACCACCACCGACGGTGCCCAAGACCCCTACGCCATTGCGGCGCGGGCCTTCAAATCCCATGTGGAAGCGGCGAGCAAAGGCAGCATCGAAGTTCAAATGTTCCCCAACCGCCAGCTCGGCGATGAAAAGCCCATGCTGGAAGGCCTGCGCTTTGGCACGGTGGATGCCTCCATCATGACCAATGCGGTCATGGCGCAAATCGAGCCGGGCTACCAGCTCAATGACTTGCCG
Source organism: uncultured Burkholderiales bacterium (assembly GCA_903850735.1). Lineage (GTDB taxonomy): Bacteria > Pseudomonadota > Gammaproteobacteria > Burkholderiales > Burkholderiaceae_C > Limnohabitans. Next base: position 11,597 of record CAINMN010000216.1, on the reverse strand, counting down.
TTCTTGTATGCCAGCGAGGCGCAGGCCCACAAAGTGCTCGATGGCAAAGTCGGTGCCGAGCTGGCCAGACGCCTGGAAACCAAGGGCATCATCACCTTGGCTGCGATGGAAGGCGGCTTTCGCAACATGATCAACAACAAGAAGCCGGTGCAAAACCCGGCCGATGTGAGCGGCGTGAAATACCGCGTGATGCAAAACCCGGTGTACATCGACATGTTCAATTCCATGGGCGGTTCTGCCGTGCCCATGGCCTGGGGCGAAACCTTCACGGCTGTGCAGCAAGGCACCATCGATGGCCTGGAAATCCCGCTGGCCGTGATCGACTCAAGCAAGTACAACGAAGTCACCAAATACCTCTCGCTGACCAACCACACCTACTCGGTCATTTACTTGCTGGTGAGCAAGCGCACCATGGACAAGCTGACACCCGAGCAACGCAAAATCATGAGCGACTCGGCCAAACTCGCCCAGGCCGAGCAGCGCAAGGCCAGTGCAGAAAACAGCAAGCAGTTGGTCACCGCTTTGCAGGCCAAAGGCATGGCGGTCAACACCATCTCTGACCCTGCGGCCTTCCGCAAATCGGTCGCCCCGGTGTATGAAAAGTTCCGCCCCAGCATTGGCGCCGATTTGCTGAACATGGTGCTTGAGCAGGTCAAGTGATGGTCAAGCGCAGCATCACCCGCGTGTCCGATGGGCTGGTTCGCCTGGTCAACGTCTGCGTGGTCCTTTTGGCCAGCGTCATGTTGGCCGCCATTGGCTGGCAGGTGACGCTGCGCTACCTCTTCAACCGCCCGCCCTCCTGGACCGAAGAGCTGGCCTTGCTTTGTTTCACCTGGACCATGCTGCTCATGATGGCCCTGGGTGTGCGACAAGCCTTTCATGCCCGAATTGACCTGCTGCTGGACCGGCTGCCTGCCCCCTGGGCGCAACGGCTGGAAAATGTGATCGGGTTGTTGACCCTGTTTTTCGGTGGCTATTTGGCCTTGGGCGGTTGGCGCTACATGGCCGAAACAGCCACCTCCACTTCGGCGGCCATCGCCTACCCCATCTACATGCTCCATGGCGCGGCACCGGTGTGCGGCGCACTGGTCGCCTGGTTTGCGCTGGAGTTGCTGGTGACCCAACCCCAGCGCCAGGACACGCCCTTACCGGAGCTTGCCAAATGAGCATCACGGCCTGGTTTTTGACCGTTGGCTTCGCTGCGCTGATGGTCTTGGGCGTCCCCTTTGTGTTTGCCATCGGCTTGAGTGTGGTGGCGGTGCTGATCGCCGTCGACATCCCCGACATCCTCTTGCCCCAAACCCTGATTGGCGGCACACAGTCGTTCAGCCTGTTGGGCATTCCCTTTTTCATGCTGGCCGGTGAGCTCATGACCGCGGGCGGCCTGTCGCGTCGCTTGATCGGTGTGGCCGATGTGTTTGTGCGCCACTTGCCCGGCGGCATGGGCCATGTGACCATTCTGGCTGCGGTGATTTTCGCGGCCATCTCTGGCTCGGCCCCGGCCACCACGGCCGCCATTGGCGCCATCATGATTCCGGCCATGATCGAGCGTGGTTACGACGCGGGCTATGCCACCGCACTCTCTGTCTCGGCCGGTGTGCTGGCTCCTTTGATTCCGCCCTCGATTGCCTTTGTGATTTGGGGCGTGATTGCCGAGCAATCGATTGCCAAACTTTTCTTGTCGGGCGTGGTGCCCGGCTTGGTGATGGCCGCGGCCCTGGTGGTGGTGGTGGCCTTGCGTGCCAAGCGCGACCAGCTGCCCCGACTGCCCCGCGCCAGTTGGGCAGAAATACGCACAGCGGTCAACGATGGCAAATGGGCTTTGCTCGCGCCGCTGATCGTTTTGGGTGGCATTTATGCCGGCGTGTTCACACCCACCGAAGCGGCCGCCGTCGCTTGTTTTTACAGCCTGGCGGTGGGCCTGTGGATCGAGCGCCGCATCCGCTGGAGCGACCTGCCCCGCATCATTTTGGCCGCCATGAAAATCAGCGCGATCGTGATGGCCATCATTGCAGTGTCGGGTGGCTTTGGCGTGCTGGTGGCGCAAGAGCAACTGGCCACCAAGATGGCGACCTTCCTGGGCGACAACATCCAGCAAAAATGGGTGATGCTGCTGCTCTTGAACGTGGCGTTCTTCTTGCTGGCTGCGGTGATGGACGAGATCGCCATCATGGTGATTCTGGGCCCGATGTTGATCGCCATTGGCAACAAGTTTGGCATCGACCCGATTCACTTTGGCGCCATCATCGTGACCAATGTGTCCATCGGCATGGCGGCGCCGCCCATCGGTTACTGCCTGTTTGTGGGCATGGCCATCAGTGGCTTGTCCTTGGCACGGGTGGCCAAGGCCATCTGGCCGATGGTGCTGGCCATGCTGGTCGTGCTGATGCTGACGACGTATGTGCCAGGCTTCTCCCTGGCTTTCCAAAAAGCGGCTTGAGTCAGCAGCCCAACTGATCGGCCAAGGCCATCAGGCTGCTGGCGTGCATGTCGTTTTCAGGACGGGGTGACACATCCTTGAGCTTGTGGCGACCGTTTTCAAAGGGCCGCTCGATGTAGGCAGTGTGCACGCCGCAGGCCCGCGCGCCCGCCAAGTCGTCATGGTGCGCAGCCACCAGCATGACTTGGGAGGGCTGCAAGTCAAACACCTTGGCAACGCCCAAATAAGTGGCTGGATCGGGTTTGTAGGCCCGAAACACCTCGGCGCTCAACACGCAATCCCAAGGCAAGCCGACACGCTTGGCCATGCGGGTCAGCAAGCCAATGTTGCCATTCGAGAGGGTGGTCACCGTGAAGCGCGACTTCAAGCGGCGAATGCCTTCCACGCTGTCTGGCCAGGGATCGAGTTCGTGCCACACGCGGTTCAAGGCGCGACGATCGGCTTCGCTCAAATGCGCCAAGCCAAAGTCAGGCAGCAGGCTGTCCAGAATCATGCGGTGCAAATCATCGATCAGGGTCCAGCCCAACTCACCACTGCGCACACGCGCCATGGCCGGCACGTAGCCGGCGCGCCAAGCCAGCGCAAACGCGCTGCCATCGATGCCTGGAAAACGCTGTTCGACGGCGCGTTGAATGCTGCCATGCCAGTCCACCACGGTGCCAAACACATCAAAGGCCAGAACTTGAACATGGTCTTGAATAGACGTCGCCATTGCACTTCTCCCAAAGTGTTCAAAGTGTGCCATGTCCAGCCCCTTGGCGTCACACTGTCCGTGTCGCCTACACGCCATATTGGCGTTAACCTTGATGACTTTTCAGCCCTTTGCAGGTAACTTGCAACCACCCTTTGGCTCACCATGGATGACTTATGACGCAACGACGCAGTTTTCTTCAGGCCGGCTCCGCATTGGCTGTTTCGGCGGCATTCCCCACCCTGACGCGCGCGCAATCGTTTCCTGCGCGTCCCATCAAATACATTTGTCCCTGGCCTGCCGGTGGATCCACCGACATTGTCATGCGCAGCCTGGCAGAAAGCGCCAGCAAGGTTTTAGGGCAGAACGTCATTGTGGAAAACAAGCCAGGCGCGGGTGGCATGCTCGGCGCGGTCGAGATGCTGAACGCCAAACCCGATGGCTACACCCTTTGCCAAATTCCGCAAGGCGCTTTTCGCATCCCCCACATGCAAAAAACAGCTTTTGACACCCTGAAGGACTTCACCTGGATTGCATGCCTCACAGGCTACACCTTTGGTTTGGTGGTGCCGGCCAATTCGCCGTTCAAGAGCATCAAAGACCTGGTCGATTTTGCCAAGGCCAACCCCGGCGTGGTGACCTACGGCTCAACCGGTACGGGCACCAGCCCGCATTTGGCAGTGGAAGAGTTTGCGCAGAAAGCCGGCATCAAGCTCAACCACATTCCCTACAAGGGCAATGCCGAGAACATGCAAGCCATTCTGGGCGGCCACGTGATGGCGGCCAGCGATGCCACCGGCTGGGGCCCCCACGTCGAGTCCGGCAAGCTGCGCCTGCTGGCTACCTATGGCAGCAAGCGCACCAAGCGCTGGCCACAAATTCCCACGCTGGATGAACTGGGTTACCAAACCGTTTCCGACTCGCCCTTTGGCGTGTGTGGCCCCAAAGGCATGGACCCGGCCGTGGTCAAAACCATCCATGACGCGTTCAAGAAAACACTGGAAGACCCGGCCGTGATGGCCACTTTTGACAAATACGACCAGAACGTGATTTACCTGAATACCGAGCAATACACGAAATTTGCGCGCGACAGCTTTTTTGCAGAGCGCGCTTTGATCGAAAAATTGGGCATGCTCAACAAGGGCTGAGCCCTTGTGGCGCAGCGTCAACCCTGCAGCAATTTCAAGACAGTTTGCTGATTGGTGTTGGCCTGCGCCAAAATGGCCGTGGCTGCCTGCTGCATGATTTGCGCTTTCGCCATGTCGCTGCTGGTCGCGGCGTAATCTGCGTCTTCAATCTGGCTGCGTGAAGCGGACATGTTGACGTAATAGGTCGACAAATTGCTGACGCTTTGCTCCAGCCGGTTCACCACCGCACCCAGCGTGGACTGCGCCTGTGACATGTTGTTCAGCACCTGATCGATGCCTTGCAACGCCACCAGGGCTGACTCAATGTCGGCCAGGGTGCTGACCGGCGGGTCTTTTTTCAAGCCAATGTCGTAGCTGCTCGGGGTCGCATTGCGATCAAAGAAATCATTCAAAACCGCGGCCGGCTTGATCAGCGATGAGGCCGAGGCTGACGTTCTCTGCGCATCGAGTTTTTCTTTGCGTTGCGCCTCGGTCAAACCAACGTCCCAGGTCACTGCTTGTGTGAGCGTTCCCGCCTGACTGAAATCAGGCAAATAGACATCAATGCTTTGCCCATTTTGTCCACCCACCTGAAAGCTCAGACGACCCAGCTTGGGCGGGTCAAAATATGGGCCCGTCACGCTGGAAGTGACATCGTAGTGATGGGCCTCAAATCCCAAGGCGCTGAAGTGGCTGTCTTCGCTGAAGCCGTTGTAGCCGGGCTGAATATCGATGTCGTAAGCTGACTGCAACACAATGGACGCATAGGCTGTGACACCCTCGGTGAAATCGCTGAGCAGGCCGTCGCCCGAGGCTATTTGGGGTGGGTCCACCGCCACCGTTTCCCCAGACTTGATCAAGCCCAAGCCAAACTCCGAGGCGCTCAGGTCTGTGTCCTCTTGGTACCACACAGACACATTGCGCCCGTCCATGGCTTTCAGGCTGATGCCTTGGCTGCCATTGTCCACGGCCGTCACGCCGGTGTTGGCAGCATGGTTGATGGCCGCCATCACATTGGCCTTGCGGGTCTTGGCGTCATCGCTCAAGGCCATGTCAACCTCGATTCTCTGGCCGTTGATGTACAAAATGGCCGTGCCGCCATAGTCTGTGGCCAAGTGGTTGCCATCCACCGTGACGGGGTTGACCAAGGCCGTGACCCGCGTTTGCGCCGATTGCGAATTGATGGCCGCCGCAATGGACACTGCACTGGCATAACGCGAGCTGGTTTCCACCGTCAAGTTCGAGACGGCGTCGTCCGAGGCATTGGACGCCGGAATTTCCACGCCATTGATTTTCAAATCGCCCGACTGAAGGTTGGCAATTTTGTTTTTGTCGGCCACCAATTGCTCTGCATTGACCATCACCGAGGTCATGCGCTGTTGGGTGAAGTTGCCCTTTTGCAAGCCGGAGTTCGCCACATCGGCGCCAATGTCCGCGGAAATTTTCAAACCTTGCTGATCATGGGTTGCCAAAGAATAAGTTCCGGCCTGCACGCCATAACGCACGCCCACCGCATGGCCAAAATCATCGGTGGGCGCCTCGCTCACAAAGGCTACCTCGATGTTTCGCCCGTCCTTAGCCCGCAATACAACGCCCGTGCTGTCCGACTTGGTGTCAATGGCCTCTACACCCGTCAGGTAACGAATGGCATTGATGGCTTCCACCGCCTGGCGCCGGGTGGCTGCGGCATCTTCTGTCGAAGTCGTGACTTCCAGGGTTCTGAAGCCATTGACTTCGAAGCTGCCCTTGAGTTCGCTGGCGGGGACGGTCATCGCCAGCCCTGCCATCTGGTTTTCATTCACCACGGCTTTGACGCCGGTTTTTTCTGAATAGAGGTTGATCAGAGCCGCTTTGCTGATGGCGCTGGCCTGGGCGTTCGAGCGCGGGGAATAGGTGTCCAACAAATCCTGGGGGGGCACAATGCTGACGCCGTTGATCACCAAGTCACCCGACTTCACCACGCCCAAAGAATCGGCTTTTTGAACCACCAGGCTCAAGACGTCGTTGCCCACAAAAGCGGCTGCGTCCGATTGGGTCATCACCAAGTCATCGGTCAAGGTGTCGCGCAGCGCGCCCGTCAGAACGCTTCGATCCAGGGTGATGGTGTTGTCCTGAACCGTGAACGCTGCCCCCAACTGGGCCGCGGCCACCGACTGAACCGTGCCATCCAGCAAGGTGTAGGAAGCGGCGGTCACGGCAGTGGCGTTGCCATTGAGCGTCAACGACCAAGTGCCTGGCTTGTTGAACACCTGGTTGGTGGTGACGGCGGGTTGCGTGAAGGTGATGCTTTGGTCACCCGCAACAGTTTCAAAGCTCAGATCGGCATCGGCCATGTCCGCCAATCCGGCCTTGACCAACAGATCGCGCGACACCGTCACCTCGTGCGCGCCATTGATGGCCACTGCCGACGTCACGTCATGCAAGACACCGTCGTTGGTTTTGAACTTGGCAGAGCTGATCGCACCCGCTTTGACAATGACCGTGAATTGACCGCCCCAATTGAAACCGCCCGTTAAATTGTTCACCGTCGCTGCGGGTGACACGTCGGTGTTGAGCATCAAATGCCCGGGAAGGGTCGCCTCGCCCGAATAAGTGCCTGCATGTTTGGAAACCGAGGCCGTCTTGAAAAGCGGCGCAAGCGCGGCCTGCGTGCCCGCCGTCCCGTCGAGTAGCTTGCTGCCGTTCCACTGTGTTTTTTTGGAAATGCCCACCATTTCCTGCTTGAGTTGCTGGAACTCCAGGTCCATGTAGCCGCGTTGCTCAGCGGTGTTGCTGCCGTTGGCGGCTTGCACGGCCAATTCGCGCATGCGTTGCAGCATGTCCACCATTTGTTGGGCCGCCCCCTCAGCGGTTTGGACCAAGTTGATGCCATCGTTGGCATTTTTGATGGCTTGGTTGGTGCCGCGAATCAGCGCGCTCATGCGCGAGGCAATGGCCATGCCCGCCGCGTCATCTCGTGCGGAGTTGATGCGCTTGCCCGTGGACAACTGCTCCATGGCCACGCTCTGCTTGCGATCGATCATGGCCAAAGCGGCATGAGCGAACTGCGCACGGATGTTGGTATTGATGGCGTACATGCTTGAAATTGGAATACTCGGTCCAATCAAGCATGATTTGTGCCAAAAATAGAGGCTTGAAAGCCAGGGATGACCCGAAAAGTGTCAAATTCTCGGCAAGGCTGTAGCGCACAGGGCGAAATCAACGCACGCCCCTGAAGCCATCGAAATCACAGGGATTTCACTTAAGATGCGGTCAATTGACCTTCGCCAGACCTCAACCCATGCTGGAACGACTGACCTACACCTCCACAGAAACCGAGCCCTTTGGAACCCGCGACCTGTTCAACCTGTTGAATCAAGCGCGCGAGAAAAATGCGCGCATGCAATTGACCGGCCATTTGCTTTACGCCAACGGCGTGTTCACACAGTGCATTGAAGGCCCCAAAGAGGCTTTGGACAGCCTGTGGGTGGCCTTGCAGAAAGACCCGCGTCACCATGACATTCAGTTGATCGACCGAAGCCCGATCGACCATCGCCGCTTTGCCGACTGGAGCATGGCCTTCAGCACCTACCGCTACCTCAACACTTACAACATGCCCGGATTTTTTCCGATAGATGAAAGTGGCGCTTCGCCGCAATCGCAGATGTGCGGGGGGTAAGTTGCTTAGGCGTCAGACGATGCGCGCTTTCAAAAACGCATCCTGACGGTACCCCTCAAAGTGCGAGGTTGTGCCGGATGCACATGCACATCGTTCACCCCAGCAAGTTCTCCTGCCACCCGTGACATGTAGTGATAGCTGATGTCATTGTTCTTGCGATCCGTCAGATTCAAGACATCCAGCACGAAATCCAAGCCTTGAGCTATTTTTCGGTCGATGCGCAAGTTGGCGGTGACACTGGGTTGTGAGCGGACGGCGTTGTCTTCCACCAACGGGGCGGCGCCAATGTACCGTATGCCCAAAGAGGCTGCCCATGGCCCTGAATCGCGTACAGCCAAGCTGAGATGGGCCACCCGTTGAACCGCATTGGTGATGTGGTTGCCCTCGGGCTGCTGATCTGAATACTTGGGGCGGGTCCACGCGAAGTTGGCATCCATCCAAAGTTTGTCGCTCGGCGTCCAATGGTTGGTCCACTCAACGCCTGTGCGACGGCTGGGTCTGCCAGCCTCGGTATTGCCAGCGTCGCCCACGTACACCAATTCTGAGTCGAATTCGAGTTGCCAGACCGCCAAGCTTGTTTGCAGGTTCGAAATGCGTTGAGACTTCACGCCCAACTCCTGGCCCCTTGAGCTGACCAGTCCTGGCGCTGAGTCCATGACGCGGCCTGTTCTGGGGTCCACCTTGGCCGTGGTTCCTCGCGCGTCGTTGCTGTGAAAGCCCTGGCCTGCATTGATGAAGAACTCCGTTTGCTGCCAGGGTCCGAAAATCAAGGAGAGTTTGGGCGAGAGCTTGCTGGCTTTTGCAGCGCCTGAGTTTTGCGCATGCCTGTGGCTTGTGACCTGGGCATTGAAGTGATCGGCTCTCAGTCCAGCGACGGTGCGCAGCCAGGTCGTCCACCCCACCTCGTTTTCGCCATAGAGGCCGACCAAAGCCTGTTTGACGTCATCCTCCCGAACAACGGATTGAACTTGCCTGGACAGGCTGTCGTACAAACCGAGTCGAATGCGATCTTGTCGGATTTGAACGCCCACGGTGTTTTGCAGGCTGCGACCGTCGCCGGATTCAGAAAACCACGACCTGAATGCCTTGACACCCCATACCGAGCGCTTATCGGTCTGGGCCAGTTGATCACTGGCACGATCTAGCTGGTAAGTGAAATTGGAAAAAAGGTTCAAGTCGTAGCCTATGGCGTACCACGCCATTTGGGTCATCTCATGTTCGGAGGCCTGGTGCCAATGCCCCGACAAACTGCTGCGATGGGTACTGGCGCCGTCCGATGCGTCGAGTGAGTCAAAGCGACCAAAGGTTTGACCCTGATAGATGCCTGCGTCCAGCAGGCGCTGTGGGATTTGATCTGTCGAATGCCAATGTGCCGCATAGGTGGACAAACTGGTAGACCACCCTTCCCTGGGACTTCCAGAGCTGAGCATGAACTGCGCATTGACTTTGCGCAGCCCCTCAGGCGTTGTCCAAGAGCCGTTGTTGTTCTGGCGCTCCACGGCTGTCAGCAAGGACGCGCCCCCGTCCAGGACTCTGGAATTGGCGGCCAAACCACGCCAATAGCCGCGCTGCCCCATGCTCACATCAAGGATGGGCCGCTCCAATTGGGTTCGGTAGACAAAGTTGGCGGAGCCTGCTGAAGCAAAATCCCCGTCCACAGCGAAATACGGACCCTTGCGGTATTCCACCCTTTGCACCAGCTCAGGCATCAGAAAATTCAAGTCACTGTAACCCTGCCCATGGGCATGCGAGGGCATATTGACGGGCACGCCGTTGACGGTGGTGGCAAAGTCGGTGCCATGGTCGAGGTTCATGCCTCGCAAAAAGTACTGGTTCGCCTTGCCATCGCCAGAGTGTTGGGTGACCACCATGCCGGGGATGTATTCAAGCACGTCCGCAGGCCTCGAAATGGCACGGCTACGCAACAGCGCATGTCCCACCACGCCCTGACTGGCAGCTTCGCTGGTGCCGATGGCATTGTCGTAATGCCCCGTCACCTCAACTGTGGTCAGTTCGTGCGCCCCAACGCCATGGCATACCCCAAGGACCGTGCCAAAAAGGACTTGAAAGGCAATTGAGATCGTTTTTTGTGACAAACGGATAGGGCTCTATGGGGTTATCTGGCTACTGAATCGGGGATTTTATTTCTTTGCGAAGAGCGCTGCCTTTGGCCTCGCATGGCGCATTGGCTGGTGCCACCCAAAAACAAAACAGGAACCCGAGGGTGCCTGAGCGCTGGTATTGAAATAATGAAAATTTTGGCGGAGCAGTGAAGACGGCCCCACCAACCTGCTCAGGTCCGGATGCATCGTTTTTTGATGGGGTCGGGGATTCGAACCGAAACTCCAAGCTCGAACTTTACTCTTCTAGCAGACTGCGCAGCATCCAAGCCGTCTTCTCATGAACATCAATTCTTTGCGTCAGCACATCTGCAGTTGGCTGATCATTGGCTTTGTCCACAACGGGGAACAGATTGCGTGCCGTGCGAGCCGTAGCCTCCTGAGCTTTGACCAAATGCTTGATCATCTCTGTGGCCTTGGGGACTCCGTCAATTTCAGAAATTGACGCGCGCTTGATGAATTCTTTGTAAGTGCCAGGCGCTGGATATCCCAGGGCACGAATTCTCTCCGCGATGATGTCGAGCGCTGCCCACTGCTCTGTGTACTGCGTCATGAACATGGTGTGGAGCGTATTGAACATGGGCCCAGTGACGTTCCAATGAAAATTGTGTGTCATCAAGTACAGCGTGTAGCTGTCCGCCAAAAGATCCGAAAGTCCGGAGGCAATTTTTTTGCGGTCTGCATCAGAGATGCCGATGTTAATTTCCATGCTTTGTCTCTTGGTGGCCATATTTGCTCCCGTATATGCAATTTGATTTTAAAGCTTGAAAAAATAATGCCCTGAGTCGGGCTCAGGGCATTATGGTCAAAGGTCGAAACGGTCTGCGATCATGACCTTAACCCAAGCGGCCACGAAGTCATTCACAAACTTCTCGCGGTTGTCGTCCTGGGCGTACACCTCGGCATAGGCGCGCAGAATGGAGTTGGAGCCGAACACCAGGTCCACGCGGGTAGCCGTGAACTTAGTGGCGCCGGTGTCCCGATCCACGATGTCATAACTGTTACGGCCGGTGGGCTTCCAGCTGAAGGACATATCGGTCAGGTTCACGAAGAAGTCGTTGGTCAGTGCGCCAGAGCGATTGGTGAACACGCCGTGCTGTGTGCCGCCATGGTTGGTGCCCAGCACGCGCATACCCCCCACCAGCACCGTCATCTCGGCGGCGGTCAGGCCCATGAGGTGGGCACGGTCGAGCAGCATCTCTTCGGGCTTGACCACATAGTGCTTCTTCTGCCAGTTGCGGAAGCCGTCGGCCAGCGGTTCCAGCACCTCGAAGGACTCGATATCGGTCTGCGCCTGGGTGGCATCACCTCGGCCTGGGGCAAACGGCACAGTCACGGTCACGCCGGCGGCTTTCGCGGCCTGCTCGATGCCCAGGTTACCGCCCAGCACAATCACGTCGGCCACGCTGGCGCCGGTTTCAGCCGCGATCTTCTCGTACACCGCCAGCACCTTGGCCAGGCGGGCGGGCTCGTTGCCTTCCCAGTCTTTCTGTGGCGCCAGGCGGATGCGAGCGCCGTTGGCGCCACCCCGGTGGTCGGAACCTCGGTAGGTTCGGGCGCT
>CAINMN010000215.1 GCA_903850735.1 uncultured Burkholderiales bacterium | reverse complement strand
GAGATGCAAGCGTGCTGTCATTTTCATTGAGCCAAAAAAAACACCGCATCAAGATGCGGTGTTTCGGTATTGGCTCCCCGACCTGGGCTCGAACCAGGGACCTACGGATTAACAGTCCGGCGCTCTACCGACTGAGCTATCGGGGATCAAGACTTAAATTGTAACGCAATTTTCAGGTTTTTTGAAAGCCGCGCATGATTTTCTGCAACCGGGCCGCAGCCGCTTCAGCATCCTCGGCGCCCGTGATGGCGCGCACCACAGCGATCGAGCCGACGCCACTTTGCATGACAAGCGGTATCCGTGCTTCATCAATGCCACCAATGCCCACCAGGGGGTGGTGCCGCATCAAAGCCGCATAGGCGTTCAGTCGGCCCGTCCCCTGTGGTGCGGTGGCCATGCGTTTGAGGGTGGTGGGAAACACCGCACCCAAAGCAAGGTAGCTGGGGCTTGCCGCATCGGCCTTCAACATTTCTGCATAGCCATGGGTGCTCAGGCCCAGGCGCAAACCAGCGGATCGAATTTTTTCCAGGGGCGCTTCGGCCATGTCTTCCTGACCCAGGTGCACGCCATAAGCGCCGGCAGCAATGGCTTGCTGCCAATGGTCGTTGATGAACAAGAGGCTCTGGCTTCCTTCGACCGCACGCACAGCAGCCTCCACTTCGCGTGCAACGGCCCTTGCATCGTCGGATTTGAAGCGCAGTTGAACGGTAGGAACGCCCGCATCGGCCATGCGTTTCACCCATTGCGCATCGGGCAGCACGGCGTACAAGCCAAGGTTTTGCGGGCAGCTCGCAAACGCATTGGCGCGCGGCATGGGGGCGATGCCGAAGTCATGTGGCGCATCGGGCCAATGGTCCGCATCAAAGCCCCCGAGTCGATCAGACTGTGCTTGCCAGGCCTTGGCAATGCAAGCGGCATCGTGCGCCAAAAATCCCAAAAAAGCGCAAGCGAGAAGGATGCCGTTTTGCCATTCAGGCTGACGAGGATCCAGCGCCGGCGCTGGCAAGCTTTCTCCAGCCTGCATCGAGGCATAACGCTGGCTCAGGTGCTGTGCAATGTCTTGTGCAGTGGCCATGACTTCATCCTTGGTGCCAGAACGGGGTGCCCAGCACAGGTGTGCTCGGTTGGGCACTTTCTTGGGCCTGCATGGCCCCGGCCTTGAATGCGGCGCGTCCGGCCCGCACCGCATCGGCAAAGGCAAGCGCCATGGCCACGGGGTCATGTGCCAATGCAACCGCTGTATTCAGCAGCACACCGTCATAGCCCCACTCCATGACCTGACAGGCATGCGATGGCAGGCCCAGACCCGCATCCACAATCATGGGTATCGCAAGGCGCTCGCGCAATGTGCGCAACGCATAGGGATTGATGGGGCCCTTGCCTGTGCCGATGGGGGCCGCCCAGGGCATGACCGCTTGGCAGCCCACATCGACCAGTTTTTGGCACAGCACCAAGTCGTCGGTGCAATAGGGCAGTACTTTGAAGCCAGACTGAATCAGCTGGCGCGCCGCCTCGGGCAGGTTCAAGGTGTCGGGTTGCAGGGTGTAGTCGTCGCCAATCAGTTCCAGCTTGATCCAATCGGTTTCAAAAACTTCGCGCGCCATTTCTGCGGTGGTGATGGCTTCTTGCAGGCTGTGGCAACCGGCCGTGTTGGGCAGCACGGGCACGTTCGCTGATCGCAACAGATTCCAGAAATTTTGCGAGGCCTCGCCGCCGCTGGCCGTTTGACGGCGCAAGGACGCGGTCAGCATGGCCGGTTGTGCGCGCTCGATGGCGGCCGTCAGCACGCTGGGGGACGGGTAGCGTGAAGTCCCCAGCAGCAACCGACTTTCAAAATGCTCGCCATACAAAACCAGGTCGTCGTTCATGGGCTCAGCCTCCAGTGATGGGTGCGATCAGTTCAATGTGGTCCCCATCGCTCAGCTGGTGCAGCGCATAGCGGCTTTTGGGGACAAAGTTCAGGTTCACGGCAGCAGCAAAGGGCGGGTGAATGCCGATGCGGGCCACCGCATCGGCCAAGGTGGCCGGGGCAGGCAGTTGATGGGGTGTCTGGTTGATCCAGACTTGGAGCAGCAGGTTATCCGCCATGTTGCACACTCAGTTGAAATTGTTGCGCCAGTGTCAGCGTGCCGTGTTGCACCCATTCCAGGGTGGCATCCAGCAGGGCCGGCGCAATCAAGAAGCCATGGCGGTACAGGCCATTCAGGCTGATGTGGCGTGGGTTGTGCACCGTGAGCAAGGGCAGGTTGTCTGGCAAGGTGGGCCGCGCCTGCGTGGCGACTTCCAGAATGCGCGCCTCGCCAAAGCCAGGGTGCACGGTGTAGGCCGCGCTCAGCAATTCCAGGGTGGAGCGCACACTGGCGGGTGACAGGTCTTCGGTTTCGATTTCGGTGGCTCCGATCACAAACACATGGTCTTGCTTGGGCGCGATGTAGATGGGGTAGCGTGGGTGGATCAAGCGTGTCGGGCGCTGCAAGCTCACGTCCGGGGCGTGCAAGCGGATAACTTCGCCGCGCACACCACGCAAGGCGGGTTGTTCGCTGCGCGCGCCCAACCCACGGCAATCGAAGACCCATTGCGGCGCGTTCGCGCCGTTCATGTCGAAATCTTGGGGCTTGCGCGCGCTGTTCCAATGCATTTGCACCGAAGCATGCGCCGTCAGTTCTGTGAGCAAAGCTTGCAACAATTGCCGATTGTCGAGTTGCCCTTCGCCGGGCAAATACAAACCATGTTGAAAGCGCGCCTCTACTGCAGGCTCGATGGCTTGAAGGGCTTGGCCTTGCAGGGCTTGCAGTGAAGGCAAAGTGACATGCTCGCGTTGCGTGCGTTGCAGCAGTTGCTCAAAGCGTTGGGCCTCACCGGCATCCTGGCGGTGCCACAAAATCAAGGTGCCGTTTTGCTGGAAAAAAACAGGCGTGCTCAGGCTTTGCAAAATCTCTTGCCAGCGGGTCAGCGCATGCTGTCCCATGCGCACCACCGGCGCCTCGGTGATGGCCGATTCCGCCAACGGTGCCAACATGGCGGCGGCAACCCGAGCTGCGGCGCCTTGAGCGTCTGGCCCTTGTGCCTCATGAACCTCGACGCGGTGGCCGAGTCGGGCGAGGCTGTGGGCCAGCAGGCGTCCCATCAGGCCAGCGCCCAAGACCACGCTCAGGGGTTGCTGGGCGCTCATGCGGGAAGGCCCTTTCTTTGCGCATAATTCGGCTCATGCAAAACCCCAGCTTGACCCATCGCTATGTGCGCGTTCTGACCATTGCCGGCTCCGACAGTGGCGGCGGCGCGGGCATTCAAGCCGACATGAAGACCATCGCCGCGCTCGGTGGCTACGGCATGACGGCGATCACCGCCTTGACGGCGCAAAACACCCAAGCCGTGCAAGGCATTCACGCGGTGCCGCCGGATTTTTTGAAAGCCCAGATCCAGTCTGTGATGGACGACATTGGCGTGGACGCCATCAAGATCGGCATGTTGCATGCCCCCGGCATTGTCGAGGTCGTGTGCTGGGCGATCGATCATTACAAACCTCGGCATGTGGTGCTCGACCCGGTGATGGTGGCCACCAGTGGGGACCGCCTGATTGCGCAAGAAACAGTGGCCACCTTGGTGCGCGATTTGTTTCCCCGTGCCAGCTTGATCACCCCCAATTTGGATGAGGCGGCCTTGTTGCTGGATCAACCCTTGCAGTCCATCGATCAGCTGGAAGGCGCTGCCCAAGGCTTGCTGGCCATGGGCGCCCGCGCGGTCTTGCTCAAAGGCGGCCATTTGTCGGGGGACGATGTGGTGGACGTTTTGTTGCAGGCCCACCAACCGGCAAAGCGCTTTGCTTCCAAACGCATTGCCAGTTACAACGTGCATGGTACAGGCTGTACTTTGTCCTCGGCCATTGCGGTGGGCCTGGCGCAGGGCTTGGACATGGCCGCTGCTGTGGCGCAGGCGCGAAGCTTTATTTTGCAGGCGATTGCTGCCGGGGCGTCGGTGCGCACCGGCCACGGACACGGTCCGTTGAACCACGGTCATCAACCGATTGCCACCATGTTGCTGCCAGCCTGACACACCACTCCCTTGCTCAAAGGAAAATTATCGCATCAGACCCCCAGTCGCTGGTGCAACCGGGGTGAAGCTGTGGTGTATTCAAAGGGTATCTTTTCGCCGGGGCGAAGGTGGGCTGCGACAGCGTAAGCCGCCAGCGTGGCTTCGTGAAACCCACTGAGAATCAGTTTGCGTTTGCCAGGATAGGTGTTGATGTCGCCTACCGCAAAAATGCCAGGCTCGGAGGTGGCGAATCTTTCGGTGTCGACGCTCAACTGCTTGCGCGACATGGCCAGTCCCCACTGCGCGATGGGCCCCAATTGTGGGCTCAGACCCAACAAAATCCACAAGGCATCGCAGGGCAAGCTTCGCGTTGACCCTTCAGGGGTGGCGATCTCCAGGCGTTCAAGACGCTGTTCCATCAGGCCCAAACCTGTGACTTGGCCCAGCACGAAATCGATTTTCCCGTCGACTTGCAAGCGGTGAAGTTCTGCTTGCAAGTCCTGGGATGCGTCGAGCGTCTTGCGCCGATGGAGCAAGGTCACACGCTGGGCTGGGACCTTGCTGGCTTGCTGCGTCAAAAGAATGGCCGTTGCCAGCGCGTCATCGTCACCGCCCACCACCACCCGATGCAGTGCCGTCGGGTCAGGGCGCCCATCGCTTTGATGGAAGACCTGTCGTCCCTCCAAACTGGACAAGCCTTCCAGGCTGAGCGAGCGCGGCAAAAAGGCCCCCACACCCGCGGCAATGATCAAGCTGCGGGTGATGAAGGTTTGTGGCTGGCTGGTTTGCACCTGCAGTCGTTGGTCGGGCATGCGAACCACGCCTGTCACTTGCTGGCGCAAATGAAACGTGGGCGCAAAAGGCTTGGCTTGGGTTTGCAGGCGATCGGTGAGTTCACGGCCGGTGCAGCGCGGCAAGCCGGGGATGTCATAGATGGGTTTGTCGGGGTACAAGGCCATGCATTGGCCGCCCACATGCGGCAGCACATCGATGACATGGGCGGAAATACCCAGCAGGCCCAGCTCGAAGACCTGGAACAGGCCGACAGGGCCGGCACCGATGATCAGGGCATCGGTTTCAATGGGAGAGGGCGCGTTGGCCACCGTCATGCAGCCAGCCGTCCAGCGCTTCAGCGAACCAGTTCGGGCAGCTTGCCGGTCTTGTCTTTCCAGGCGTCGGCGTCCGGCAGCGGGGCCTTGCGCTTGGTGATGCTGGGCCAGCCAATTTGTGACAGCTCGGCATTGAGCGCGGTCATGTGCTCTTGGCCTGCAGGCACGTCTTCTTCTGCATAGATGGCATTGACCGGGCATTCCGGGATGCAAACTGCGCAATCGATGCACTCATCGGGGTCGATGGTCAGAAAATTCGGGCCTTCGCGGAAGCAGTCGACGGGACAAACGTCCACACAGTCAGTGTATTTGCAGCGGATGCAGGCTTCGGTAACAACGTGGGTCATGGTGTGTACATCAGTAAAGACAAGCCAAAGTGTAAGGCCCAAGCCCTGATTTTATCCGGTTCTCAGGCCCGGCGTCTTCAGGGGGTGAGCAAGGCAGCGGCGCTGGTTTTGTGGCTGGCGGTGTCTACCAGGATCAGGGCGCCCAGGACGCGCGACACGTTGTAGGGCAGGGTCAGCAAGGGCTCTTGCAAAGCCAATGTCACGCGGCCAATGGCGTTGGGCTCGAGCTGGGAGGCTTCCTCTTCGGCCAGGGTGTTGACGTTCAGGCGGTGGGCCACGCGCTGGACGCGGGCTTTGACCCAGCGATGGCCATGCAGGGCCCAGTACACGCGCCCGGCCACCAAGGGCTCGTCGTCCATCCAGGCCAGGGTGGTGTGCAGTTCGCGCTGAGGTGTCAGAGGGCTTTCCTCAGCCACCAGCCAGTCGCCGCGCGACACGTCGACCTCGCGGTCCAACACCACGCCAGCACTGTGGCCCGACAAGCCCGTGGTTTCTTGCCGGGTGGCGCTCAGAACCCGGGCCACCACAGCCGTTTGGCCGCTGGGGAACACTTTGACCTGTTGGCCTGGCGCCACTTGGCCCGTGGCCACCCGGCCCCAAAACACGCGACGCCCTTGGGTGGTGTCTGCGGAGTCATGGAATTTTTCGACCCATTGCACCGGAAAAGTGAAGCTCAGGTCAGGCTCGGCGGGCGTGGTGGGCAACTGCTCCAGCAAGCTCAGCAAACTGGGGCCGTTGTAGCCGAACCAGTCGTCACGGCTGTCCACCACGTTCCAGCCCTTGAGCGCGGACACGGGCACAGTGGCCGTGATGGCGATGCCAGCGTCCTGTGCAAATTGGGCCAGCGCTTGAAGGATGTGGGCATAGGCCAGGGCGGGATCGGCCACAGCATCGAGCTTGTTCACGGCAAACACGATGGAGGGCACGCGCAACAAGTGCGCCAACAGGCTGTGGCGGCGGGTTTGCGGCAGCAGCTCCAGCTCGGGGTTTTCCCAGTCCAGTTTGGTGGCATCGACCAACACCACGGCGGCATCGGCGCTCGAGGCGGCGGTCACCATGTTGCGGGTGTATTGCTCATGGCCAGGGGCGTCGCCAATGATGAATTTGCGTTGCTCGGTCGAAAAGTACCGGTAAGCCACGTCGATGGTGATGCCTTGCTCGCGCTCGGCACTCAGCCCATCGGTCAACAGGGCCAGGTCGGTTTCGCCCTGGCGTTGCACGCCGGCCAGGTGGTCTTGCAGCACGGCTTTGGTGTCGACCAACAAGCGGCCAATCAGCGTGCTCTTGCCGTCGTCCACCGAGCCGCAGGTGATGAATTTGAGGGCGCTGCGCATCAGAAATAACCGTCTTTCTTGCGTTTTTCCATCGAGGCTTCCGAGGTCTGGTCGTCCATGCGGG
>CAINMN010000214.1 GCA_903850735.1 uncultured Burkholderiales bacterium | reverse complement strand
GCGGTCTTCTCGCAATTCTGCGCAGCGCAACACCTGCGCAATTTCTGCCTCAAACAACGCGGGCGCTGGCCGTTGCAAGCTCAGCAAGGTCCCCCCGTTTCGCCAGGTCATGCGAAACACGGAGGGCGCCCACTCGGCGGCATTCATATCGGGGAACACCAAGGGTGACAGCAACTCATGCACTGCCAGCGACTGGCGCACCCAAGGCTCCCATCGCCAGAGCATCTGGGCAGGTGCCTGCTGCCTTGGCGCGTGGCCCGACACATCCAAAGGGTTGATCGTGCCTTCGCGGCTGAGCATCAGCGCCTGAGCGTGCTGGGGATTGGCATAGGCATCCATCAGGGTGAAGGGCATGCCACCTCCACCTCCACCTCCACCTCCACCTCCACCTCCACCTCCACCTCCCCCTCCACCTCCACCACCTCCTCCTCCGCCGCCACCTGCCAAATAGACTGCATTTCTCACTTGCGTTCTGTCCATGGTTTCCTCCTTTGGGCTGTCAACGCTGGGGCAACCCCGCCTCGGCCATGCGAGCGGCGAAGCGGCGTCTTTCGGGATGGCCCACGGGAATGCGGGCCAGGTATTTTTCGACCGTGAGGCCTGGCTCCAACACCAGGAGCTCACGCAAAAATTGCTTGGCTTCTTGGGTGTGCCCCAGGGTTTGGTGCACCACCACCAGCATGCGCACCGTGGGCGCATGTACGCGGTTCAAGCGCCAGGATTGGGTCAGCCACGCCAAGGCTTGGTGGTTGCGGTGGTCGAATGCGGCGGCATGCCCGGCCAGGCAGCAGTGGTAGTACTTCAGGGGGTCGATGGGTGACAGCGCCAAGGCTTGTTGTGCCGCGTGAAAAGCGTCGGCCGTTCGGCCACGCAAGCTGTCGATGGTGGTTTTGAACAGCCACGCCCAAGGCTGGCTGGGTGCCAACGACAAGGCGCGTTGGATGGATTCCGTGGCACGGTCAAGGTCGCCCAGCAAATGGCATTGCACAAAGCCTTGCGTGGCCCAGGCTTGATCGTTGTGAGGTTCCAAGTCCAGCGCTTGCCTGACCTGCCGCAAGGCTTGCTGCGCCCAGTCGGGTGATGCCTCGACCACGCCGCGCGTGACCGAGAGCACATGCCACAGCGCCAGCCAGGACCGCGGCGCAGCCAGCCGGGGATGACGCTCGATCAGGGCCTCCAATTGCGCGCGTGCCTGCCCAAAGCTGGCCCCTGAGCTGCCATGCATGGCCTGCACCGCCACCATGAGCAGCAGGCTGCTGTTGAGCGCGGGCAAGGGACGGGCCTGTCCTTGCTGCCATGCGTCTTGTTGCAGGCTTTGCAACACACGCGCCACCAAAGCCTCGCGCCAGTGCACGGCGGCACGCCGTACATCGGACCCTTTGCCGGTGATGCGTTGCTGCCAAATCACTTGCTCGCTGCGTGTTGCGCGGAACATCCACGTCATCTCGATCGTCGCGCCGCGCCATTGCGCGCTGCCACTCAAGACGTAATCGGCATGCAGCACCTCTTGGAGTTGCAGACTGGTCCAGTCGCGGTTTTGAAACAAGCGCGTGGACATGCGTGAGATCAGGCGCACATCGGGACACGGCAGCAAGGCGTCCATCACCGCTTGTGCCACCCACTCGCCCAACGCGGCCGCCTGCGGGTCCAGGTTGGCGCTGCGCAAGGGAATCACCGCCAGGGTGGGGACGCCCACCAGAGGCGCGGGAGGCGGTGCGGGCATGGCCTCCTTGGCATGCAGTTGCTGCAGATGCGCTGAGCTGAGACGAAACACTCTAAGCGGCTGGCTGAGGTGCTTGACCCAACAATCGCCCAGGTCTTCAATGCGGGCATCCAGGCCATCGATGAGCTGGTCGCGCGCAGCCTCGGAACACAAGGTTTCTCCGGGCGCAGCCAAGGCCGCCAGCCGCGCTGCCGTGTTGACGCCGACACCGTAGACCTCGTTGGCCAGGCGCAGCACCGAGCACCAGTGCAGCCCGGCGCGCAACCAGATGCGCCGCGACAGCGGCAAGGCCAGTTGTTGCTCGGCCAAGCTGCGGTGCAGGGTGTTGACCGCCGCCACCGCATGCAGGCAAGCAGAAAATTCAAGCACCAGACCGTCCCCCCATTTATTGGCCAGTCGGCCGGCGAAGCTTGGCAAAATACGGGTCTGTACCTCGTGCACAAACGCCTGCCAACGCAGCACCGTGCCCTCTTCGTCCTCGCTCATCAAACGCACCGACTCGACCATGTCCACCACCACCATCACGCACAACACCCGATGCCAATCGGGTGCGTCTTGCTGGGAAGCGCCGGTGCGTAAAGCCTCGGCGCCGCGATGGGATGAATTCTTCATGGATATGAGCTATTAAGTATTCATTATGTGGATATTCACCGGATTGCGGAAGACCGCCCTATCGCTGCGAATTGAAGGCATGATGTAGGGCTATGCGCGCATTGATCGATCGCTCCCGCTCCACACCTTCGTTGTCCTGCGTGATGCCGGCCTACAACGAAGCCGGGCATTTGGCACAGTGGGTTCCGCAGGTGCTGCATGAACTGCAAGCCTTGGGTCTGCCGGTAGAAATCGTGTTGGTGAATGACGGTAGCCGTGACGACACCGCTGCGGTGATGGCGGCTTTGTGCACTGTTCACCCTGAAGTGGTGGGCCTGGACCTCTCTCGCAACTTCGGCAAAGAGGCCGCACTCAGTGCTGGCCTGGACGTCGCCCTGGGCGACCTGGTGCTCTTGATGGATGCCGATGGCCAACACCCCGTGAGCCTGGTGGCCGACATGCTGCAGCGTTGGCGAGAGGGTGCCGATGTGGTGTACGCCGTGCGCAAAACGCGCGACGACCAAAGCGCATTGCACGCCCGTTTGACCGACTGGTTCTACCGTTTGATCAACTGGGGTACGCGGGTCAAAATTCCGCCCAACGCCGGTGACTTCCGTCTGATGGACCGCAAGGTGGTAGAAGCCCTCAAAGCCATGCCCGAGCGCAACCGCTTCATGAAGGGCTTGTATGCCTGGGTTGGCTTTCAAAGCACAGCCATTGACTACGAGCCCTTGCCACGCATGGGCGGCGAAAGTCAGTTTGGCTTGCGCGGCGCCTTTGGGCTGGCTGTCACCGGCATGCTGGCCTTCTCCATCACCCCCCTGCGCGCCTTGGCCGTGGTGGGGCTTTGCTTGTCGATGGCTTCCCTGCTCTATGGCGCTTGGGTGATTGCGGAGTATTTTTTCTGGGGCATCAATGTGCCGGGCTATGCCACCATCGTGGTGGGGCTGATGTTTTTCAGCGGCATTCAAATGCTGTCCATTGGCGTGCTGGCCGAGTATGTGGGACGCATTTATGAAGAAGTGAAGCAGCGCCCGCGCTATTGGGTGCGCGAGCGCCTGGGCCAAGGCCTCAGCGCCTCTCAACCCGACACAAGCACCAAGTGAACCGCCCGGCCTGGTTGCGCAGCAGCGTCTGGTTCTTGCTGGTCGGCAGCGCCGCAGCGCTCACTCACTTGGGCGTGTTCGCTTGGCTCACCCAGCGCAGCGCGCTTTGGCCGGAAGTGGCCAATGCCATCGGCTTTGGGGTGGCTTTCGGCGTCAGTTTTGTCGGGCACCGCTGGCTCAGTTTTGCCGATGCCGGCACCAGCGTGTCACAAAGCTTCGCACGGTTCGCCGGCACGGCCCTGGCCGGCTTTGTCTGCAACGAGCTCTGCTTCATGGGACTGTACCGAGGGCTGGGCTGGCCCAGCGGCCTGGCGCTGGTGGCCGCCATGGTGGTGGCGGCGGGACAAACCTTTTGGCTGAGCCGTTACTGGGCGTTCAAACGCTGAGCCAGGCAACGCTGCTGCTCGGGGCGGATCTCTGCCGAAGCGGGGCTCTTGAACAAGGCCCAGGCTTGGCCTGAAAAAACGGGCACAAAGCCCGCCCGATCGGCCGGTAATTCGGTCACACCCCCGCGTGGCATCACAAGCCATTGCCCAGGGCGGTTGGCGGCCTCCTTCAAGGCGGCGGGCGTTTGCAGACTGCGCGCAGCTTGGGCGTCAAAGTCCGCGCCCTCAAACAATTCACGACGCCAGTTGTCGCCTGCGCTTTGGCGCAACTGCGGCCAATCTTGCAGCACCACCATGGGCGCTGTGAAACGCGCCAAAAACGGCAAATCGTAGGCATAGTCGCCGGCCAGGAAGACCCCATCGTCAGGGCCTTTGACGCAGGCCAGCGCCTGGGCGATGTCGGCGCTGCTGTGGCGCAAGGTGTAACGACTCGCCACCTCGTTGGCCCCCACGGCCAGGCCCAGCGCCAGCACCACCAGCCCTCGAAACAGCCCGCGTGCGTAAGGCTTGCCGGCCATGCCCACTTGCCAACCCCAAGCGGCCAACAAAGCCAGCGCCGGCAACACCGGCAGGGCGTACCCAAGCAACTTGGAGTTGGGAATCGAGAAGAAGCCCAGAATGGCCAGCGTGGTGACCCAGCACAACAGCATCAAACGCCGTTGCGCGATGTCGGCTCGCAGCGCCG
>CAINMN010000213.1 GCA_903850735.1 uncultured Burkholderiales bacterium | reverse complement strand
TTGAGCCTCAAGCCAGCGCAGTCGATCAGCCCGCTGGCAATGGCGGCATCAAGGGCAAGCGTCCCAGCAAAAAAGACAAGCTTCGGGCTGCAGGCTTGTTGCCTGCCCTTAAATCCCCCTCGAACTAACCACCCCCGTCATCGAGAGCGCAGCGCGGCGAACTCTTTATTCAGGCAGGGATTGCAACGCATCGCTCGCAGTGATGCGGTCGGGGCGAGTCTGGCGAATGCCGTGCTTGGCCAGAATTTCGATGTAAAACTGCTTGCCGCCCGCCTGAACCACTTGGTCGATGCGTTCAATCAAGCTGGCCACATGCGCGATCTCGGACGTGTTCTCGGTCTCGCCAAAACGGCAATCAAAGTCCCAAAAGTCCACGCCCGCAGGCAAGGCGCGGCGGCGCTCGCGGCGCAGGTATTTGCGAATTTCGTGCTTGATCGACTCCAGCCATCTATCGGGATGCTTGCCTTCGACCTGGAGCGGGTATGTCTTTTTCATGCGGCTATTATGGGGCCAGCATGAAACACACCCACCTTGTTCCCGACAAAGCGGCCATCGAGTTGATGCCGCCCTTCGAGCGGTTGATGCTGGATCGCATTGTGGTGGTGTCGACCGCCGCGCAAGCCGACCAGGCCTGGGCCACCTTGTCACAGGCGCCGGTCTGGGGTTTTGACACCGAGTCCAAGCCCACGTTTTTCAAGGACCAGGTGTCCGACGGCCCCCATGTCCTGCAATTGGCGACCGGCGACAAAGCCTGGGTGATTCAGTTGCACGACCCCGAGTGCCGCGCCCGCGTGGCGCGCTGGATGGCCGAGCCACATGCGGTGAAGGCCGGTTTTGGCCTGGGCGATGACCGCAAGCGCATCTTGCAAAAACTCGGGGTAGAGCCCCAGGGCGTGCTGGACCTGAACCATGTCTTTCACCAGCGCGGCTATCGCAAGGACATGGGCGTCAAAGGCGCGGTGGCGGTCTTGTTTGGGCAGCGCTTTGCCAAATCGAAAAAGGCGGCGACCTCCAATTGGGCGCTGCCTCGCCTGAGCGAATCCCAAGTGGTTTACGCCGCCAACGATGCCTACGCCGCCTGGCATGTGTACCAGGCCTTGGGGCCGATCAGTTCAGCGTTTTGAACACTTCGCGCGCCGCGGCCACGGTGTCGGCCAGGTCTTGCTCGCTGTGGGCCGCGCTCACAAAGCCGGCTTCGTACAAGGCCGGGGCGATGTAGACGCCGCGGTCCAACAAGCCGTGGAACAACTTGTTGAAGCGGGGGCTGTCGCTTTTCATGACCTGCCCATAGTTTTGCGCAAGCTCAGGCAACAGGAAGAAGCCGAACATGCCGCCTTGGCTGTCTGCAGAAAATGCCACGCCTTCGGCCGCAGCCGCCTCTTTCAGGCCGGCGACCAGGCGTTGGGTCTTGGCCGAGAGGTCTGCAAAAAAGCCGGGCTTGCTGATTTCCTTGAGCGTGGCCAGGCCGCAGGCGGTGGCCACGGGGTTGCCGCTGAGCGTGCCGGCCTGGTAAACCGGGCCCAGGGGCGCCATTTGTTCCATGATGGCGCGGGGGCCGCCAAAGGCCGCCAGCGGCATGCCGCCGCCAATCACTTTGCCCAGCACGGTCAGGTCGGGCTGGAAGCCAGGAATGGCTTGGGCGTAAACATTTTGTGCGCTGCCCAGGTCCACGCGGAAGCCGGTCATGACCTCGTCGAACACCAGCAACGCGCCGTGCTGGCTGCACAGCTCGCGGCAGCGCTTCATGAAAGGCACGCTAGCGCGCACAAAGTTCATGTTGCCGGCAATCGGCTCAATCATCAGGCAGGCCAATTCGGGGCCATGCAGTTTGAAGGCCTCTTCCAGTTGCTCGATGTTGTTGTACTCCAGCACCAAGGTGTGCTGCACCACCTCGGGCGGCACGCCGGCGCTGGTGGGATTGCCAAAGGTGGCCAGGCCCGAGCCGGCTTTCACCAGCAAGGCGTCGGCATGGCCGTGGTAGCAGCCTTCAAATTTGATGAGCTTGCTGCGGCCCGTGGCGCCGCGCGCCAGTCGAATCGCGCTCATGCCGGCTTCGGTGCCGGAGCTGACCAGGCGCACCAT
>CAINMN010000212.1 GCA_903850735.1 uncultured Burkholderiales bacterium | reverse complement strand
GGGCTGCCTGGACCGCTGCGCCGGGGGGCCCGTGATGGTGGTTTACCCCGAAGCGGTCTGGTACACCTTTGTGGACAAGACCGACATCGATGAGATCGTGGAGACCCATTTGAAAAAGGGCCAAGTGGTCGAGCGTTTGCGTACCCCCGCGCACCTGGGACGATGAGGCCGTGAACGCCAACACCTTGAGACAGCAGATCGCAGGTGCGGCCGGCACCATCGAGTTGCTGGTGGACACACCTGCAGACCCCCCTCTGGGGGTGGCGGTGTTGTCGCATCCCCATCCTTTGTTTGGGGGCACCATGGACAACAAGGTGGTGCAGACCTTGGCGCGCGCCTTTGTGCAATGCGGTTGGCAAGCCGTGCGCTTCAACTTTCGCGGCGTCGGGGCCAGTGGCGGTCAATACGATGAAGGCCGCGGCGAACTCCAGGACTTGCTCAGCGTGGTGGCACAGATGGCGCCAACCGGGCCGTTGGCGCTGGCCGGTTTTTCGTTCGGCGCCTTTGTCACCAGCCATGCCGTCGCCCAGTTGGCGGGCCAACGCGACCTGCGCCAAGTAGTGCTGGTGGGCACCGCAGCCTCTCGTTTTGAGGTGGCCCCGGTGCCCCCTGAATTGCATGAGGTGACGCTGGCCATCCATGGCGAGGCCGACGACACCGTCCCCCTTTCTGCGGTCATGGATTGGGCCCGCCCACAGAGCCTGCCGGTGCTGGTGATCCCGGGCGGTGGCCATTTCTTTCACGGACAATTGCCCTTGCTGAAGAACTTGATCGCGCGTCATTTACGCGCTGGATAACCCCCCTACGCCCATGTCACTGAAAAAAATCGGATGTGTTGCACTCGCCATTTGGGCGGGTTGCCTGTTACCCTTTGCCAGCCTGGCGCAAGCACCACAGCCGCCTGAAGTGGCAGCAAGGGCTTACTTGCTGGTGGATGTGTCGGCCCAGCAGGTGCTGGCAGAAAGCCAAGCCGACACACCGGTGGAGCCAGCCTCCTTGACCAAGCTGATGACCGCCTATGTGGTTTTTGACGCCTTGCGCAGCAAGAAAATCACATTGCAGCAAACCTTTTCCGTCAGCCCGCGGGCCTGGAAAATGCCCGGCTCGCGCATGTTCATCGACCCCAAGATGCAAGTGCCGGTGGAAGACTTGATTAAAGGCATGATCGTGCAATCGGGCAACGACGCCACCGTGGCCTTGGCGGAAGGCCTGGCTGGCAGCGTGGAGCGGTTTGTCGAATTGATGAACGACCAGGCCAAAATTTTGGGCCTGAGCGCCACCACCTACAAGAACCCTGAAGGCCTGACCGAGCCCGGCCACACCACCACCGCCCGCGACCTGGCCACGCTGGCGCAACGCCTGCTGCGCGACTTTCCGGACTTTGTGGGTTATTACGCTCTCAGGAAATACCGTTATCCCGGCACGCCTGCGGCCAACGACAACAACCGCAACCTGTTGTTGTTTCGCGACCCCTCGGTCGATGGCTTGAAGACCGGTCACACCCAGGCGGCAGGCTATTGCCTGGTCGCAACCGCCCAGCGCGACGTGAGCGGCCTCAAGGGCCGACGCCTGCTCTCCATCGTGTTGGGCGCTACCAGTGAGAATGCGCGCGCCGTGGAGTCGCAGAAATTGTTGAACTGGGGCTACACCGCCTTCGATGCCGTCAAGCTGTTCGATGGCGGCCAAGCGGTGGTGACGCCCACCGTGTGGAAAGGTCGCAGTGCCACGGCCTCTTTGGGGCGTGTCCAACCCATCGTGGTGGCGGTGCCCGCCGGCCAGGCATCCCGCCTGAAAACCGAGGTGGCCCGTCCCGACCCCCTGGTGGCGCCGCTGAAGCAGGGCCAGGAAGTGGGCACCCTCAAGGTGTCACTGGGCGAGCAGCCCTTGCTCAACATTCCCCTGGTCAGCCTGACCGCCGTGGACGAGTCGGGCGTGCTGGGCCGGGCCTGGGACGCCCTGCGCTTGTGGATCAAGTGAACCCCGCCGGCTGTGCGAGGAAAACCAAAGCTTTCATCCGCAAGCCATTGATGCGTCAACGAAAACTGTTACACTAGAAGGCTTTTCGGAATTTCCGAGAAGGATTTCACGTTTTCGTTATTCACGTTAATTCACGTTTAGGGACGTTTTTTAAATGCCAACCATCAATCAATTGGTGCGTCAGGGGCGCGAGGTCGAAAAGACCAAGTCCAAAAGCCCTGCGATGCAAAACTCGCCGCAGCGTCGCGGCGTGTGCACCCGTGTGTACACCACGACGCCTAAGAAGCCCAACTCCGCTCTGCGTAAAGTCGCCAAAGTGCGCCTGACCAACGGTTTTGAAGTCATTTCCTACATCGGCGGTGAAGGCCACAACCTGCAGGAGCACTCTGTGGTGCTGGTGCGCGGTGGTCGTGTCAAAGACTTGCCCGGTGTGCGTTACCACATCGTGCGTGGCTCGCTTGACCTGCAAGGCGTGAAAGACCGCAAGCAGTCGCGCTCCAAGTACGGTGCCAAGCGTCCCAAGAAGGCTTAATTCTTGAAATCCAAGGTGCTTCCTTTCGTCAGGCAGACGAACTGAAGCGAAGTGACCCCAAGCCCCGATGTCCGGAGGTGGGTCGAGTAAGTGGGAATCTGAATGGTTCTCGCGGTGTCCGAAAGGATGCCAACTGAAGCAAATGAGGTAAAAAATGCCACGTCGTCGCGAAGTCCCCAAACGTGAAATCCTGCCGGATCCCAAGTACGGCAATGTCGAGCTCTCCAAGTTCATGAACGTGATCATGGAAGGCGGCAAGAAAGCCGTCGCCGAGCGCATCATCTATGGTGCCCTCGAACAAATCGAACAGAAATCGGGCAAGGATCCGCTCGAGCTGTTCAATGTGGCCATCAACAACGTCAAGCCGATGGTGGAAGTGAAATCCCGCCGCGTCGGTGGCGCCAACTACCAGGTGCCCGTCGAAGTGCGCCCGGTCCGTCGCCTGGCTTTGTCCATGCGCTGGCTGAAAGAAGCCGCCCGCAAGCGCGGCGAGAAGTCCATGGCCCTGCGCCTGGCCAACGAGCTGCTGGAGGCCTCTGAAGGCCGTGGCGGCGCTATGAAGAAGCGTGACGAAGTGCACCGCATGGCCGAAGCCAACAAGGCTTTCTCTCACTTCCGTTTCTAAGTCCCTGTTCGTGCCCCAGTGTGTGCTGGCCGCGTTGTGCGCGGTTAGCGGTCACGGGGGCGCGATGTTTCATTTTCAAAGGCACCTATCATGGCTCGCAAGACTCCCATCGAGCGCTATCGCAATATTGGTATTTCCGCGCACATTGACGCCGGCAAAACCACCACGACCGAGCGTATTCTGTTTTACACCGGCGTGAACCACAAAATCGGTGAGGTGCATGACGGCGCCGCCACCATTGACTGGATGGAGCAGGAACAAGAGCGTG
>CAINMN010000211.1 GCA_903850735.1 uncultured Burkholderiales bacterium | reverse complement strand
GGACCGACTCCACCAAGGGGTGCGGGTAGAGGACCTCTTCGCGACCGTGCTTGCGGGCCACAAAGCTGGGAATCAGGTCCATGGGGCCCGGACGGTACAAGGCATTCAGCGCAATCAGGTCTTCCAAGCGTGTGGGCCGCGCATCGCGCAGCATGCCTTGCATGCCACGGCTTTCAAACTGGAACACCGCCTCGGTTTTGCCATCCTGAAACAGCTTGTAAGTGGCGGCATCGTCCAGCGGGATGTCTTCGAAAGAAAAATTCTCCCGGCCCTTGTGGCGTTTGACGATGAAGTCGCGCGCAATCTCCAAAATGGTGAGCGTGGCCAAGCCCAAAAAGTCAAACTTCACCAGGCCCGCGGCTTCCACATCGTCTTTGTCAAACTGGCTGACGGCCGATTCGCTGCCCGGTTGTTGGTACAGGGGGCAAAAATCGGTGAGCTTTCCGGGCGCGATCAACACGCCGCCCGCGTGCATGCCCACGTTGCGTGACAAGCCTTCGAGCTTTTGCGCCAAGGCCAGCAGCGTCTTGACCTCGTCTTCACGCGCCAGGCGTTCGGCCAACACAGGCTCGGCCTCAATGGCCCCTGCAATCGTGATGTGCTGCCCCGGCTTGTTGGGAATCAGCTTGGAGATGCCATCGCAGAAGGTGTAGCTCATGTCGAGCACGCGCCCCACGTCGCGGATGGCGGCGCGGGCCGCCATGGTGCCGAAAGTGGCAATCTGGCTGACCGCCTCACGGCCATACTTGTCTTTGACGTAGTCGATCACGCGATCGCGGTTACCTTGGCAAAAGTCGATGTCAAAGTCAGGCATCGACACCCGCTCAGGGTTGAGAAAACGCTCAAACAGCAGGTTGTATTGCAGCGGGTCCAGGTCGGTGATTTTCAGCGCGTAGGCCACCAAGGAGCCTGCGCCCGAGCCCCGGCCAGGTCCCACCGGGCAGCCGTTGGTCTTGGCCCAATTGATGAAGTCGCCCACAATCAGGAAATAGCCAGGGAAACCCATTTTGAGAATGGTGCCGATCTCGAATTCCAGACGCTCCTCATAGCGTGCCCGGTGCGACTCGCGCAAAGCGGGGTCTGGATAAAGGTGCAACAAGCGTTCCTTCAGCCCTTCGTGCGATGCATAGCGGAAATATTCTTCGATGGGCATGCGCCGACCGTCAATTTCCGGCGTCGGGTAATCGGGCAATTGCGGCTTGCCCAGCACCAGGGTGAGGTTGCAGCGACGGGCAATTTCCAGGGTGTTCGCCACCGCAGAAGGCACATCCGCAAACAAGTCGCGCATTTGCTCGGCACTCTTGAAGTACTGCTCGCGGGTGAATTTGCGAACCCGGCGCGGGTTGCCCAGAATCTCGCCTTCGGAGATGCAGACGCGGGCTTCGTGCGCTTCGTAATCATCCTCTTGGGTGAATTGCACGGGGTGTGTGGCCACCACAGGGAGTTTCAGTCGCGCGGCCAATTGCACCGCGGCCATCACATGGGCCTCGTCATCGGCACGGCCGGCGCGCTGCAACTCCAGGTAAAAACGGTGCGGGAAGGCGGCCGCCATTTGCAAAGCCAGCTCGGTGGCGCGGGAGCCATTGCCCTGAAGCAAGGCTTGTCCTACGGCGCCCGTCTGCGCGCCAGACAAAGCCAGCAAGCCGCCAGACAGCTCTTCCAGCCAAGCCCACTTCACAACGGCCTGATCGCGCACCACATTTTGGGTCCAGGCACGCGCCAGCAATTCACAGAGGTTCAAATAGCCTTGGTGGTTCATCACCAAGAGCAACAGCCGATGGGTGGGCGTCGCTTCGTTGCCCAAAGCCTCGACCACCACGTCACAGCCGATCAAAGGTTTGACACCCTTGCCTCGTCCCTCTTTGTAGAACTTGATGGCACCGAAAAGATTGTTCAAGTCGGTGATGGCCAACGCGGGTTGACCATCTGTCGCTGCTGCCTTCACGACTTCGTCGATGCGGTTGGTGCCATCGACGACGGAAAACTCGGTGTGAAGACGCAGGTGAACAAACATGACCTCATTGTAGGCAATCTGCCCCCCTTTGGCGCTGTCGCAAGAAGGTCAAAGTGAGTCAGCGCACAAGCTTCGTAAAATGAGGGGGTGAACACCATCCTGAACATTTCGACCTACAAATTTGTCCCGGTATCGGACACCGAAGCCTTGCGTGAACGCTGCCTGAACAAAGCGCAAGCGCTTGAACTCAAAGGCACCCTGCTGATTGCCGAAGAAGGCATCAACCTCTTTCTGGCGGGAACTGCACAGGCTGTGCGCTCATTTGTCGCCTTCCTTCAAGAAGATCCTCGCTTTGCAGACCTTCAACCCAAGGAAAGCTGGTCCGCGACCCAGCCCTTTCGCAAAATGCTGGTGAAGGTCAAGCGGGAAATCATTCGCATGAACCACCCCACCATTCAGCCTGCACAGGGACGCGCACCGGCCGTGGATGCGCACACCGCCAAACGCTGGCTCGATCAAGGCCATGACGACCAGGGCCGGCCCGTGATCACCCTTGACACCCGCAATGCCTTTGAAGTGGATTACGGAACCTTTGAAGGCGCGCTGGATTGGCGCATCTCGCGTTTCAGCGAGTTCCCCGAAGCGGCGCAAGCGCACAAGGCGGCCATGCAAGACAAGACCGTGATCAGTTTCTGCACCGGCGGCATCCGGTGTGAAAAGGCGGCCATCTACTTGCGGGAAATGGGCCTGAGTTCGGTCTACCAACTCGAAGGCGGCATCCTCAAATACTTCGAGGAAGTGGGCAACGCGCATTACCAGGGCGGCTGCTTTGTCTTTGATGAGCGTGAGGCCCTGGCCCCGGACTTGTCACCCACGGCCACCGAATCAACACTCAGTGCTTGAGAATGTCGAGCACCTCGGAGCGGAACTCACGGCTGTACAAAATCGCCACCACCATCAGGGTGGTGAGCACAAACACCATGGGTGAGAAAAACCACCCCATGGCAGCAAATGAAAAGTAATAGGCGCGCAGTCCGTCATTGAATGTCTCGGCTGCCAGCCCCGTCATATCGGCCGCGCGTTGGGCGTAGGTGTCACTCGCATACTCGCCACGCGCAAAGGCAGCGGCAGGTGGCAAAGCGCCAATGATCAGGGCCACAAAGGTGTACTGCCGCATCGACCATGAGAAGCGAAAGAAGGCGTACACAAAGATCGCAACCAGCACGAGGATCTTGAACTCGAACACCAGGATCGGCGTTTGCTGGGCAAACGGGATTTCACGCACCAGTTCCGCGGCTTTGTCCGTGGTCCCCAGCAAAGCGAACAAGCCGCCGATGATGATGATGCTGGTCGAGCAAAAGAATGAGGGGGTGTGCGAGAGGCTTTGGGTGATGATGCCGTCCAGCATCCGCGGATCGCGCGCCAGGGTTTGCTTCATCCACAACAAACGAAAGCGGTTGGTTGCGGCCAAGATCGAGGGGCGCTTGACGCCCCAGACACGCGCAAACCAGGCATAGCCTGTCCACGCGGCCAAAAAGAACATCAGAACCGCCCAATCCACCCAGGGCAGGAGTTGCAAAATCTTCATGTGGCGATGCTAACGCACCGCCAGCGCTGCGCCCTGGGTGTGAGGCGAGGCTTAACCGCGCAACTTGGCGGCCACTTGTGCCACGCGCTCACCGTAAGTGCGGGCCGTGTCCAGGTCGCCCTGGGGGATATCGGCAGCCGGGCTGGTCGGGCCGACTTGGGCCATCAGGCCAGAGTTGGAGCCAATGCGGTTGATGGTGCCATCGTTCATGGACGGCTGCCCCACCCAGATCATGCCGTTTTGCATGGCCAGGGTGATGAAGTACTGCAGGGTGGACAGTTTGTCGCCGCTGGGGCTGGCCGAAATCGTGAAGCCGCCGGCCACTTTGTCTTTCCAGGCGCTGGTGAACCAACGCTTGGAGGTGGCGTCGGCGAATTTCTTGAATTGCCAGGAGGCCATGCCCATGTAGGTGGGCGAGCCAAAGATGATGGCATCGGCCGCATCGACCACCGCCCAATCGGCGTCGCTCAGGTTGCCATCGGCGTCGATGGCGATCAGTTGGGCTTTGGCGCCTTCCGCCACAAATTGCGCCACGCGCTGGGTGTGGCCATAGCCAGAGTGATAAACAACAACAGTTTTTGTCATGAAAAGCTCCTTAGAAAAAAAATGAATCAAGCGTGGAGGTCAAACACCAGCACTTCGGCTTGGTCTGCGTCGGCGATCGACAACGACGATGCTTGTGAGATCAGGGCGGCATCCCCGGCTTCAAGGGCTTGGCCGTTCACGCTCAAGCGGCCTCGCACCAAATGGACATAGGCTTTGCGCTGTGGGTCCAAAGCCAGGCTTGCCGATTCGCCTGTGTCAAACAGACCCGCATAAAAACGCGCGTCCGCGTGAATTTTGACGGCCCCCGCCAAACCCTCTGGCGACGCCACGCAAGCCAGTTGCCCACGCTTGCTGGCCACAGGCACCGTTTTTTGCTCGTAGCTGGGGGGGATGCCGGTGACGTTGGGCTCAATCCAGATTTGGAAGAAATGCGTCTCCTGCTGCGGCGCATGGTTGAACTCGCTGTGCATCACACCCGAGCCCGCGCTCATGCGCTGGATGTCGCCAGGCGGGATGCCTTTGACATTGCCCATGCTGTCCTTGTGTGCCAACTCACCCGTCAAGACATAGCTGATGATTTCCATGTCCCGATGGCCATGGGTGCCAAAACCCGTGCCAGGGGCGATGCGGTCTTCATTGATCACCCGCAGGTTTCCCCACCCCATGTGGGCGGGATCGTAGTAACCGGCGAATGAAAAACTGTGGAACGACTTGAGCCAACCGTGGTCGGCATAGCCTCTGTCTTGCGATTTGCGAAGTGTCAACACGGTATGTCCTCCTTGGTTTGTACTTTAAAGTGACGAATGGCTTTTGCCATGCGGCAGATTTGATGGCATCATTCAAATTTTTTGAATGATCAACATGACCACGGCCCGCGATGTCCTCACGCCCGATGCCCTGTCCATGCTGCACACCATTGCGCAGCACGGCAGTTTTGCCGCTGCCGCCCGCACCCTGAACCTGGTGCCCAGCGCCCTCACCTACCGGGTGCGACAAATCGAGGACGCGCTGGATGTGCTGCTCTTTGACCGCCGCTCCAGGCAGGCCAAACTGACGGCGGCAGGACAAGAATTGCTGCGCGAAGGCGCACGCCTCTTGGCCGATGTGGACGCCATTGCCAACCGCGTCAAACGGGTGGCGACGGGATGGGAGAGCGAATTCACCGTGGCCATCGACAGCTTGATCGATCGGCAAACCGTGATGGAACTGTGCGAGGCTTTCTTTGCCTTGTCACCCCCCACGCGGCTGCGCCTGCGTGACGAAACACTGACCGGTACCCTGGCCGCCCTGACCTCCGGACAAGCCGACCTGGCCGTGGGGGTGGTCGCAGAGGGCACCAATGTGGGCGGCATTCACCACGACACCCTGGGCCCGGTGGCTTTTGTGTTTGCGGTGGCGCCTCATCATCCTTTGGCACAGGCCGAGCAACCGCTGAGCGATGAAACCATTCGGCAACACCGAGCGGTGGCCGTGGCCGACTCGGTTCAGCGCGGGCAAGGCATGACCGTGGGCTTGCTGGCCGGGCAAGATGTGTTCACCGTGCCCAGCATGGGTGCGAAATTGGAGGCGCAACTGCGGGGCTTGGGCGCGGGCTTTTTGCCAGAGCCTCTGGCAGAACCTTACCTGAGCGCAGGTCGATTGGTGCGCCGCGATGTGCAACGGCCACGGCGTGTCAGCACCGTCAGCTACGCCTGGCGACAAGACAAGGGCGAGGACGCGGCAGGACGCGCCTTGAAGTGGTGGTTGCAGCAACTGAAAAGCCCAGCCACCCGGGCAGCACTGCTCAGTCAAGCGCGACGAAAGCGCACGAAGGGTGTAGAGTCATGACCATGAAACACTTTGCCATCATCGGGGCCGGCATGGCCGGCATCAGCGCCGCTCGCACCTTGGTGCAAGCGGGTCACCGTGTCAGCGTGTTTGAAAAAAGCCGAGGGGCCGGCGGGCGCATGGCCACACGGGAAACACCGTTTGGCAACTTTGACCATGGGGCACAGTATTTCACTGTGCGCGACCCGCGCTTTGAATTGGCGCTGGCCAGCGTGCCGGGCACGCGCGACGTCTTCAAAGCCTGGAGTGCCAACGCGGTGCGGGTGCTGGACACCCAAGGGCGGGTGGTCGAGGCGGCCCTGCCCTCGCGTGAATTTCACCACGTGGGCACACCGGGCATGAACGCCCTGGTGCGCCATTGGGCGCAGCCCTTGCTGGACAGTGGCAGCTTGCATTTGAATGTGCAGGTGCATCGCTTGGCGCGCGACAGCTTGAACCCCCAGTGCTGGCAAGTGCACGCCGAGGGCGATTCGCCAGCGGTGTGGTCGGGGTTTGATGCGGTGTTGCTGGCCTTGCCGCATGTGCAGGCGCAACAGTTGCTGCGGCAGTCCAGCGCCATGGTGGTGGGGCACAGCTTGCTCGATGCCATGGACCCGGTGCGGGTGGCCCCTTGCTGGACCCTCATGCTGGCCTACCCCCAAGCCAGTCAACCGAGCTTGGCGCATTTGGGGCCGCAGTGGAATGCCGCACGCAGTACGCATCACCGCGTGGCCTGGCTGGCGCGCGAATCTTCCAAACCAGGTCGGCTGCGGGTGGAGCGTTGGACTGTTCAGGCCAGTGCAGCATGGTCGGAAGAACATCTGGAAGACGATCCGCTGCGGGTGCAAGCCAAATTGACCAAGGCCTTTGCCGAACTCACGGGCATTCGCGCCGAGCCCAGCCATGCCGAGGTGCACCGCTGGCGTTTCGCGAAAACCACCGTGCCCCTGGGCCAAGCTTATTTATGGGATGCCACCCACAACTTGGGCACCTGCGGTGACTGGCATTTGGGACACCGGGTGGAGGACGCTTTTCTCAGTGGGCTCTCGCTGGCCTTGGCGGTTCGCTGATTTCTTGAGGCATGACGGTCTACCGCGGTCGCTTCGCGCCATCGCCCACCGGGCCTTTGCACGCAGGCTCTTTGACTGCGGCCTTGGCCAGCTGGTTGGACGCACGCGCGCATCAGGGCCAATGGCTGGTCCGCATCGAAGATGTGGATGTTCCGCGTTGCGTGCCGGGTGCCGACACCCTGATCTTGAAGCAGCTGGCAGACTGCGGCTTGCACAGCGATGCGCCAGTGGTTTGGCAATCGCATCGGGACGCGCACTACGCGCTTGCGCTGTCACAGCTTCTTGCGCAATCTTGGGTGTACGGCTGCCAATGCTCTCGCAAGGCCATTGAGAGTCAGTGGTTGGCGCAAGGCGTTCTGCGCGAGCGGCATCAGGCTTGGATTTACCCGGGCACTTGTCGTCACTTGCATCTGACGACTGAGAGCCATGGCGGTGGCTTGGCTTGGCGCTTCAGGGTCGAACCGGGCAGCGTGGCGTGGCAAGACCGATGGCTGGGCCCCCAGCAGCAAGACGTGGCGGCCGAAGTGGGCGACTTTGTTTTGAAGCGCGCCGACGGCTTATGGGCTTACCAGCTGGCCGTGGTGGTGGATGATGGCTTGCAAGGCATCACCGACGTGGTGCGCGGCCAAGACCTGGCGGACAACACGCCTCGGCAAATGCTCTTGCAGCGTGCGCTGGGCCTGCCCTTGCCCCGTTACGCGCACCTGCCCTTGGTGTGCAATGCACAAGGGGAGAAACTTTCCAAGCAGCAAGGTGCTCAGGCATTGGATACGCAAGACCCCTTGAAATGCCTGAATGCGGCGGCCCTACACTTGGGGCTGGCGCCACAAAACGGCACGGTGTCCGATGCCCTGCTGGCCTGGACTCGACTTATCCACAGCTCACATGCAAAACTCAAGACCTGACCCTCAGCCTGCGCAGCCTGCCGTTCATTTGCGGCGCATCAAGACGTTTGTGAAGCGGGCTGGGCGGACGACGTCGGGTCAGGAGAAGGCTTTTGAGGCTTTGGGGCCGCGCTTCTTGCTGCCTTTTGACAAGGCGCCGCTGGACGTTGCGCAAGCGTTTGGGACGGAGCGCGCGGCACTGCCTTTGGTGCTGGAAATTGGCTTTGGCATGGGCGACGCGAGTGCCAAGATTGCCTTGCATTTGCCCGAGGTGAATTTTTTAGGCTGCGAAGTGCACGAGCCTGGCGTGGGGTCCTTGCTCAAGTTGATCGGCGAGCATGCGATTGGCAACATCCGCATCTTGCAGCACGATGCAGTGGAGGTGCTGGAGCACATGATTCCGGCCGCCAGCCTCGCGGGCTTGCATATTTTCTTTCCGGATCCCTGGCACAAAACACGGCACCACAAACGCCGCTTGATTCAGTCGCCGATGGTGGCGCAACTGACCCAGAAGCTGCGACCTGGGGGCTACTTGCATTGCGCCACCGATTGGGAGCCCTATGCCGTTCAGATGCTGGAGGTGCTCACGGCCGAGCCGCTGCTGCGCAACCGCTCTGAGCGCGCCGATGGGTATGCCGACCGCCCAGACTATCGCCCGCTGACCAAGTTTGAAAACCGTGGCCTGCGCTTGGGCCACGGTGTGTGGGATCTGGTGTTCGAGCGCGTTTAAAGGCGCTCGGCCACCCAGGCTTGCACGCTGGCCAAGGCGGGTGTCAATTGGCTGGGGTCGGTGCCGCCGGCCATGGCCATGTCGGCTTTGCCGCCGCCTTTGCCGCCCACTTGCTGGGCCACAAAATTCACCAACTCGCCCGCTTTCAAGCGGCCGACCTGGTCGGCCGTGATGCCCGCTGCAATTTGCACTTTGCCGTCTTGCACAGCCGCCAACACAATGGCCGCGGTCTTGAGCTTGTCCTTGAGCTTGTCCAGGGTCTCGCGCAGTGATTTGGCATCGGCACCTTCCAGACGTGCGGCCACCACTTGGATGCCCTTCACGTCGACGGCTTGGGACAGCAAATCGTCGCCCTGGCTGGAGGCCAGCTTGCCTTTGAGTTGCGCAATTTCTTTTTCAAGGGCACGGACCTGATCCAAGACTTGGGTGACACGGTTTTGAACATCGTCACTGGGCGCTTTGAGGGCGCCCGCCACCTGGTGCACCGTGTGTTCCAAGTTTTGCAAATAGCTCAGGGCCGCCTCACCGGCCACCGCTTCGATGCGGCGCACACCGGCGGCCACGCCGCTTTCGGCGACCACCTTGAACAGGCCAATGTCACC
This sequence comes from uncultured Burkholderiales bacterium, assembly GCA_903850735.1. Taxonomy (GTDB): domain Bacteria; phylum Pseudomonadota; class Gammaproteobacteria; order Burkholderiales; family Burkholderiaceae_C; genus Limnohabitans. The sequence goes on along the minus strand of CAINMN010000211.1, from coordinate 4,432 downwards.
CGTGCGTTGCACATGGGTGCCGCCACACAACTCGCGCGTGGAACCAATGTCGAGCACGCGCACGCTGTCGCCGTATTTTTCGCCGAACAGCATCATGGCGCCCGTTTTGCGGGCCGACTCGATGTCCATCACGCGGGCCTGGGTGGCCGCGTTGTGGAAAATTTCAGCGTTGACGCGCGACTCAATCTCTTTGACCTGGGCATCCGTCACGGGCGCGTTGTGCGCAAAGTCGAAGCGGGTTCGCTCGGCGTTGACCAGCGAGCCTTTTTGTTGCACATGGTCACCCAGCACTTCGCGCAAGGCCTTGTGCATGAGGTGGGTCACAGAGTGGTGGCGCATGGTCGCGGCGCGCACAGCGCCATTCACTTGGGCCGTGACTTGCGCACCCACGCTGAGTTGGCCTTGGGACAGCACACCGTGATGCCCAAAAACATCGGCCTTGATTTTTTGCGTGTCGGCCACTTCAAACAGGACACCAGCGGCTTGCAGCTGGCCTTCATCGCCGACCTGACCACCGCTTTCAGCGTAAAAAGGCGTGGCATCCAGCACCACCACGCCCGCTTGGCCGGCCTGGAGGGTTTGCACGGGTGTGCCATCCACATAGAGGGCCAGCACCTGCGCCGACTGGCTCAAATGCTCATAACCCACAAAAGTGTTGCCCGCGCCGGTGTATTCCAGGGCGCGGTCCATTTTGAACTTGCCTGCGGCACGCGCCTGGGCCTTCTGCTTTTCCATGGCGACATGAAAACCAGCCTCGTCCACAGACAGGTCCCGCTCACGGCAGACATCGGCCGACAAATCCAGCGGGAAACCATAGGTGTCGTGGAGCTTGAAAGCCACTTCACCGGGCAGAACCTGCGCGCCACCACCCAGGGCTGCGTCCAGGATCTCCATGCCGTTTTCCAAAGTCTCGAAGAAGCGCTCTTCTTCGGCTTTCAACACTTCGGTGATGCGCTTGGCTTGCGAAGCCAAGTTGGGATAAGCCTCGCCCATGAGCTTCACCAGGTCGGGCACCAGTTTGTGAAAGAACGGGGTTTTGCGGCCCAGCTTGTAGCCATGGCGAATGGCCCGGCGCACGATGCGTCGCTGCACATAGCCACGCCCTTCGTTGCTGGGAATGACACCATCGCTGACCAGAAAAGCGGTGGCACGGATATGGTCGGCGATCACGCGCAGTGAATTGTTGGCGAGATCCTGGCAACCGGTCTCTCGCGCTGCGGCACGGATCAACTGGTCGAAGATGTCAATTTCATAGTTGCTGTGCACATGCTGAAGGATCGCCGCCAGACGCTCCAGGCCCATGCCTGTGTCCACGCAAGGTGCGGGCAGCTTTTTGACCGAGCCGTCGGGCTGCATGTCGAACTGCATGAACACGTTGTTCCAAATTTCAATGTAGCGGTCGCCATCGGCTTCCGGGCTGCCGGGGGGGCCGCCCGCAATGTGCGGGCCGTGGTCGTAAAAAATTTCCGAGCAAGGGCCACAAGGACCGGTGTCGGCCATCATCCAGAAATTGTCTGACTGGTAGCGCCCGCCTTTGTTGTCGCCGATGCGAACCACCCGCTCGGGCGGCAAGCCAATTTCTTTTGTCCAGATGTCGTAGGCCTCATCGTCCTCGATGTAGACCGTGGCCCACAGCTTGTCCGCGGGCAGTTTGTAAACCTGGGTCAGCAGCTCCCAGGCCCAGGTCAGGCTCTCGCGCTTGAAGTAGTCGCCAAAGCTCCAGTTGCCCAGCATTTCGAAAAAGGTGTGGTGCCGCGCGGTGTAGCCCACGTTCTCCAAGTCGTTGTGCTTGCCGCCGGCGCGCAAGCAGGCTTGCACCGAGGCAGCGCGCACATAAGAGCGTTTGTCGGTGCCCAGAAACACGTCCTTGAATTGCACCATGCCAGAGTTGGTGAACATCAGCGTGGGGTCGTTGCCAGGCACCAGCGGGCTGGACGCCACCACGGTGTGACCCTTGGCAGCAAAGAAGTCCAAAAAGGTCTTGCGGATGTCGGCCACGGAAAATTGGGGTGTGCTCATTGTCAGGACGGAAAAATTGGAACCTTCGATTATAGGTTTCACCTGTCACCCCAGGGTCTTGTGGGAATCGGTGGGGGCGGTATCCTTGCGAAATTGCTAGGAGACCCACCATGGACATGAAAACTTCCCCCCTCGCCCTGCTCAACGACCCCAGCCTGCTGAAGACCGACGCCCTCATCAATGGGCAATGGCTGGCGGGCAGCAGCCGCTTTGAGGTGACGGATCCCGCAACGGGCGCCAAACTGGCCGATGTCGCCAACCTGGGACCCGCCGAAGCCGAAGCCGCCATTGCCGCCGCCAATGCCGCGTGGCCGGCCTGGCGCAGCAAAACTGGCAAAGAGCGCAGCATTCTGCTTCGCAAGTGGTACGACCTGCTGATGGCCAACGTCGAAGACCTGGGCCGCCTCATGACCGCCGAACAAGGCAAGCCCTTTGCTGAGGCCAAGGGTGAAGTGGCTTACGGCGCCAGCTTTGTCGAGTGGTTTGCCGAAGAAGCCAAGCGTGTCAATGGCGAAACCCTGCCGCAATTCGACAACAACCGCCGCCTGATGGTCATCAAACAACCCATTGGCGTCTGTGCGGCCATCACGCCCTGGAATTTCCCTCTGGCCATGATCACCCGCAAGGTCGCCCCGGCCCTGGCTGCCGGTTGCCCTGTGGTCATCAAGCCCGCCGAACTGACGCCCCTCACCGCGCTGGCTGCAGCCGAACTGGCCGTGCGCGCAGGCATTCCTGCGGGCGTGCTCAACGTGCTCACGGCGGACTCTGCCAACAGCATTGCCGTGGGCAAAGTGTTCTGCGCCAGCGATGTGGTGCGCCACATCAGCTTCACTGGCTCGACTGAAGTGGGGCGCATCCTGATGGCCCAGTCGGCACCCTCCATCAAAAAACTCTCGTTGGAGCTGGGCGGCAATGCGCCTTTCCTGGTGTTTGACGATGCCGATGTCGACTCCGCCGTCGAGGGCGCCATGGCCAGCAAGTACCGCAATGCCGGACAAACCTGCGTCTGTGCCAACCGCATTTATGTTCAAGACGGCGTCTACGATGAGTTTGTCAAAAAATTCGCCGCCAAAGTTCAAGCGCTGAAAGTGGGCAATGGCTTTGAAGACGGTGTGGTCCAAGGTCCGCTGATCGAACCCGCCGCCATCGAGAAGGTTCAGCGCCACGTGCAAGACGCGGTTCAGCGCGGCGGCCAACTGATCACCGGCGGACAAGTGCTCAAGGGTCAGTTTTTCCAGCCCACCGTGGTGGCGAATGCAACGCCGGACATGTTGTGTGCCAAGGAGGAAACCTTCGGTCCCTTCGCGCCCATCTTCCGCTTCAAGACAGAGCAAGAGGCCATAGACGCCGCCAACAACACCGAGTTCGGCCTGGCCAGCTATTTCTACAGCCGGGACGTGGGCCGCATCTTCCGCGTCAGCGAGGCCTTGGAATACGGCATGGTCGGCATCAATGTGGGCATCATTGCGACAGAGCATGTGCCGTTTGGCGGGGTCAAGCACTCCGGCTTGGGCAGAGAAGGCTCCTCACACGGCATGGAAGAGTATGTCGAGATGAAATACCTCTGCATTGGGGACGTACTTCGTTAAATGAAAGCGGGATCTCTGTTTATGACAGTTTGATGATTTTCTGAACTGTTCATGGATAGAATCTCGCCAACAAGAAGTTCCTCCACAGGCACGCATGGGCATGAAATCCAATCAAATTTACTTGCGCTTTCTCAGCTTGCTTCACGCGATTGAAAACAGCGATGAGTTACCGCAAATGGACTTGGAAGCCAAACGCCTTCTGGAAGTCATCGCCATTCGGTTTGACCAGCGCAAGCCACTGACAGTCACCGAAGCCATGGCCCTGGGCCACATCGCCTCGCCCGCCACTTTGCATCGCAAGCTGGACCAACTTCGCGAGATGGGCATGATTGACACCTTCTTTGAAGGCAGCAACCGCCGCACCAAATACATGGTGCCAACGGCCACCGCGCTTCGCTATTTCGAAAAAGCTGAAAAGGCGCTGCAGAGCACGCTCAAGGCCCACTGAGCATTCACAAGCGCACTAGTCACTGCTTGATGGCTAACGGATGCTCTGAAGGCAGCGCTCTTTGACTTTGGCGGTGCTGATGCCCTTGCAGTAGCTTTCCTTGTTGTGGACCTTGGCAAGGCAAAGATTGCGCGTGTCGTTGTTGCTGATCTTGCCGCAGAAGTCTGGCTTGCCCGAGGTGGTGGCCTTGCAGTAGTTTTGCTTGTCCGTGTCCTTGATCGCGTTGCAATCGGCGCTCTGGGCATGGGCGTTGGCACAAACCATCCCCAATCCCAGCGTGATTGCTCTAGCAAATGCCATCGGTTTATTCATATTTGGGAATTTAGTGCAAGTTTTAAAACCAAGCAAATTTTTCTAAAATTTAAATAATTTTATT
>CAINMN010000210.1 GCA_903850735.1 uncultured Burkholderiales bacterium | reverse complement strand
TGCGGCGGGGGGCTTCGCGCAGGAGGTCTGCGAGTTCTTTTTTCCACCAGCGTGCCTGCCCCGTGGTCCCGTGGCCGGATGTGTTTTCACTGCCAGGGATCAGCAACAAACGCGCACCTGGAATGCGCTGAAGCTCACGCGTCATGAAACCCAACTCGGGCGGGTTTCTTTCGTCATCGACGGAATTGATGGCCATCAACGTGGCCCGGATTTTTTCCAAGTCGGGAGAAGCGTTGTAGTCGCGTGAGGCATCCCACTGGTAGAGGTGGTCGTTGGCATCGCCCGCAAATTTGGCTTTCAGCCGCGTGTCCAGCAACTGATCCGCTTTGTCACGGTTGGGTGCCAGTTTTTGCAGGCCCTGATGCCCCCCATTGGTTCCGATGGCGTAAAACACCGAGGCAAATTGAAGGCTGCGTGGCTGCTGGGTGTAGTTGCCACCCATCCATTCGGGATCGTTGCGAATCATGTCGATGATCAAGCGGCGCATCATCCAGTTGCGGCCCGACATTTCGGTGGGCATGGAGGCCATGGGGACCAGAACATCCATGAAGTCGGGGTACATCGTGCCCCACAACCAGGTGTGCATGCCGCCCATGGAGTTGCCTTGGATCAGGCGCACATGCTTGAGCTTCAAGCCTTCGGTCAGCAACAGGTGTTGAGCACGCACCATGTCCACATAGTTGTAACGCGGAAAGCGGGCGCGCAAGCCATCGGAGGGCTTGCTGGATTGGCCCGTGCCAATCGCATCCGGAAGAATGATGAAGTGCTTGCTGGCATCCAGGGGTTGACCGGGGCCAAACAACTCACCTCCAAAAGCGGGATTCAGCATGCCCTTGCCTGAGCCCGTGGTGCCATGCAGAATGACCACAGCCTCATGCGCGGGGTTACCCAAGGTGACATAGCCCAACTTCAGCTCAGGCAAGACTTCCCCGGTGTGGAAGCGGAAATCCTTGGCAACCCAAACACCCTCCTGTTGCCCAGTAAACACCGGCGCCCCCGTCTGCCCCACCGCGGCTGAACCCATCACCATCATGCAAACCCCACACCATTTCTTGAGCCATTCAGACAGCATCGCATTCTCCTTGAACGCTGAAAAAAAGAAAACCGCGCGCTCAGGCGGCCGTCCAGCCGCCATCCAGCATCAGCGCGCTGCCAGTCATCAGGCTGGAGGCATCGCTGGCCAGGAAGAGCATGGCCCCCATGACGTCTTCCACCTGGCCAATGCGGCCGAGCGCAATCTTGCTGATGACCCACTCTTTGAAGGCGGGGTCCTTGAACATGGGCGCGGTGAAGTCTGTTTCGACGAAGGTCGGGCAGATCGAGTTCACACGGATCTTGGCGGGGCCCAGCTCCCACGCCAGCGCCTTGGTCAGCCCTTCCAGCGCGTGCTTGCTGGCGCAGTAAAGGGTACGGCGCGGACTGCCCACCGACCCCATTTGCGAAGAGACATGAATGATGGAGCCGGGCAAGCCTTTTTTCAGCATGCCTTGGGTCACCACGCGGGTGACGTAAAAGGCGGCCTTCACATTCAAATCGAAGACCGCGTCGATGTCTTCGTCCTGAACTTCCACCAAGGGCTTGGGCCGGTTCATGCCCGCGTTGTTCACCAAAATTTGAAATGGCTCACAAGCTGAAAGTGTGGCTTGCACCGCCTTGGCATCGGTGACGTCGAGCACCAGAATATCGCATTGCCCACCTGCGGCGCGAAGCGCAGCAGCGGCAGTCTCCAGGGCTTGTTCTTGTCGCGCCACCAGGGTCACATGCGCCCCAGCGCCAGCCAAGGCGGCAGCTGCCGCCAAGCCAATGCCACGACTGGCGCCCGTGACCAAGGCCCGACGGCCGTCGAGCCTGAAGCTGGGCATTTGCGGCAGCATGGTCAGTCCTTGGCGGGCACAGGCTGGTACCAGGGCACCTCGGCGCGCGTGCCATAGCGGCGCACGCGCAGGTTGGCCTGTTCACCATGCCCTGCGAAATTTTCCATGTGGCACAAGCGCGAGCAGTACTCGCCCATGGTGGCACTGGCCTCATCGGTCAGCACACGCTGGTAGGTGCAGGTCTTGAGAAATTTGCCAACCCACAGGCCACCGGTGTAGCGCGCGTTTTTGTTGGTGGGCAAAGTGTGGTTGGTGCCAATGACCTTGTCGCCAAAGCTGACGTTGGTGCGCGGCCCCAGGAACAAGGCGCCGTAGTTGGTCATGTTGGCCAGGAAGAAGTCGGGGTCGCGCGTCATCACCTGTACATGTTCGGAGGCAATCTCGTCGGCCATTTGCAGCATTTCGGCCTCGGTGTCGCACACGATGACTTCGCCATAGTCGGCCCAGCTTTGGGCGGCGATGGCGGCCGTGGGCAAAATTTTCAGTTGACGCTCGACCTCGGCCATGGTCTCGCGCGCCAGCTTCTCGCTGTTGGTCAGCAAGATGGCGGGTGAGGTGGGGCCGTGCTCGGCCTGTCCCAGCAAATCGACGGCACACATCTCGCCGTCGACCGACTCGTCGGCAATCACCAGGGTTTCGGTGGGGCCGGCAAACAGGTCAATGCCCACCCGGCCATACAACTGGCGCTTGGCTTCGGCCACGAACATGTTGCCCGGACCGACCAACATGTCGACCGGCGCAATCGAGGGCGTGCCAATGGCCATGGCCACCACGGCCTGCACGCCGCCGAGCACCAAAATTTCATCGGCACCGGCCATGGCCATGGCCGTGACAATGGCGGGATGGGGCTTGCCCTGGTAGGGAGGCGCCGTAGAGAGCACGCGCTTGACGCCCGCCACCTTGGCGGTCAGCACGCTCATGTGGGCCGAGGCCAGCAAAGGGTACTTGCCGCCGGGAATGTAACAACCCACCGCATTGACGGGAATGTGCTTGTGCCCGAGCACCACGCCGGGATAGGTCTCGACCTCGACATCCTTCATGGAGTCGCGCTGAATCTGGGCAAAGTTGCGCACCTGCTTTTGGGCGAAGGCAATGTCTTCAATCTCGCGGGCCGACAGGCTCTTGCGTGCGGCCTCAATGTCCGCTTGCGACATGCGGAAATCTGCGGGGTCCCAGTTGTCAAACTTGCGGCTGTACTCGCGCACGGCTTCATCGCCGCGCGCTTCAATGTCGCGCACAATGCCTTCGACGGTCTGACGCACTTTGGCGTCGTCTTCAGAGCGAACTTGAACGTCTTTGCCACGTTTGAGGTATCGGATCATGGATCGTCCTTGGGGATCGGTTGATTGGGGGTGATGTTGTCCATGGCATGCTACACAATTTCAGCGCCCCTCCTGGCATGCAGGTGACTCTGCCAGCCCTTGGCCACTGGCAGAATGCGCTCAACGAGTCACACAGACGCCTGCCCATGCCCTCGCCCATCATTCTGGCCACCCAAGTCCTTGACGACTATGCTGAGTCGGTGCTGCAAACCTTCGCTCCCCTGCACATTGCCAGCAACATGCAGGAAGCCACGCTGTGCCGGGAAATTCAACCCGCCATCGGTCTGGTGGTGCGGGGTTTGGCGCCCATCACCGCTGCGGTGATTGACGCGGCACCGCATTTGAAAGTCATCGGCAGAACCGGCGTGGGCTACGAGAACATCGACATTGCCGCCGCCACGCGTCGCGGCATTCCCGTGGTTTACACCCCCGGCGTCGGGGCGCGGGCCGTGGCAGAGGCCACCCTGGGCTTCATGTTGGCCTTGTGCAAAATGATCACCTACTGGGACAGCGCCTTGAAAGCGGGCGACTGGAATTCACGCTACCAGGCCCAGGGGCGCGACCTCGATGGCAAGACCTTGGGCATCATTGGCCTGGGGCGCATTGGCAAATTGGTGGCCGAGATGGCGCGCCCCTTCAACATGAACGTGGTCGCTTATGACCCGTACATCGACCCTGCTCTGGGCGCCTCGCTGGGCGTCAACATGCTCAGCATGGAGGCGGTGCTGCAACAAGCCGACTTCCTGACGCTTCACTGCCCGCAAAACGCGGAAACCTTTGGCTTCATCAACCGCCAAAAATTGGAAATGCTCAAGCCGGGCGCTTACCTCATCAACCTGGCGCGCGGCGGCGTGATTGACAGCCTGGACACCGTGGATGCCTTGCTGCGCAATGGCCACCTGCGCGGTGCCGCCCTGGATGTGTTCAACGTCGAGCCCTGCGACACCCGCCATCCCCTGTTTCAAAACAGCAACCTGCTGGTGTCGCCCCATTCCATGGCCACCACCCTGGGTGCCATGACACGCATTTTCAAAGCCATGTCCGATGACATGGCTGCGATCTTTCAAGGACGTCCGCCCGAAAGCGTCGTCAATCCGGAAACTCTGACTGGGAAAAAACCATGAAGCTTCAAGACAACCAACTCAAGGCCTCGTTCAAGAACCACCAACTGCAGCTGGGCCTGTGGTGCGCGCTCTCCAGCAGCTATTCCTCAGAAATCGTGGCCGGCTCGGGCTACGACTGGTTGAACCTGGACATGGAGCACTCACCCAACGACCTGCACACCATCCTGACGCAATTGCAGGCCTTGGCCGCCTACCCGGTGGAGCCGGTGGTACGCCCCATTCGCTTTGACAAAGACCTGATCAAGCAATACCTCGATCTGGGCGTGCGCAACCTGATCCTGCCCAACGTGGAATCGGCGGAGATGGCGCAAGCCATCGTGGCCGCCACCCGCTACCCGGGGCGCGGCATTCGCGGCGTGGCAGGCCAGCAGCGCGCCAACCGCTGGGGGCGCGTGCCCAACTACCATGCGACGGCAGACCAGCAGCTGTGCATCATGGTGCAGATCGAATCGGAAGCCGGCGTGAAAAACGCCAAGGCCATTGCCCAAGTCGATGGCATTGATGCGGTGTTCGTCGGCCCCAACGATCTCGCCGCCAGCATGGGCTATTTGGGGCAATCGGGGCATGCCACGGTGCAAGACACCATTCGCAACATCCGCAGCATCATTCAGGAGACCGGCAAGGGCGCCGGCATTCTGGCGGCCTCCCCGGCAGATGCCCACCGCTACATCGAGTGGGGGCTACACCATGGTGGGCATTGGCTCCGATCAAGGCCTGTTGATCAAGGCCAGTGACGACCTGATCGGCCAGTTCCGCAAAGACCTGAGCGCGAAAAAATCCTGAAGTAAACCGAACGCAATCGCCCAGCCATCTCTTCGTCATCGCGTACATGGACGCTCCCTGTTTAGCAAACTGTTTTTTGACTTTGGGCTGAATCGGAGAGGTTGCAACCGTACATTCGGACTTTGATGTGCACGAGGCACTGTCCCAGATGGGTTTAGCGGGCAGGATCCCAAGCGAGCGTATGCACTCTAAGTGCGTCGCGATGAACGGGTTTTTCCTGCCCCCGGTCTGACCGAAGGGGCCTTCTATCGCTGACAGTCTGCGCAACTCTGGGTGCTTCTCCTTGACGTTTATCGGGGTTGATTCGTGGCTTGCCGCTGGGCGGCCCTTTGGCCGCGGCCTAGATTGGCGCCAGGCCTGGGCTGCTGGGCAGGGCAGGCAAGTTGACGCTTGGCCCGCCTTTGTAGTCCTCTCGCCGGCTCAGCATGGCCCAGGCCACGCGGGCGTTGCGACTGGCCAGCGCCACGCACACCACGTTGGGGTGTTTGCGCTGCAGTAGGTGTGCCAGCTGCTGGGGCATCTTGGCGGGGTTTCGCTGATACGCCTTCAGGGCTGCGCGTGCGCCGTGGATGAGCAAGGTGCGCAGGTACTTGTCGCCTCGCTTGGTGATGCCCAGCAACACGCTCTTGCCCCCGCTGGAGTGCTGGCGCGGCACCAAGCCCATCCAGGCGGCCATCTGGCGCCCGTCCTCAAACTGGCGCGCATCGCCCACGCTGGCGGCCAGCGCGCTGGCTGTGATCGGGCCGATGCCCGGTATTTGCTGCAGCCGCTTAGCGGCCTGGTCTTGGGTGGCCCAAACCCGAATCTGGCGCTCTAAGCGGGCCACCAGCTCATCCAGGTGCGCCAGCTGCGTTTGCAGCATTTGCACGAGCTCGCGCACCACGCCGGTGAGCTCATTGCCTTGATCGGCCAGCACGACGGGCAGCTGCTGGGCCAGCTTGCTCAAGCCTTGGGGCAGCACCACCCCAAACTCGGCGAGCATGCCGCGGATTTGGTTGGACAGCGCCGTGCGTTGCTTGACAAAGCCGCTGCGCACGGTGTGCAGGGCCAGCACGCTTTGTTGATCGACGGTCTTCAGAGCCACAAAGCGCATGTGCCCACGGGTGGCAGCCTCGCAAATGGCGGCGGCGTCGGCCGCGTCGTTCTTTTGCGACTTGACGTAGGGCTTGACGTACTGAGGTGCCATCAGGCGCACCTCATGA
>CAINMN010000209.1 GCA_903850735.1 uncultured Burkholderiales bacterium | reverse complement strand
CTGGAAGGCCATGACCAGCACCGCGGCTGGTTCCACAGCTCGCTGCTGCTGGGCTGCGCCCTGTATGACCGCGCGCCTTACCGTGGCCTGCTGACCCATGGCTTCGCCACCGACGGCCAGGGCCGCAAGATGAGCAAGTCGCTCGGCAATGTGGTGATTCCGCAAGAAGTCACCGACAAGCTCGGCGCAGAAATTGTGCGCCTGTGGGTGGCCGCCACCGACTACTCGGGCGACCTGAACATCGACGACAAAATCCTGGCCCGCGTGGTCGACGCTTACCGCCGCATCCGCAACACTTTGCGCTTCTTGCTGGCCAATGTGAGCGACTTCAACCCCGCCACCGACACCGTTGCCGCCGACCAATTGCTGGAAATCGACCTCTACGCCCTGAGCCGCGCCGCCGAATTGCAACAAGACATTTTGGGCCGCTGGAACGCCGAGAAAAAGGTGTTTGAAGGCGGCCACTTTGGCGTCTACGAATTCCACCCCGTGGTGTCCAAACTGCAGGTGTACTGCTCGGAAGATCTCGGGGCGTTTTACCTCGACGTGTTGAAAGATCGCCTCTACACCACGGCGCCGAAATCGCTGGCGCGACGCAGCGCGCAAACCGCGCTCTACCAAATCACGCATGCCATGCTGCGCTGGATGGCGCCGTTCCTGAGCTTCACCGCCGAGGAAGCCTGGAAAGTGTTTGGCTCTGGCGAGACCCTGTTCACCGAAACCTTCTCTCAGCTGGGCGAGCCCGATGCCGCACTGCTGGGCAAATGGTCGCGCATTCGCGAGATCCGGGACGCCGTGAACAAGGACATCGAGGCTTTGCGCAGCGCCGGCAAAGTGGGTGCCTCGTTGCAAGCCGAGGTTGACTTGCAGGTCACGGCTGAAGACTTCGACTTGCTGAGCTCGCTGGGCGATGACCTGAAATTTGTGTTCATCACCTCCGCCATCACCCTCAAGTCCGGCGCAGACCTGCAGATCGTCACCCAAGCCAGCACGGCCGTGAAGTGCGAGCGCTGCTGGCACTACCGCGACGATGTGGGCCAGGACGCGGCGCACCCCACGCTGTGTGGCCGTTGCGTCAGCAACCTGTATGGCGAGGGCGAACAGCGCCGCGTCGCATGAGCAAGTCCAGCGCCGCACCCTCGCTGAAACTCTGGCTCGCCTTGGCGGTGCTGGTGATGCTGCTGGACCAGTTGACCAAGCTCCTGATCGTGGGCCAATACCCGCTGGGCTGGAGCCAGCCAGTGACCCACTTTTTCAACCTGGTGCGGGTGCACAACACGGGCGCGGCCTTTTCTTTTTTGGCGTCTGCCTCGGGCTGGCAGCGCTGGTTTTTCACTGGGCTGGGCGCGGTGGCGGCGGTGCTGATTGTGTGGATGCTGCGCAGCCACCCCGGTCAAAAACTGTTTGGCTTTGCGCTCTCGCTGATCTTGGGCGGCGCCATCGGCAATGTGATCGATCGCCTGATGTATGGCCATGTGGTGGACTTTTTGGATGTCCACTGGGCCGGCTGGCATTTTCCAGCCTTCAACCTCGCAGACAGCGCCATCACCGTGGGTGCGGGCTGTCTGCTGCTCGACGAATTCTTGCGGGTTCGCCGGGCCAAAGGCTGAAACGCTTTACAGCGTGAGGATGGTGCAGCCCGTGGTTTTGCGGGCTTCCAGGTCGATGTGGGCCTGGGCCACCTGCTCCAGCGGGTAGCGCTGGTCGATGGGAATCTTCACCTGGCCGCTGCTCACCACCGCAAACAAGTCGTCGGCCATTTCCTGGCAGGTTTCGCGCGTGCTGATGTGGGTGAACAGGGTTTGGCGGGTCACATAGATCGAGCCCTTGGCGGCCAGAATGCCGGGCGCAAAAGACGGTGCCGGGCCGGACGCATTGCCAAAGGAGGCCATCAGGCCAAACGGCGACAGGCAGTCCAGCGATTTCTCCCAGGTGTCCTTGCCGACCGAGTCGTACACCACTTTCACGCCTTTGCCGCCGGTGATTTCTTTCACGCGCGCAGCGAAGTCTTCGCGGCTGTAGTTGATCACATGGGCGGCGCCATTGGCTTTGGCCAGCGCACATTTTTCATCGCTGCCAGCGGTGCCGATCAACTGGTAGCCCAGGGCCTTGGCCCATTGGCAAGCGATCAGGCCGACGCCACCCGCGGCGGCGTGAAACAGAATGAAGTCGCCGGCTTTCAAACCGCCTTGGGGCAAGGTGCGCTTGAGCAAGTACTGCGCGGTCAAGCCCTTGAGCATCATGGCCGCGCCGGTGTCAAAGCTGATGTCGTCCGGCAGGCGGCAGACTTGCTTGGCGGGCATCACGCGCTCGTCACAGTAGCTTCCCGGAGGGGCGCTGGCGTAAGCCGCACGGTCACCCGCTTTGAGGTGGGTGACGCCTTCGCCCACGGCCTCGACCACACCCGCGCCTTCCATGCCCAGCATCAGGGGCATGGGGAAGGGGTATAGGCCGGTGCGCTGGTAGACATCGATGAAGTTCAGGCCGACGGCCTTGTGGCGAATGCGGATTTCACCGGGCCCGGGCTGGCCCACGGTCACGTCGACAATTTTCAGCTCTTCGGGACCGCCATTGCGGTCGATGCGTACGGCACGGCTCATGTGTTCTGCTCCTCAGGGGAATGGGTTCAATGACAGGTGGGGCATCCTGCCACACAACCGAAGCCCGTGCATGTCACTTCGGTTTCGCCAAGCTGCATTAGAGTTCAGCCATGCGCCAAGCCTCCAACCCTTTGAACCTGAGCACCGCCCTCTTGCTGTTGGTGCCGCCCTTGTTGTGGGCGGGCAATGCGGTGGTCGGCCGCATGGTCAACGACCTGGCCCCGCCCATCACCTTGAATTTTTTGCGCTGGCTCGGCGCCTTTGTGCTGCTGCTGCCCTTGGCGCATGCGGTGCTGCGCCGCGACAGCCCGGTGTGGGTGCACTGGCGCAGGTATGCCTTGCTGGGCTTGTTGGGCGTGGGCTGTTACAACAGTTTTCAATACCTGGCGCTGCGCACGTCCAGCCCGATCAATGTCACGCTGGTGGCGTCGAGCACGCCCATCTTCATGCTGGGCCTGGGCGCCCTCTTCTTTGGTCAGCGCATCCGAGGCCGGCAAATTGTGGGAGCGGCCTTGTCCATTGCGGGCGTTTTGCTGGTGCTCTGCAGGGGCGACTTGCAAGCCTTGTGGCAGGTGCAATGGGTGATTGGCGACATCTATGTGCTGATCGCCACGGCGGCCTGGTCCTGGTACAGCTGGTTGCTGAGCCAGCCCAAAGACCCGCCAAGCTTGCGCAGTGACTGGGCCGGGTTTCTGATGGCGCAGGTGGTGTTTGGCCTGGGCTGGTCAGGCTTGTTCACGCTGGGCGAGTGGCACACCACAGCAGCCCAGTTGCATTGGGGCTGGCCCTTGGCCCTGGCGCTGATGTATGTGGCGGTGGGGCCGGCGATTCTGGCCTACCGGTGCTGGGGCTTGGGCGTGCAACGCGTGGGCCCCAACATTGCGGGCTTCTTCGCCAACCTCACGCCCTTGTTTGCGGCGCTGTTTTCCACGCTGGCACTGGGGGACACGCCGCGGCTGTTCCATGCCGCAGCCTTTGTGTTGATCGTCAGCGGGATTGTGGTGTCTTCACGCCAGCCCTCCCGCTGAAGACCGCCGTCAATAGGTGCCGGGGTAGGCGCCGCCGTCGGTCAGCACGTTCTGGCCGGTGATGTAGCCGGCTTGCTGGCTGCACAGAAAGGCGCAGGTGTCACCGAACTCATCGGGCTGGCCGAACCGCAAGGCCGGAATGGTTTTCTTGCGCGTGTCCATGATGGCTTCGATGGGCTGACCCGACTTGTCGGCGGCGCCTTTCATGGTGCCCTTGAGCCGGTCGGTATCGTACGCGCCAGGCAACAGGTTGTTGATGGTGACGTTGCGCGAAGCCAGCTTGGTGGTGCGTGCCACGCCCGCCACAAAGCCTGTCAGGCCGCTGCGTGCGCCATTGGACAGGCCCAGAATGTCGATGGGGGCCTTGACCGCGCTGGAGGTGATGTTGACGATGCGGCCAAAGCCTCGCTCGGCCATGCCGTCGGCCGTGGCCTTGATCAGCTCGATCGGGGTCAGCATGTTGGCGTCCACCGCCTTGATCCAGGCCTCGCGGTCCCAGTCGCGGAAATCACCGGGGGGCGGGCCACCGGCATTGGTCACCACGATGTCGTAGTTTTTGCCGGGGCCACCGGCCACAGACCAGACCGCCTCACGGCCAGCCACGGTGGTGATGTCGGCGGCCACGGCAATCACTTGGCCGCCATGGGCACGCAAGGACTCCGCGGCGGCTTGCAGCACTTCGGCGCCACGCGCCACGATGACCACGTTCACGCCTTCGCGGGCGAGCGAACGCGCACAGCCCAAACCCAGACCCTTGCTCGCGCCACAGACCAGCGCCCATTTGCCTTTGATTCCAAGATCCATCACTTTGCTCCGTATTTTGAGACCATAAAAACACCACCCAGCACCAGCAGGGTGCCCATGCCAATCCAGGCATTGAGCGGCTCGTCCAGCACCAGCACGCCGAGTGCGATGGTGGACATGGGACCGATCATGCCAGTTTGCGAGGTCAAGGCAGGGCCAATGCGCTCAATGGCCATCATGACCATGAGGACGGGCGCCACCGTGCAGGCCACCGCATTCAACGCCGACAGCCACAGCACCGCCGAGGGCACGTCGGCCGCCGACAGCGGTCGCACCAACAAGAATTGCAAGATGCAGCACAGGCAGGCCACCGTGGTGGCCCAGCCGACCAAGCGCAACGAGCCCACACGCTGCACCAATTGGCCGCTGTAAATCAGGTAGCCCGCATAGGTCAGCGCGCTCAGAAACACCCAGAAGGCGCCCAGCGCCACTTCGGCACCCGAGAGGCTGACCTCATGGCCAAACACCAACAGCACACCGCTGTAGCTGATGGCCATGGCCACCACCCGCAAAGGCTGCAAAGGCTTTTTGAAAATGAACCAGCTGAGCACCATCACCAAGGTGGGGTTGAGGTACAGAATCAGCCGCTCCAGGCTGGCCGAGATGTACTGCAAGCCCACAAAGTCCAGGTAGCTCGAGAGGTAATAGCCGGTGAAGCCCAGCGCCCCAATGCCCAGCATGTCACTTCGCGTGAGCGGCTGAGCACGTGCACTGGGTTGCCGCTCGGCCCACCAGGCCATGAGCAAAAACAAAGGCAGGGCAAACAGCATGCGGTACATGATGAGGGTCACGGCGTCCACGCCATGGCGGTAGGCCAGCTTGACGATGATGGCTTTGCCGCTGAACGCAATGGCGCCAAAAACGGCCAACAGCAAGCCGGTGGTGAGCGAAGAGCGTGGCGTATCAGTCATGTGCGAAGTCATTGTCGCATCGGCCTTGGCAGGCCCGGGGTCGCAGGGCTGACACCTCGGTGACTGATGCTGGCTGGCCTGGCGGGGATCATGGCGACATCACTTTCTGGGAAGGAGCCCGCATGCGCTTGCTGATTGCCATGATGATGCACGAGACGAACACTTTCTCGCCCGTGGTCACCGACCTGGCGCGCTTTGCGCGCGGCCATGGCGCCTCCGGGCTGCCGCCCCAAGGCGCCCATGCGGTGAGCGCCTTTCGCAACACCGGCACGGCCACCGGCGCTTTCATCGACCTGGCAGAAGAAGCCGGCGCCGATTTTGAAATCGCGATTGCCGCCCATGCCGCGCCCAGCGGTCCGGTGGAGGACGACGCCTTCGAAACCATGACGCGCAGCATCGTGCAGGCGGTGCAAGCCGGTGGCTTTGACGGCATCTTGCTGGACCTGCACGGCGCCATGGTGACGCGCAGCTTTGAAGACGGCGAAGGCGAATTGCTGCGCCGCATTCGCGCCGTCGATGCCCGCACCCCCATCGGTGTCGCCTACGACATGCATGCCAACATCTACGCCGACATGGTGGAACTGGCACAGGTGGTGGCGGGCTACCAAACCTACCCGCATGTGGACATGTATGAAACCGGGCAACGCGCAGGGCGCGCCTTGATCCGCATGATTCGCGGTCAGGCCCGCCCGACCCAAGCCTGGGGCCGCTTGCCCATGATTCCGCATGTGATGCGCCAAAGCAGCGAGGACGAGCCCAACCGCTCGCTGCAAGCCATGGCGCACGCGATGGAGCAAGAAGGCGCGCTGTGTGCCAGTTTGTTTGTGGGCTTTCCCCACGCCGACATTGAAAATGCCGGCTTGAGCGTGGTGGTCGTGACCGACAACGACATGGCCGCAGCCGAGCGCCTGCGCGACCAGCTGCTGCAACAAGCCTGGGCGGCGCGGGAACAGTTTGTCTACCAACTCGAGCCCCTGGAGGCGTCGGTGGCACGCGCCAAGCAGATGACCGGTGGCCCCATCGTCTTGCTGGACCACTACGACAACGCCGCATCGGGCGGCACCATGGACACCACGCGCGTGCTGGCAGAAATTCTGCGCCAAGAGCTCGAGGACGTGGCGGCCTTTGCCATCTGCGATCCGCAAGCGGTGCAAGAGGCCATCGCTGCGGGCATTGGCGCCACCGTCACGCTGTCGGTCGGGGGCAAACTGGCGATGCCGCTGATGCCGCACCCACACCCGCCCTTGCAGCTCACCGGCCGCGTGAAAACCATCTCACAGGGAGACTACCGCGCCAAAGGCCCGATGAGCCGGGGATCGCGTTATGCCATGGGCCCTTCGGTGGTGATCGACACTGGCCGCGTGGAAGTGGCGCTGATTTCACAACACGTGGAGCCGTTTGATGTCAACGCCCTGCTGACGCTGGGCATCGACCCCACGCAAAAACGCTATGTGATGCTCAAGAGCCGCGTCCACTGGCGCGCAGGCTTGGGCAAACTGGCGTCTGCGGTGGTCGAGTGCGCCGGCGCGGGGGCCTGCACGTCAGACTACAACGACCTGCAGTTCATGAAACTGCGCCGTCCCATCTACCCCCTCGACCCCTGAGCCTGCGTCAGAAGCCGGCGGCGAGGCCGTCGCGGCGGGAGTCGCTGGCGATCACATAGCCTTCGGCCTTGGGGTCACCGGCGCGCCAGATGAACTGGCCCGAACCAAAGTCCTGGTAGCTGTCGTTGATCACATCCACTTTGTGGCCGCGCTCTTTCAGCGCCTGCACGGTGTCGGCGCGCATGCTGGCCTCGGCGTTGATTTCCACGCCGGAGTTGAAACGCCAACGCGGCGCGTCGCACGCCGCCTGCGGGTTCTGACCATAGTCGAGCATGCGCACCAGGGTTTGCATGTGGCCCTGGGGCTGCATGTTGGCGCCCATCACGCCATAGCTCATCACCGGCTGGCCATCGCGCGTGAGGAAGGCCGGAATGATGGTGTGGAAGGGGCGCTTGCCCGGGGCCACCAGGTTGGCCGGGTTCAGGCCATTCTGGGCCGTGCTGAAAGCATGGCCACGGTTTTGCAAGCTGATGCCAAACGTGGGCTCGACCACGCCCGAGCCAAAGCCCATGTAGTTGCTTTGGATGAAGCTGACCATCATGCCGTTCTCGTCGGCGGCGCTCAGATAAATCGTGCCGCCCTTGACCGGGTTGCCCGCCTTGAAGTCTTGCGCGCGCTTCATGTCGATGAGTTTGGCACGGCTGGCCAGGTAGGCCGGGTCCAGCATTTGCTCGGCCGTGACTTCCATGCTCGCGGGCTCGGCCACGAAGCGGTAGACATCGGCAAAGGCCAGCTTCATGGCCTCGATTTGCAAGTGCTGCGAATCGATGCCATCGACCGGCATGTTGGCCACATCGAAGTTGCTCAGGATGCCCAGGGCGATCAGCGCCGCAATGCCTTGGCCGTTGGGCGGGATTTCATGCAAGGTGTAGCCACGGTAGTCCTTGGCAATCGGTGTCACCCACTCGGGCTGGAAGCTGGCGAAGTCGCTGGCCTTGATCGTGCCACCGTTTTGCGCCGCAAAGCGCTCGATGGCTTGCGCAATCTCACCGCCATAAAAGGCCTGACCTTTGGTTTTGGCAATGGCGCGCAAGCCCGCGGCCGCGCCCGGGAACTTGAACAGCTCACCGACGTTGGGCGCCCGGCCCCAGGGCAAAAAGCTTTCGGCAAAACCGGGTTGGCTTTTCAGCTCGGGCGTGGCCGCGGCCCACTTTTGCTGCACCACCACCGGCACCAGGTAACCTCTTTCAGCGATTTCAATCGCGGGCTGCATCAGGTCTTCGAACGGCAGCTTGCCAAAGCGTTGGCTCATCGCCACCCAGCTGGCCACCGCGCCGGGCACGGTCACCGAATCGAAGCCGCGCTTGGGCGGAGTTTGGGCGTCGCCGCCGTATTTTTTCTGAAAGTAGTCGGGTGTCCAGGTTTGCGGCGCACGACCGGAAGCGTTCAGGCCATGCAGTTGCTGGCCGTCCCACAAAATACAAAAAGCATCCGACCCCAAACCATTGCTGACGGGCTCACAGATGGTGATGGCCGCTGCCGCCGCAATGGCCGCATCGACCGCATTGCCGCCTTGCCACAGCATGCGCAAACCGGCTTGCGCAGCCAAAGGGTGAGACGTGGACACCACGTTGCGGGCAAACACCGGCAGGCGGGTCGATGTGTAGGGGTTTTGGTAATTGAAGTTCATGAAAATGATTTTGGCAGGAAGCCGACCGCGCGGCTGACAAAGAGGCGATAGCCCCAGCCTTCAGTCAATTGATCGGCGAGGCCCTCAATCGGCCGTGATTTTTCGCTCGACGATGATCTGTCGCCACTTGGCAGACTCTTGCGCCAGCATGGCCGAGAAGGTTGCGGGCGTCCCGCCCACCGGCTCGATGCCGAGACGAAACAATTTGTCTTTCACCTCAGGGTCCATCAGGGTCTGGTTGACCGCCACATTCACCTTGGCCACGATGTCCGCCGGCAAGCCGCGCGGCCCATACAAGCCAAACCAGGTATTGGACTCATAGCCCGGCAACACCTCGGCGATGGCGGGCAAGTCAGGGGCCAGCGGCGTGCGCTTGGCCGTGGTCACCCCCAAGGCACGCAAGCGCCCATCGCGCACATGCGGAATGCCGCTGGGCAAGGAGTCAAACAACACATCAAGCTTGCCGCTGACCAGATCCGGAATGGCCAAGGCTGTGCCCTTGTAGGGAATGTGCACCACGAACAGGCCAGCTTGTGCCTTGAACAATTCGGCCGTCAGTTGAACGATGGTGCCGTTGCCGCTGGAAGCGTAGTTGAGCCGACCGGGGTTGGCACGCGCATAGGCAATCCACTCTTGCACGGTTTTGGCGGGCGAGTTGTTGGGCACCAGCATGATGCTGGGCGCATTGCCCACATGCACGATGGGCGTGAAGTCGCGCACCGCGTCGTAGGGCAACCGCGGGTTGAAGGCCGGGCCAATGGTGTGGGTGCTGGTGGTGGCCAACAGCAAGGTGTAACCATCGGCGGGCGCCTTGGCGGCCAGGTCCGAGCCCAAGGAGCCGCCTGCGCCCGGACGGTTCTCGACCACCACTTGGGCGCCCAGCTTGTCAGGCAGCTTTTGCGACAAGGCACGCGCAAAAATGTCGGTGGCGCCGCCCGCAGGAAAGGGCACCAGCAAGCGCACGGGCTTGGTGGGGTACGGCACTTGCGCCAAAGCTTGGCCCACGACCATCGCCGCCCCTAGCCAGCCCATGCGCAGCAGGTTTCGTTTGTTCATCTGTGACTCCTTCGTTGGATCAAGCGCCATGAACAACGGCGCCCGCAGGCGCCGTGTTCGTCTCTCAGCTCAAGCGTTCATCAATCTTCGACGAAAGCTTCTTCGCGTTTGGATTTCACCGACGGCAAGAGCACGATGACCAGCAGCAACAGGGCTGCAGCCAGCAAGCCACCGGACAAGGGACGGGTCACGAACACCGACCAATCGCCACGCGACAGCAGCAGTGCGCGCCGCAGGTTTTCTTCCATCATCGGGCCCAGGATGAAGCCCAGCAACAAAGGCGCAGGCTCGCAACCGAGCTTCAGGAACAGGTAGCCGATGAAGCCAAAGCCCGCCACCATCCAGATGTCGAAGGTGTTGTTGTTGGTGGAGTACACACCGATGGCGCAGAACAGCACAATGGCGGGGAACAGAAAGCGATAAGGCACTGTCAGCAATTTGATCCACATGCCAATCAAGGGCAGGTTCAAGATCACCAGCATCAAGTTGCCAAGCCACATAGACGCAATCAGGCCCCAAAACAGTTCGGGGTTGCTGGTCATCACCTGCGGGCCAGGCTGAATGTTGTGGATGGTCATGGCACCCACCATCAGCGCCATCACGGCGTTGGGCGGAATGCCCAGCGTCAGCAAGGGGATGAAGGAGGTTTGCGCGCCCGCGTTGTTGGCAGACTCAGGGGCTGCCACGCCACGGATGTTGCCTTGGCCGAACGGCACTTCGCCGGCTTGCAGCTTGGTTTTCTTTTCGATGGTGTAGGCCGCGAACGCCGCCAGCAAGGCGCCGCCACCGGGCAACACGCCGAGCAAGGAGCCCAGGGCGGTGCCACGCAATACCGCCGGAATCATGCGCTTGAAGTCTTCGCCCGTGGGGAACAAGCCCTGCACTTTGGCCGTGAACACTTCGCGCTCGTCTTCCGGTCGCGACAGGTTACTGATAATTTCACCATAGCCAAAAACACCCATGGCAATCGTCACAAAGCCAATACCATCGGTCAATTCGGGAATGTCAAAGCTGAAGCGTGCCACCCCGGAGTTGACGTCGGTGCCAATCAGGCCCATCAAAAGTCCCAGAACGATCATGGCGATCGCCTTCAAGAGTGAGCCAGAAGCCAGCACCACGGCACCAATCAAGCCGAGGATCATCAGAGAAAAATATTCGGCAGGGCCAAATTTAAAAGCCAACTCTGTCAAAGGCGGCGCAAAGGCCGCCAAAATCAGGGTTCCGACCGAGCCAGCAAAAAACGAGCCCAAGCCCGCCGCGGCCAAGGCAGGGCCCGCCCGGCCTTTGCGTGCCATTTGGTAGCCATCGATGGTGGTCACCACCGAGGAGGATTCACCGGGCAAATTAACCAGGATGGCCGTGGTGGAGCCGCCGTACTGCGCACCATAATAAATACCCGCGAGCATGATCAGCGCTGACACCGGCGGCAAGGCGTAGGTGGCAGGCAGCAACATGGCAATGGTCGCGACAGGGCCAATGCCAGGCAACACACCGATCAGGGTACCGAGCATGCAACCGACAAATGCGTAAAGCAAGTTGATCGGCGTGAAGGCCACGCCGAAACCGGTCGAGAGGTTTGCAATCAAATCCATGAATCAGTCTCCTCAACCTGTGATGAAAGTTGGCCAAACAGGCATCTGCAGTTTGAGCAAAACAATAAAAGCCAAATAGCTACCGACCGCCAATACAGTGGCGAGCACAAACACATCTTTGAGCTTGAACTCAGAACCAGCTTTGCTGGCGATCAGGGTCAAGGCGTAAATCGCCAAAATCAGACCCATGGGGGGGATTTTGAGGCTTGGCAAGCCACCCAACAAAATGCCAAAGGCCAGATTGGCGCCAAGGATGAAACCAATAGGCCGCCAGGCAAATGCACCCACTTTGTCGCCACTGGGTGTTTCGATGACCAATGAATAGAACATGACCGCGCAGCCCAAGATGGCCAGCAAGATACCCAGCAGCAGAGGGAAATAACCCGGCCCCATGCGCGCACCCGTTCCGATGGAATACGACGTGGCGCCCCAGGCAAACGCGCCGCCAACGACCAGGAACATGAGTCCCGAGAAAAAGTCTTTCTGACTTTTGATGTTCACAACCTATCTCCTCGAAATGATTTCGATGGGCGGATTGTGGGGGCTATCGCGAAATTCGCGCATGTGGATTTCACCTATACCCCCACATTGGTGCGTAAATGCAACGGACACTTAGGCGACAGGCTTGAACACCTTGACCCAACGTGTGGCGGGCAAAGGCCAACGCGCCTGCACCGCTTCAGCCCTTTCCTGCAGTTCGTGCCGCTTGAGTTTGACCGGTGTGCGCAAGGCCAACACCACGGTATTGCCTTCGCGTGTGGGCTTGAAAGCCCACACAGCGCCCTCGCCAAAGGCAGCCACGATTTTGGCCAGGCTTTGGTCATACTGACTGCTGCGTCCAAACAAGTTGACAGTCATGCAGCCCTCGTCTGTCAACAAACGGCGACAGTCGGCATAGAAAGCTTCGCTGTCCAGCACCGGTGCGGCCGCTTCATGGTCGTACAAATCCACTTGCAAGGCATCGATCTTTCCCTGCCAATGGCTGTGGCGCGCCACTTCTTCGGCATCCCCCAGCACCACCGAGAGCTTGGCGTTATCAGCGGGCAACTTGAACCACAAGCGGCAAGCCGCAATGACCTGCGGGTTCAGCTCAATGGCCGTGGTGTGCATGCGCAGATGCTTGTAGCAAAACTTGGTGAGCGAGGCCGCGCCCAAACCCAGTTGCATGGCATGGCGTTTGGCGACCGTGTCGGGGTCGACAAACAGCAACCAGGCCATCATGCGCTGCACATAGTCCAGGTCGATGTCAAAAGGTTGCTCGATCTTCATCGAGCCTTGCACCCATTCCGTTCCCAGGTGCAAATAGCGCACCGGTCCGTATTCGGAAAAGTTCACATCGGGAAGCGTTGGTTTTTTTCGGGCCATGCTGGATTGTCAGGGCAACGGGGCTTGCGCCGGGGTAGGCAGACCCAAGGCACGGCGCGCGTTCTCGCTGGTGGCCTGGGCCAGCGCTTCAAGCGAGAGGCCGCGCAGCTCGGCCAGCACACTGGCAATGCGAGGCAACTGGGTCGGTGAATTGCGTCCTTGCGGCTGGCCTTGGGCGCGCATCGCCGCCGTCGCATAAAGCCAATGCGGTGGGATGTCGGGGGCGTCGGTTTCCAGCACCAGTGAAGACAAGGGCAAGTGGGTCGCGAGGCGACGCAATTGCAGGGCACGCTCGTAAGTGAGCGCACCGCCAAAGCCCAGACAAAAGCCGCGTTCGATGAAAGCTTCTGCCTGCTGCACGCTGCCATTGAAGGCATGGGCAATGCCGCCACGCACCGGAATGTCTCGCAAGCCTTTGAGCAAGGCATCGGCCGAGCGCCGCACATGCAGGATCACCGGCAGCTCGGCGTGCTGTGCCAGTTTCAGTTGCGCGCGGTAAAAGGCTTGCTGGCGCGCCATGTCCAAGCCCGGCACAAAACCATCAAGGCCGATTTCGCCCACCGCCACCAGGCGCGGATCACCGCGCAGGGCTTGCAGCCGCGCAGCCAGTGTGCGCAAGTCTTGTTCAGCGGCCTGCAGCGTGTACAGCGGGTGAATGCCCAGGGCGTACACATCGCCATGCCGATGCGCCAGCTCACGCACGGTCTCCAAATTGCTGACCGAGACAGCAGGCAAGACACACAACTCGACGCCGCCGGCACGGGCGAGCGCACGCTGTGCGTCGCGGTCGGCATCGAATTCGCTGGCGTCCAGGTGGCAGTGGGTGTCGATCCAGCGCATGGCCCATCTCAGCCTTGCAAGCGTCCTTGCTGCAAATGCAAGCGCCTGTCGCATTGGGCCGCCAACGCCTCATCGTGCGTGACCAGGACAAAGGCCGTGCCCTGCTCGCGCGCCAGCCGCATCATCAAGTCGAACACTTGCGCGGCGGTAACACGGT
>CAINMN010000208.1 GCA_903850735.1 uncultured Burkholderiales bacterium | reverse complement strand
CAAGAAGGCCTCCACCAGCAGCGAGGTGGCCAGGATCTTGTTGCGCGGGCTGTACAGCAAATTGGCGCGCGGCACATGGGTGGCGCACACCGGCTTGCACTTGCCACAGCGCAGGCAGTCTTTGACGCTGTCGGCTATGGCGCCAATGTCGGACTGCTGCATGATGAGCGACTCATGGCCCATCAAGCCAAAGCTGGGGGTGTAGGCCTGGCTGAGGTCGGCGGCACGCACATCGTGCTGACCGGGCTGAACGCGCAAGAGCTTGCCCTTGTTGAAGCGCCCTTCGGGGTCGATGCGGGCCTTGTAGTCGGCAAAGGGCTGCAGCTCGGCGTCGGTCAGAAACTCCAGCTTGGTGATGCCAATGCCATGCTCGCCGGAAATCACGCCATCCAGGGAACGCGCCAGCGTCATGATGCGGGCCACTGCTTCATGGGCGGTTTGCAGCATGGCGTAGTCGTCGCTGTTGACCGGGATGTTGGTGTGCACATTGCCGTCACCGGCGTGCATGTGCAACGCCACCCACACGCGGCCCTTGAGCACGCGCTGGTGTATGGCATTGCACTCGTCCAGAATCGGCTGGAACACGGCGCCCGTGAAAATGTTTTGCAAGCCCGCGCGAATCTGGGTTTTCCAGCTGGCCCGCAAGCTGTGGTCTTGCAGTTGCGGAAACAGGGTGTCGACCTCGCTCAGCCACTGCTGCCACAAAGTGCGCACTTCGCCAATGAGGTTGCGCGCCTGCTGCACCCGGTCTTCCAGCAACTCGGGCGAGGCCAGGTCGGCCGCGTCGTCGGACTTGCCCAAGGGCAGCTGACCGCGGGCAAAAAAGTCGTCGAGGGCATTGCACAGCTGCAGCTTGTTGCGCAGGGACAGCTCGATGTTGATGCGCTCGATGCCGTCGGTGTACTCGGCCATGCGCGGCAACGGGATGACCACATCCTCGTTGACCTTGAAGGCATTGGTGTGGCGGCTGATGGCCGCGGTGCGCTTGCGGTCCAGCCAGAATTTTTTGCGCGCCTCGGCGCTGATGGCAATGAAGCCCTCGCCGTTGCGCGAGTTGGCCAGGCGCACCACCTCGGAGGTGGCGCGTGCCACCGCATCGGCGACATCGCCGGCGATGTCGCCAATCAAGACCATCTTGGGCAGGCCGCCGCGCTTGCTCTTGGTGGCATAGCCCACGGCCTTGAGGTAACGGTCGTCCAGATGCTCCAGGCCGGCCAACAGGGTTCCTGTTCGCTTTTGCTCGGCGAACATGAAATCCTTGATCTCGACAATGCTGGGCACCGCGTCCTTGGCATTGCCAAAGAATTCCAGGCACACCGTGCGGGTGTGCTCGGGCATGCGGTGCACCACCCAGCGCGCGCTGGTGATCAAGCCATCGCAGCCCTCTTTTTGCACGCCGGGCAGGCCGCTCAAAAACTTGTCGGTGACATCCTTGCCCAGGCCTTCCTTGCGGAAGGTGCGGCCCGGAATATCCAAGCGCTCGGTGCGCAAAGGTGTTTTGCCATCGGCCGCGAAGTAGCGCAGCTCGAAACTGGCCAGCTCGGCATCGTGGATCTTGCCCAGGTTGTGGCCGATGCGGGTGACTTCCAGCCACTCGGCCTGCGGCGTCACCATGCGCCAGCTCACCAGGTTGTCCAGGGCCGTGCCCCACAGCACCGCTTTTTTGCCGCCGGCATTCATGGCAATGTTGCCGCCAATGCAAGAAGCTTCGGCCGAAGTCGGGTCGACCGCAAACACAAAACCGGCACGCTCGGCGGCATCGGCCACGCGCTGGGTGACGACGCCGGCCTCGGTCCAGATGGTGGGCACCGTGTGGTCGGTGCCGGGAATCTGGACCTGCTCGACCTCGGTCATGGCTTCCAGCTTCTCGGTGTTGATGACCACGCTCTTCCAGGTCAGGGGAATGGCGCCACCGGTGTAGCCGGTGCCACCGCCGCGCGGCACGATGGTCAAGCCCAGCTCGATGCAGGCTTTCACCAGGCCGGCCATTTCGACCTCGGTGTCAGGGGTCAACACCACAAAGGGGTACTCGACGCGCCAGTCGGTGGCGTCGGTCACGTGGGACACGCGCGAGAGGCCGTCGAACTTGATGTTGTCGGCGGCGGTGTATTTTTTCAGTTGGCGCGCCGCTTTTTTGCGCAAGGCCGCCAAAGTGTCAAAGTCGGCAGCAAATTGGGCAATGGCCTGCCGAGCAGCGCTCAGCAACTTGCCGACCAGCGCGTCGCGCTCGAGATCGTCTTGGGGAGTGCGGCGGCGCTCGATTTCGCCCAGGCGATGGTTCAGCGCATCGACCAGCAAGCGGCGGCGGCCCGGGTTGTCCAGCAAATCGTCTTGCAGGTAGGGGTTGCGCTGCACCACCCAAATGTCGCCCAGCACTTCGTACAGCATGCGCGCTGAACGGCCGGTACGGCGCTCCTGGCGCAGGCGCTCCAGCCACAGCCAGGCGTCGGCACCCAACAAGCGAATCACGATCTCCCGGTCGGAGAAGGAGGTGTAGTTGTAGGGAATCTCTCGCAGTCGGGGGCTGTCTTCAGCCGCCGCCAGCAAATGGTTCAGCGGTGTGGGAGCGTTCATGGGCAAATCTTGACCCGCCTCGAGACAAAGCAAGGGCTTGGGCGTGATGTTACCGCAGTGCAGCATTCCCTACGGTGTGTGTGTGCACTGACAACCAGGTTTTTCCTCTGCCACAGGCCCGAGACAGCACTCACAATGGCATCTTGCCCAAACGCCCACCATGCCAAGCACGCCCGCCCCTCCATTGAGACGCCCAGCCTGGCCCTACCCGCGCTGGATTGCCCACCGTGGCGCCGGCTTGTTGGCCCCTGAAAACACCCTGGCCGCCTTTCGCCTGGGGGCCCAGCACGGCTACCGCATGTTCGAATGCGATGCCAAACTGAGCGCTGACGAGGTCGTGGTGCTGCTGCACGACGCCGACTTGGCGCGCACCAGCAATGGCCAGGGCTTGGCCGGCGATCACACCTGGGCCCACTTGTCGCAACTGGATGCGGGCAGCTGGCACAGCCCGGCTTATGCGGGTGAGCCTCTGGGTAACTTGCAAAGCCTGGCGGCCTTTTGTCTGGCGAATGACCACCACCTCAACATTGAAATCAAGCCCACGCCCGGGCAAGAGCGGCACACAGGCGAACGGGTGGCCAAAAAAGCCGCCCAGTGGTGGGCCGGCCGTGCCGTGCCGCCCTTGCTGACCTCGTTTCAGCCCGAAGCCTTGGAAGGCGCTCGGGCGACGGCCCCCCATCTCCCCCGTGGGCTGTTGCGCCATGAATGGGACGACGAGGTGTTGCCCCTGGCCGCGTCACTGGCCTGCCAAGCCCTGATTTGCCATTTCAGCTTGTGGACGGCAGAGCGTGTGCAACAAGCGCAGGGCCTGGGCCTGCGCACCTTGAGTTACACCGTAAACGAGCAAGCCGTGGCGCGCCAGCTTCTGGCTTGGGGCCTGGACGGCATCATCACCGACCGCGTGGACCTGTTCAAGCCCGACGCCGCCTGAGCCGCAGCCAAGGCCGCAAAAACAACCACTGCACTGTGGCACAGACCACGACCAAGGCGGCATAGGTGCGCATGGCCCCGTCCTGGCCCAGCCAGGCCAGGCCACCCAGCAAGGTCACAACAGCGGCCACCGTGGTCACCCCCCAGCGATGCCAGGCCGTGCCCGCCATCTGGCCGCGCCACAGCCAGCCCGCCGTCAGGCTCAACAGGCTCGCCACGCCCAGGGCGGGGCTGAGGCCATTCAGCCAGTGGTTCAAGAAAGACAGGGCTTGCATCTTTAAAATTTTATAATCGGGGCATGGCAGTCTGGGCACTAGGTCTCAATCACAACACCGCCCCGCTGGATTTGCGCGGCCGGTTCGCCTTTGCTGTGGAACAGCTTCACCCTGTTTTGTCGGCTTTGCGCGACAGCCTGAACCAGCCCGGCGAAGCCGCCATTCTCTCCACTTGCAACCGCACCGAAATTTACTGTGCCGCGCAACAACCCGCGCTGCAGCAAACCCTGGAATGGCTGGCCCAATCCGGCGGCGTCTCTCCTGAGGCCCTGCGGGCCCACACCTACACCCTGGAAGCAGGCCAAGCCGCGCGCCATGCGTTTCGCGTGGCCAGCGGCCTGGATTCGATGGTGCTGGGCGAGCCCCAAATCCTCGGCCAAATGAAAGACGCCGTGCGCGCCGCCAACGACGCGGGCGCCCTGGGCACCACCTTGCATCAGATGTTCCAGCGCTCCTTTGCGGTCGCCAAGGAAGTGCGCACCTCCACCGAAATTGGCGCCCATTCCATCAGCATGGCGGCGGCTTCGGTGCGCCTGGCCAGCCAGTTGTTTGAAGATCTCAGCCAGGTCAAGGTGTTGTTTGTGGGCGCAGGGGAAATGATCGAGCTGTGCGCCACGCATTTTGCCGCGCGCACGCCACGCGCCATGGCCATTGCCAATCGCACACTGGAGCGGGGCGAAAAGCTGGCGTCTCACTTCGGGGCCGAGGTCATGCGCTTGTCTGACCTGCCCGAGCGCCTGCATGAGTTTGATGTCATTGTCAGCTGCACCGCCAGCAGCCTGCCGCTGATCGGCCTGGGTGCCGTCGAGCGCGCCTTGAACAAGCGCCGCCATCGCCCCTTGTTCATGGTGGACCTGGCCGTCCCGCGCGACATCGAGCCCGAAGTGAAATTGCTGGACGATGTCTATCTCTACACCGTGGATGACCTGTCCACCGTGGTGCAAACAGCCCAAGCCAACCGGCAAGCGGCGGTGGCCCAGGCCGAGGTCATCATTGACGCGGGCGTGCAAAGCTTTTTGCACTGGCTGGACCAGCGCAGCATGGTGCCGCTGATTCAGCAATTGCATGGGCAAGCCGAGCACTGGCGCACGGTGGAGCTGCAACGCGCCCACAAGCTGCTGGCCAAAGGTGAGCCCGTCGAGCAGGTGCTGGAGGCCTTGGCCAAAGGCCTGTCGCAAAAAATGTTGCATGGCGCCATGGCAGAGCTGCACGCCGGTGACCAGGCTGCGCGCGAGCGTGCCCGCTACGCTGTCGAGCATTTCTTTTTGCGCGACAGCCGTTAGCTGGCCGCCCCCTCACCATGAAAGCCTTCATGCGCGCTCAGTTGGAGCGCTACACACAACGCTTGGCCGAGCTCGATTTTTTATTGTCGAGCGAGGACATCCTGCGCAACATGGAACAGTTCATGGCGCTGTCGCGCGAGCATGCCGAGGTAGCGGTCATCGCCAGCCGCTGGGCCCGACTGCAGCAACGCGAAACCGACCTGGCCGAAGCCCAGGCCTTGCTGGACGATGCCCAAACGGATGCCGACATGCAGCAAATGGCCCAGGACGAAACGCAGGCGGCACAGACCGAATGCGCGCAACTGGCGCTGGAGTTGCAACGCTTGCTGTTGCCCAAGGACCCGGACGATGCGCGTGCCGCTTATCTGGAAATTCGCGCCGGCACCGGCGGCGACGAATCGGCGCTGTTTGCCGCCGACCTGTTGCGCATGTACACCCGCTATGCCGAGCGCCAGGGATGGCGCACCGAGTTGCTGAGCGAGTCGGCCAGCGAGCTTGGCGGCTACAAGGAAGTGGTGTTGCGCGTCTCGGGCGATCAGGTCTACGGCCGTTTGCGTTTCGAGTCGGGCGGCCACCGCGTGCAGCGGGTGCCGACCACCGAGTCGCAAGGCCGCATTCACACCAGTGCCTGCACCGTTGCCGTCATGCCCGAGCCCGATGAGGCCAGTGCGGTGCAAATCAACCCGGCCGACTTGCGCATCGACACCTTCCGCGCCAGTGGTGCCGGCGGGCAGCACATCAACAAGACCGACTCGGCCGTACGCGTCACCCACTTGCCCACAGGCATCGTGGCGGAGTGTCAGGACGACCGCTCACAACATCGCAACAAGGCACGGGCCCTGCAAGTGCTGGCCGCGCGCATCCAGGAGCGCGAACGGGCCGAGCGCTCGGCCAAAGAGGCCGCCACCCGCAAAGGCCTGATTGGCAGCGGCGACCGCAGCGACCGCATCCGCACCTACAACTTTCCCCAGGGCCGCCTGACCGACCACCGCATCAATTTGACGCTGTACAAACTCAGCTTCATCATGGAAGGCGACCTCGACGAGGTCCTCACCGCTTTGCAGCATGCGCGCGAAGCCGAGCAATTGGAGGCCTTGGAGGTCGGAGGGCTGGCGTGAGCACCACCCTGGCCATGGCTTTGCAGCACGGACTGTCCTTGGGGCTGCCGCGCCTGGTGGTGCAAATGCTGTTGCTGATGGCCGTGCAGCAAGACCCGTCCAACCGCGCCTGGCTGCTGGCCCACGACCAAGACCACTTGAGCACAGACAGCGAAGCGCGCTTTGAGGCCCTGCTGCAGCGTCGTTGCGACGGGGAGCCCCTGGCCTACTTGCGCGGCAGCAAAGCGTTTTTTGGCTTGAACTTGCAGGTCGATGCCCGCGTGCTAGACCCCCGCGATGACACCGAAACCCTGGTGGAATGGGCCCTGGCCTGTCTGGAGGAAATGCGCCAACCTTCCCCGCAGGTGCTGGACCTGGGCACCGGAAGTGGCGCGATTGCGCTGGCCCTGCAAGCCCAACACCCGCAAGCCCAGGTCTGGGCGGTGGATGCCAGCGAAGCAGCGCTGGCCGTCGCGCAAGACAACGCCCAGCGGTTGGCCTTGCCCATTCGCTGCGTTCACAGCCATTGGTTTGACGCCTTGGCAGGCCAGCGATTCGACCTGGTGGTCTCCAATCCGCCCTACATCGCAGAAAACGACCCCCACCTGCCTGCGCTCAGGCACGAACCCCTGAGCGCCTTGGTCAGCGGGCGCGACGGCTTGGACGACCTTCGCGCCCTGGTGCGCGCCGCGCCCCGCCATTTGCAAGCCCATGGCTGGCTGCTGCTGGAGCACGGCCACGACCAAGCCCAGGCCGTGCGGTCCCTGCTGAGCCAGGCGGGTTTTGCTGGGGTGCAAAGCCGTTGTGACCTTGCGGGCATCGAGCGCTGCAGCGGCGGATTTTGGCCAGCCGTGAAATAATCGTAATTCTTGGTTTTGGAGACAGACATGAGCGACGCGCAACAACGCATTGATGAATTGGTCAAAGGCAGCGAAGTGCTGCTGTTCATGAAGGGCAGCGCCAGCTTTCCCATGTGCGGGTTCTCGGGCCGAGCCATTCAAATTTTGAAGGCCTGCGGCGTCGAGCCCAAGAACATCAAAACCGTGAATGTGCTGGACGACGCCGAGATTCGCCAGGGCATCAAGGAATACAGCAACTGGCCCACCATTCCCCAGCTTTACGTCAAGGGCGAATTCATCGGCGGCTCGGACATCATGATGGAAATGTACGAATCGGGCGAGCTTCAGCAAGTGCTGAACGGCTGATCGCTCACTCGGCGCGCCAGCGTTGGCGCGCTGCCAGCACTGCGGCCGGGTAGCGGTCCTGGCCCCGGCTGCCGTTGTAACGCCCCAGCGCGAGAAACAAATCACCGCGCTCCACGCGCAGGTAGTGGCGCAAGATCACGCAGCCATAACGCAAGTTGGTGGCGGGCTGAAACAGCTTGGCCTCCTCACCATCGCCAATCAGGCGCACCCAAAAGGGCATGACCTGCATGTAGCCGCGGGCATCGGCACTGCTGATGGCGAATTTTCGGAAACCGCTCTCCACCTCGATCAGGCCCAGCACCAGCTCAGGCTCCAAGCCGGCACGGCTGCTTTCATACCAAATGGTTTGCAACAAGGCCAGGCGCAGGCTGTCGCTGCCCAACTCATCGCGCAGCACCGCAGAGCGGCGCTGCTGCAAATGGGCCAGCAAGCGCGGCTGTTGGCGCGCCAGCCAGGCGGGGTCAGTTTGCCCAGACAGGGCCGCGTCGTCTCGCAAGGCTTGCGACAGCGCGGTTCGGACCGAATCGGCCAGCGCCTCCTCGGCTTGGCGTCCAGCCCAGCTGTTTTGCGGCAACAGCTTGGCCAGGGCGATGCACGCCAGGGACTGAGCCCAGTGACGGCGCTGCATGACCCTGCCTTCAGCGCTTCAAAGCCCCAGGCGTTGCTTCAGGAAGGCCAAGACCTCGGCCGCAGGCACTTTGCTGGCCGCCGCCTCACGCCGGTGCTGGTATTCCAGCTGGCCTTCCTTCAAGCCGCGATCGGAAATCACCACACGGTGCGGCACGCCCACCAACTCCCAGTCGGCAAACATGGCGCCGGGGCGCTCGCCGCGGTCGTCCAGCATCACGTCCACGCCGAGTGCGGCCAATTGGTCGTGCAGTTGCTCGGCCGCGGCTTTCACCTCGGCGCTGCGGTCCATGCCGATCGGGCACACCACCACGGTGAAGGGGGCGATGGCATCGGGCCAAATGATGCCGCGCTCGTCATGGTTCTGTTCGATGGCTGCGGCTGGCAGGCGCGTGATGCCAATGCCATAGCAACCCATTTCCATGGCTTGGGGCTTGCCGTTCTCATCCAGGAAGGTGGCGTTCATGGCCTTGGAATACTTGGTGCCCAGGTAAAACACATGGCCCACCTCGATGCCGCGCTCAATCGCCAGCGGCCCCTTGCCGTCGGGCGAGGGATCGCCCGCCACCACGTTGCGGATGTCGCACACCAGGTCGGGCTCGGGCAGGTCGCGTCCCCAGTTCACCCCGGTCAGGTGATGGTCCACCTCGTTGGCACCGCAGACCCAATCGGCCATCACGGCCACTTCTTTGTCGGCCACCACCTTCAAGGGCTGCTTCAGGCCGATGGGGCCCAGGTAGCCGGGCTTACAGCCGAAATGGGCCTCGATTTCCGGCAAGGTCGCAAAGCGAAAGCCAACATCCAGGCCCGGCACTTTTCCGACCTTGACTTCGTTCATGTCATGGTCACCGCGCACCAGCAGCAGCCACACTTGGCTCTTGAGCACTTGGCCTTCGCCGTCCACTTCGTCGGTGGCCAGCACCAGGGATTTCACCGTGCGTGACAAGGGCAAGCCCAACAACTCGGCCACTTGCTCGCAGGTGCTGCGGCCCGGGGTCGGCGTTTTGCTGAGAGCTTGCGTCGCGGCTGCACGCGGCTGCTGTGGCGGCAAGGCCTCGGCTTTTTCAAGGTTGGCGGCGTAGTCGCTCTGGGGGCAGTAAACGATGGCGTCTTCGCCAGTGGCCGCGATCACCTGGAACTCTTCGCTCAGGTCGCCCCCGATGGCACCGCTGTCGGCGGCCACAGCGCGGTATTGCAAACCGAAGCGGTCAAAAATTTTGCGGTAGGCCTGGGCCATGACCTGGTAGCTGGCTTTGGCGCCCACGCTGTCGCGGTCGAAGCTGTAGGCGTCTTTCATGATGAACTCGCGCCCCCGCATCAGGCCGAAACGCGGGCGGCGCTCATCGCGAAACTTGGTCTGGATTTGGTACAGGTTTTTGGGCAACTGCTTGTAGCTGCGCAGTTCCTGGCGCGCAATGTCCGTCACCACCTCTTCGCTGGTGGGCTGGATCACGAAGTCGCGGTCGTGGCGGTCTTTGATGCGCAACAACTCGGGACCCATCTTGCCAAAGCGGCCGGTTTCTTGCCAAAGCTCTGCGGGCTGCACCACCGGCATGGTCAGCTCAATCGCACCGGCACGGTCCATCTCCTCGCGCACGATGGCCTCGACCTTGCGAATCACGCGCAAGCCCATGGGCATGTAGTTGTAAATGCCGGCGCCCAATTTTTTGATCATGCCGGCTCGGGTCATCAACTTGTGGCTCACCACTTCGGCATCGGCTGGTGCTTCTTTGAGGGTGGAAATGAGGACTTGGGAGGCTTTCATTGCAACGGGCTAACTCGGCAAGGGCATCAGGGAAACATCCAAGAGCAAGCGCTTGTGCGGCGTGCATAATGGACACAATTTAAAAATTTG
>CAINMN010000207.1 GCA_903850735.1 uncultured Burkholderiales bacterium | reverse complement strand
CGCGTTCACGCCCTCCAGCGTGAACAGTTTGCTGCCCACACGCCGCGTCGCCGGAAAAGCGGCCAGGGCCGCGTCGCCCGAGATCGGGCTGTCCAGTTCGATGGGCGCCAGCACGTCAATCAAGGCGTCCTGGATGGGGCGACGATCAATGACCGGCACCACCGCGTCAAAGTCTGCCGGGTCCACCCGCTGCCCTGTAGCGGCGGCGACCGGAAAGCCAGCGCCATCCAGGGCGGGGTCGTTGGGCGCAGCGCCGCCTTGGTCGTCCCGCCCTGGCAAAGGGTCGGCTTGACGCGGCTTGCTTTTGCGCGAGGACCAGGCGCTGTGGGCCACCACGCCGGCCAACACCACGCCCCCGGCAATGGCCAATGCAACTTGCAACGTGCTCATAAATCGCGATTCCTTATCAGGCGTTTTCGGCCATGGAGACAGCCGACTCCATGTCGACCGCCACAATGCGGGAGACGCCCTGCTCTTGCATGGTCACGCCGATCAATTGCTCGGCCATTTCCATGGCAATCTTATTGTGAGAAATGAACAGGAACTGGGTTTCTTTGGCCATGCTGGACACCAGCTTGGCATAGCGCTCGGTGTTGGCATCGTCCAGGGGCGCGTCCACCTCGTCCAGCAAGCAGAACGGTGCCGGATTCAGCTGGAAGATGGCGAACACCAGCGCAATCGCGGTCAAGGCTTTTTCGCCGCCCGACAGCAAATGGATGGTCTGGTTTTTCTTGCCAGGGGGCTGCGCCATCACCTGAACGCCCGAGTCCAGAATTTCCTCGCCGGTCATGACCAAGCGCGCATTGCCGCCGCCGAACAACTCGGGGAACATGCGGCCAAAATGCTCGTTCACCACTTTGAATGTGCCGCCCAGCAATTCGCGGGTCTCGCCGTCGATTTTGCGAATCGCGTCTTCCAGGGTGGTCATGGCTTCGTTCAAGTCGGCCGATTGCGCATCGAGGAAAGTCTTGCGTTCGCGCGCACTGCTCAACTCGTCCAGCGCGGCCAGGTTGACGGCGCCGAGCGCGGCAATCTCGCGGTGCAAGCGGTCGATCTCGGACTGCAAACCGGTCAGGCGAACTTGCTGCGCTTCCACCGATTGCGCCACCGCCGCCAAATCGGCTTGGGCGTCGGCCAGCAATTGTTCGTATTGGGCCATGCCCAAACGGGCGGCTTGCTCTTTGAGTTGCAAGTCGGTGATGCGCTGGCGCATCGGGTCCAGCTCGCGCTCCAATTGCAAACGCCGCTCGTCGCTGGCACGCAGCTTGGTGGTGAGGTCGTCGTATTCGCTGCGCTTGGCGCCCAGCACTTTTTCACGCTCCGACTTCAAATCCAGGGCGGTTTGCAAACCCGCTTGCGCTGCGGCGTCGCTCAAACGGGTCAGCTCTTCTTGCGCGCGAGCGGTTTCCGAATGAATGGCCGTAGACTGTTGCGCTGCCGTGTCGAGGATGCGCTTCAACTCTGCTTCACGAGACGCTTGAGAGCGGCGCGCAAAATCGGCCTCTTGCATCTGGCGCTCCTGGCTGCGCAATTGCTCTCGGCAGTCGTTGAGGAGGCGCTCGGCCGTCATCACCTGTTCATCGAGTTGCGCATGGCGCTCCTGGCTGTCCGCCAGTTGCATGTCCAAGGCCTCAAAGCTTTCTTCGGCTGCGACGCGTCGCTCTTGCAATTCTTCCAGCAGGTCATCGACTTCGGCCATGTCGCCCGCAATTTGATCGCTGCGCGCCCGCGTTTGCTCAGCCAACTGGGTCAGGCGCAATGTTTCCACCTGCAAGGCATGGGCGTTTGCTTGCGTTTCACTGGCATCGCGTCGTGCGCTCACCAAGCGTTGCGAGGCGTCTGAATAAGCGGCTTCGGCACGCACCAGCGCATGGCGGGCTTCTTCGTGAATCAAAGCCTGCGCTTTTTGTTGTTTGTCCAGGTTCTCGATTTCCTGTGCGCGCGCCAGCAAGCCGGCTTGCTCGCTGTCCTGGGCGTAAAAGCTCACGCTGTGGGCGCCGATGGCATGGCCAGCAGGCACATAGATCACCTCGCCAGGTTGCAGTTGGGCGCGCCCAGCCAAGGCTTCCTCCAGATTGGCGGCGGTGTAACACCCGGTGAGCCAATCGGACATCAAGGCTTTTTGGCCGGCATCGTTCAAACGCAGAAGGTCTGCCAAGCGCGGCAAGCCTGCGGCTGGCAGCGGTGCTGCGGCCGATGGCAAGTTGTAGAACGACAATTTGGCCGGTGGGGCATCGCTGCCAAAGGCGCGCACCATGTCCAAACGGCTCACTTCCAAAGAACCCAGACGTTCGCGCAATGCAGCCTCAAGGGCGTTTTCCCAGCCGCCTTCGATGTGAATCTTGCTCCACAGGGCCTGCAAGCTTTCCAAGCCGTGCTTGGCCAACCAGGGCTGCAACTTGCCGTCTGTCTTGACCTTTTCCTGCAACGCGCGCAAGGCATCCAGGCGCGCCGACAAATCGGCCTGGCGTGCGCTCTCTTGGTTCAAGCTTTGTTGGGCCAAACGTCGCGCCTCATCGAATTGCGGCACGCTGTCTTGCAACGCATGCAGCACGGCATCGGCCACCTCGGCGGCCTCTTTGGCCTCGCCCCATTGCTGCTGCAAATCTTGCAGGCGCGTTTCGTCGGGTGCGGCCAGCGCCTGGCGGTCGGTGAGCAGGCGTTCGCGGCGCTGGTTCAGCTGTCGCGACTGCTCTTCAATGTTGCGCTGGTCTGCGGCCAGCACCTGAATTTGCTGCTGCACCTGGGCCACACTGGCGCGCTGATCGTTGGCACGCTGCTGCGCCTGGCGCAAGGCTTCTTCGAGCACGGGCACTTGGCTGGCTTGTTCTTCCACTTGTGCAGCCAACAAAGCGGCTTGCTCTTCTGCATGCTCGGCCGTTTCCGCCAGCGTGCCCAGCTCCGTCTCGGCATCTTCCTGGTGCTGGGCCCATTGGGCCAATTGCTCTTGCAATTGCACCAGGCGTTGTTCGGCGCGCTGCCGTCCCTCGACCACAAAGCGTATTTCAGCCTCCAGGCGTCCCACTTCGGCGCTGGCTTCGTACAGCTGGCCTTGGGCCTGATTGACCTGGTCACCGGCGGCATAGTGTGCCTGCCGAATGGTTTCCAGGTCGGCCTCGATGTGGCGCAAATCGGCCACCCGCGACTCCAGGTCGGTCATGGCTTTTTGGGCCTGGGTGGCGAGGCTCACCTGATCTGTTTCCGCCTCACGGCGTTTCAGAAACCACAGTTGCTGCTGCTTCAGCGTGACATCGCTTTGCAGGCTGTGGTAGTGCTGCGCCACCTCGGCCTGCTTCTCCAGCTTTTCCAGGTTGCTGTTGAGCTCGCGCAAGATGTCTTCGACACGGGTCAAATTCTCACGGGTGTCGCTCAAGCGGTTTTCTGTTTCGCGGCGGCGCTCTTTGTATTTGGAGACGCCGGCCGCTTCTTCCAAGAACAAACGCAACTCTTCTGGCTTGGATTCGATGATGCGGCTGATGGTGCCCTGGCCAATGATGGCGTAGGCACGTGGCCCCAAACCCGTGCCCAAAAACACGTCTTGAACGTCCCGGCGGCGCACCGGCTGGTTGTTGATGTAGTAGCTGCTGGTGCCGTCGCGCGTGAGCACGCGCTTGACGGCGATTTCGGCAAATTGGCTCCATTGGCCGCCCGCACGGTGGTCGGCATTGTCGAACACCAACTCCACGCTGGAGCGGCTGGCCGGCTTGCGGGTGTTGGTGCCGTTGAAAATGACGTCTTGCATGGACTCGCCACGCAGCTCACTGGCGCGGCTCTCGCCCAGCACCCAACGCACGGCGTCCATGATGTTGGACTTGCCACAGCCGTTGGGGCCCACGACCCCCACCAGCTGCCCCGGCAGCAAGAAGTTGGTGGGTTCGGCAAACGACTTAAAGCCGGACAGTTTGATGGAGGTGAGACGCACCGTGAGCCTTTTTGAATTCTAAAGTATTCAATTCATGGGTTTTTCAAAGAAAAACCTCACGCCTGATGATAACGTTGCCGCGCCCGGGTCAGCTCCCCTTCCAACCGTTCCAAGCGTGGGGACAAGTCCTCCCAAGCGGACAACACAGCCACCAAGTTGCCATCCTTGGCAAGATGCTCCAAATCCACAATCACCTGCGACAAGCTCGCACCGGCAAAAATGGGCATGAAACCCTTGAAAGCATGCAATTGCAAGGCGACTTCCTGGGCATGGTGCTCGCGAATGGCTTGGCCCAAGGCCTTGCGTGATGTGGCCAGGCTTTCCATGAAGGTGTCGATCAGTGCGGGCAAACCGCTGGGGTCCAGTGCGTACTCAAGTGCTCGCGCGAGATCCAGTTCTTGGTCTTCATCCATGGCCACTCCTGTTGACAAAATGCTGGGCTGCCAGGTCAGGCCCAAGGCCTCGCTGAGCTGCACCAAAGACATGGGCTTGGCCAAACATGCGTCCATGCCGGCTTCTCGACAACGTGCCAACTCGTGCGCCTGGACCTGGGCTGTCATGCCCAGTATTCGCAGACTGCCGCGGCCTTCGGCGGCCCACAGAGCACGCAGCTGTCGGGTCGCCTGCAGACCATCCATGACCGGCATCACGACATCCATCAGCACCACGTCGAAACGCTCTGACTGGCACACGGCCAATGCCTCGGCCCCGTGGTTGGCCACACTGGCGTGGATGCCCAGGCGTTGCAGCATGGCACCACAGACTTGTTGGTTCATGGGCTGGTCCTCGACCAACAGGACCCTGGGCAAAGCCCCAGGCCCCCTTTGGGCGGGGGACGCCAACTGCGGATGCGGTTCGGTTGTCAGTGCGGCATCAGAGGGCATCAAGGGCAAGCTCAGGCTGAAACTCGCCCCCGGCCCAACCTGTTGAAGCAATTCGAGTCGGCCCTGCATGCCCTGTGCCAAACGCCGGCTGATGCTCAATCCCAAGCCCGTGCCAGGATGCAAACTTTCAGCGGGCTGGTTGGCTTGCACATAGGTTTCGAAAATGCGCTGCCGCTGATCTGCTGCGATGCCAGGGCCGGAGTCGCTGACCGTGAAGACCAGTTCCTGCTGTGCTTGCGGCGCACCGCTGATGGCCACTGACAAACGAATGAAGCCCTGGGTCGTGAACTTGACGGCATTGTTCAACAAGTTGTTCAAAATTTGCTCGACGCGCAATTCATCCAGCAACACGCTGGGCGGCAAGTTTTCTTGCCATGCGAGGTCAAACCTCACTTGCGGCCTGGGCGCGGCCAAAGCATGCGAGCGCAAGATCCGCTGCGAGAAGGCCTGCAACATCACCGCTTGGTAGTTGAATTGCACTTGGCCCGACTGCAAGCGGGCATCGTCCAGGATGTCGTCGATCAACTTCAAGACCAGCTGAGAGGACTGTTGCGCCACCGTCAGGTACTCTCGCTGAGTGTCGCTCAGCTCGGTGCTCAGGCTCAAATCGACCATGCCCATGAGGCTGTTCAGTGGCGAGCGGATTTCATGGCTCATGCTGGCCAAGAACTCGGCCTTGGCGGCATGTGCTTGCTCAGCCTGCTGTGCACGCTGTTCTGCCTGGGCCTGGGCTTGGTGCATGGCCTGGGCTTGTCGGTGGGTACGCTCGCTCAAAAAAGCCCATAAGAAGCTCAGCAACAAGCCCCCAACGGCTGCGCGCCCTTGCCCCGACAACCACAGGCTCAGGGCCCCCAAACCCAGCAGGCTGGCGCCCGCCCAATTCAAGCGACGGACAGCCGTCAGGCGCTTCACCCAAGCTTGGCGATCGTCAGGCAGCGAAAAAGTCCGGGGCGTTGTCAAGCGAGATCCTGGCGACAAGGAAAGTCGAAGGGATAATAGCAGCCATGAATCCTTTGCTCTCGCATTTGCAGCCCTACCCTTTTGAGCGGTTGCGTCAGCTGTTTGCCACCGTCCAACCCTCGCCCCAGCATGCGCCGGTCAGCCTGGGCATTGGCGAGCCTCGGCATGCCACGCCGGGCTTCGTGCGGGAGGCGCTGATGGGGGCCTTTTCTTCGTTGGCGTCCTACCCGCCCACCGCGGGCGACCCGGCGCTGCGCCAGTCGTGTGCGGCATGGCTGAAGCGACGCTATGGCTTGACCCTGGATGCCGCCACACAAATCCTGCCGGTCAACGGCTCCCGTGAGGCCTTGTTTGCCCTGACGCAAACCATCATCAACCCCCAGGCCTTGGCCGATGGCACTGCGCCTTTTGTGGTGTGCCCCAACCCCTTCTATCAAATTTACGAAGGCGCGGCGATTCTGGCGGGTGCGCAGCCCTATTACGCCCCCAGCGAGCCATCGCGCAACTTTGCGGTGGATTGGGACAGCGTGCCCGACAGTGTCTGGGCACGCACCCAGCTGCTCTTTGTCTGCTCGCCTGGCAACCCGACCGGCGCGGTCATGCCCTTGAGCGAATGGGAGAAACTCTTCGCCTTGAGCGACAAGCATGGCTTTGTCATCGCCTCCGATGAGTGCTACAGCGAGATTTATTTCCGTGACGAGCCGCCTTTGGGCGGATTGGAAGCGGCCGAGCAACTCGGTCGGCATGACTTCAAGAACCTGATCGCCT
>CAINMN010000206.1 GCA_903850735.1 uncultured Burkholderiales bacterium | reverse complement strand
CCGCCATGGTGCAGCGATCGGGCGGCGTGCAAGACATCATGCTGGGTTACTCGGACAGCAACAAGGACGGCGGCATTTTCACCAGCAACTGGGAGCTGTACCGCGCCGAGATTGACCTGGTGGCGCTGTTTGACGAGCTGGCGGTCTCGCATGGCATTCGTTTACGCATGTTCCATGGCCGCGGTGGCACCGTGGGGCGCGGCGGCGGCCCCAGCTACCAGGCCATCCTGGCGCAACCGCCGGGCACGGTGCGCGGCCAAATTCGGTTGACCGAACAGGGCGAGGTGATCGGCTCCAAATACGCCAACCCCGACATCGGCCGGCGCAACCTCGAGACCTTGGTGGCCGCCACCTTGGAGGCCACCTTGTTGCAGCCCACGCGGTCGCCCAGCAAAAAATTCTTGCAAGCTGCCGATGCGCTGTCGCAAGCCAGCATGAAGGCCTATCGCAGCCTGGTCTATGACACCGAAGGCTTCACCGACTATTTTTTCAATGCCACGCCGATTCGCGAAATCGCGCAGCTCAACATTGGCTCGCGTCCTGCCTCGCGCAAGGCCAGCCAACGCATTGAAGACCTGCGCGCCATTCCCTGGGGCTTCAGCTGGGGCCAATGCCGACTGACCTTGCCAGGCTGGTTGGGCTTTGGCTCGGCGGTCGAGGCATTTTTGGCGCAGCCCACGCCCAAGGAACGCAAGGCCGCGCTGGCGCTGTTGCAGTCGATGTACCGGCAGTGGCCTTTCTTCAAGGCCTTGCTCTCCAACATGGACATGGTGCTGGCGAAAAGCGATTTGTCGCTGGCCTCGCTGTACAGCGAGCTGGTGCCGGATGCGCGATTGCGCAAGCGCATGGCCCGCCTTTTGTCAGAAGAATGGCATCGCACGGTGGACGCGTTGGCCCAGATCACGGGAGAGAAAAACCGCTTGGCCAGCAACCCTGCGCTGGCGCGCTCGATGCGCCACCGCTTTCCCTGCATTGACCCTTTGCACCATTTGCAGGTGGAGTTGATTCGCCGCTACCGCCAAGGGCAGGACGACGAGCGCGTGCAGCGCGGCATTCACTTGTCCATCAACGGCATTGCGGCGGGCTTGCGCAACACCGGCTGACGCCTGTCAGGTGGGAAACACCGGCTCGCCCAGGTTCAGCATCAACCGGTTGGCCCAGGCAAAGATAGCCACGGCATGGATCAGGTCGAGGATCTCGGCATCGCTCATGCCCACATCGATCAGCGGTTGCACCGACGCGGCGTCGACCTTGTCGGGGTTCAAGGTCAGATCGATGGCGAAAGCCACGATGGCTTTTTCCCGGTCGTTGGTGCCGGCAGTGGCTGGGTTGGCAAAGACCTGGGCGATGACATCGTTGCGCTTGGCGAGCTGTTCAAAGCGTTGCGCGTGCACCGAGGCGCAATAAACGCAGCCATTGACACACGACACCACGGTAGAGGCCAACTCGCGCTCGGCGCGTGACAGCCCGCCTGGCGCGTACATGATGGCATTGAAGGCATCGGAGCGGTGTTCCAGAATTTCTGGCTGATGCACCAAGAAGAGGTAGTAGTCGGAGACCTTGGCCTGGGGGTGACTGGCTTCCAGCACCTGGATTTGCTTGTCGCTGGCTTGCGCCAGTTGCACCGTGTCCAGCCAAGCCTTCCAGCCCAGGGTTTCGCTGGTGAAGCCGTTGATGTTCAAAGGCGTGCTCATGCGGCCTTCTCCTGCGAAGCCGCACGTGCTTGTTGCAAGGCCGAGAGCCCGCTGACCACGCGCGTTTGGTAAGAAAGAAAGGCGATCAGCTGTGCGATGGCGACCACCGCCGGTGTGCTGTAGCCCGCTTG
This sequence comes from uncultured Burkholderiales bacterium, assembly GCA_903850735.1. Lineage (GTDB taxonomy): Bacteria > Pseudomonadota > Gammaproteobacteria > Burkholderiales > Burkholderiaceae_C > Limnohabitans. The sequence goes on along the minus strand of CAINMN010000206.1, from coordinate 6,420 downwards.
GGGCAGGGTGTGCAGGGCGGCACGGTCACCTTCCACCGGTTTCAAAATCAGGGTGCGGGTGAAGGTCAGCAAGGCGCGCAGGCGCGCATCGGTGAGCAGGTTGAGTTGGTCGCTCTCGATGGCTTGGCACACAGCCGCTTCGATGTCGTAGGCATCCAGGCGCTCGCGGTAATGGGCGGCCAAGGCCGGGTGGGGCGTGAGGCGGCAGGCGTACCAGGCGAGCAGCAAACGCTCGCGCAAAGGCACGCTCTCCAGGCCAGGGCTCAAGAGGGCGTCATAGCTTTGCTGCGTGGCATTCACCACCTTGGCGCGCTGGTGGCGCGTGGCGTGCAGCGCGTCGGTTTCGGGCAATGGCACCATGCGGTCGATCACATCGGCCGCTGGCCATTCGTCGCCCAGCAGTTCCGGGTCTGCAAAGCCGTGGATGGCTTGTTCGTGGTGCTTCACGTCTTCTCCATAAAAATGGCTGGCGATGCCGCGGGCCAGGCGCTGGGCGCCGTCGCTGATGGCGGGGATGTCGCCCGACACCTGGCCATGCGACATGGCGGCTGGGTAGCAAAAACAATGGATGCGCTCCAGCCCCGGGCAACTGCCCGCGTGCTTGGGCTGGAATTCGAAAGCCGGCCCGAGGTCGGGCATGCTGGACAGCTCTTCGTCCTCATCGCCCGCCGCCGGTTGGTAGCGCTCAGACCACAGCTTAAGGTGCGGGGCGATGGCCGCCAACTCGGGGCGCTCAGCCAAGGCCACCCGAAAGCCTGTGCAAAAAATCACAAAGTCCACGCGGTGCTCGGCCTTGGGCGTGGTCAGCCACAGCCCCTGCGCCGTGTCACGCACAGACAGCAGCGGGCTGCCCAAATGCATGTGGGCCTGGGGGTGGCGAAACACGCGCAGCGAGCTGCCGCGCGGCGGTGGGGTTTGCTGCACGTTCATGTAGTGGCGCAGCCGCCATTTCCATTCGTCTGGCAAATGCTGGTAGCCATGGGTGATGCCCGGGTTGCCCGAGCCCTTCACTTTGTTGATGCGCGGCAGCAGCGCCCGGCGTACCAGCAGATCGACCCGCTCGGCACCCGCTTCCAGGGCGGTGGCGGCGCAGTCCATGGCCGAGGCGCTGCCGCCCACCACGGCCACGCGCAGGCCACGCAGGCGGGTGGCATCGAACAGGTCGGCCGAATGCGCGCGCAGGCTGGGGGGAATGTCTTGCGCCTCGGGCGGCAGCCAGGCGCTGCCCAGACCATCCCGGCCAGTGGCCAGCACCACGCGGCGTGCCAACAAGGTTTGCAATGCGCCTGCGTGACGCACCTGCAATCGCACATGGCCTTCGTTGGTGGGCTCGATGGCCTCGACGGCATGGTCGTTGCGCAGGTCGACCGCCATCACGCGACGGAACCAGCGCAGGTAATCCATCCATTGGGGGCGCGGAATTTTGTCCAGCGCCTCCCATGCGGTCACGCCAAACTGCGCCTCATACCAGGCCCGGAAGGTCAGGGCGGGCAATCCCAGCGCCGGCCCAGTCAGGACCTTGGGCGAGCGCAGGGTTTCCATGCGAGCGGAGGTGACCCAGGGGCCCTCTTGGCCCGCGCTGGCTTTGTCCAGCACGACCGCTTGAATGCCCAGCATCTTCAAGGCGGTGGCTGCCGTGAGGCCTGCCATGCCGCCGCCAATCACGACCACGTCCAGCACCGCTTGGCCGTCGTGTGTCTGTGGGGGGATCCAGGCTTTGGGTGGCAGCTCCAACCAGGCCAGGTCTTGGGCCAATCGCGCTTCCAGCGCTGCGAGTCCTTGGGCTTGTGCCACGGTTGGGTTCGCTTTCAATCGACCGAGGCGCCAGAGTATTTCACCACCTCCGCCCACTTGCGAATTTCACTGTCCAGGTGCTTGGCCAGGGTGTCGGGCGTACCGCCAGCGGGCTCCAGTCCCATGCCCATGAAGCGTTGGCGCACCGCAGGGTCTGCCAACAATTTGTTGACGGCCTGATTCAGTTTGGTGACGGCTTCTGCGGGTGCGCCTTTGGGAAACAGCAGCGCGAACCAGGTTTGCGACTCGATCGGGAAGCCCAGCTCTTTCATGGTGGGCACGTCGGGCAGCACCGGTGAGCGCTGCGGCGCCAACACCGCAATCGGTCGCACCTGACCTGATTTGACCGCGCCTTGTGCGCCGGTGATCAGGTGAAACATGAACTGGACCTGGTTGGTGATGAGGTCGCCGGTGGCATTGCCCACGTTGTTGTAGGGCACATGCACGATGAAGGTCTGGGTTTGCTTTTTGAACAGCTCGGCCGCCAGGTGCATGGAGCTGCCGTTGCCGGACGAGGCATAGTTGAAGCGTCCTGGCTGGCTGCGGACTTGCTCGGTGAATTCCTTCATGTTCTTGGCCGGAAAGCTGTTGTTCACCACCAGAATGTTGGAGACGCCGCCGAGCAAGACCACCGGGTCGAAATCGTTGACAGGGTGAAAGGGCAAGTTCTTGTAAAGGCTGATGTTGGTGGCCAGGGTGCCGGCCCAGGCAAACAGCACGGTGTAGCCATCGTTGGGCGATTTGGCCGCAGCTGCGGCGCCAATGTTGCCGTTGGAGCCACCGCGGTTTTCAATCACCACGCGCTGGCCCAGCACTTTGCCCAGTTCTTCCGAGAGCACGCGAGACAAGGGGTCGGCCGTGCCACCACCGGCATTGATGGGCACAATCATTTTCACGGGCTTGTTGGGCCAGCCATCGCCTTGTGCCATCACGGCCATGGGGGCCAACAGGAGTGGCAGGACTTTGCGCCAGAGGGCCGTGTGCAGAGCAGTCATGTGGGATCCTTGGGACGGGCACGCCAGCCGCGAAACCAGCGCCAAAAGAAAAAGGCGCTGAGCATCATCATCACGGCCTGTGACATCAGGTGAAAAAAGTAAACCTTGCCATCGGTGGTGACCGTGGCGATGGGAATGACCAGGGTAAGGCAGGCAAAGAAAATGCCCAAGATCAGGTCGAACGGGTCGTACCGAACTTCTTTGACCAATTTCTCTTTGTCTGCCATGCCTGCGATTTTAGGACTTGCGGCAGCGCGCGCCGCTCAGCAGGGAAAGCCCAGGGCTTCGCGGAAGCGGTTCTTCAGGTAGACGCCGTCGCGCGAGGGCAGCACGCGAGGAATCTCGTCCTGGCGAATGTGCACTTGGGCCAGCAGCATGCCACTGCGCGCGTTGATGCGTTGCGCCAAAGCCGGCAGCTCGCTTTCTGAAAAGACTTCCTGCGCATGGCTGACACCGCAGGCTTTGGCCACGTCGGCCAGGCGGGTGCCCAAGCTGGTGTGGCTGCGCTGCATGCCGGTTTCGCCAAAGTGGCCGTTGTCCAGCACGACGATGGACAGGTTTTGGGGTTGTTGAGCGGCGGCCGTGGCCAAGCTGCCCATGCCCATGAGTTGTTCGCCATCGCCAGTGACGATCAGCACCGGCCGCTCGGGCTGGGCCAAGGCCAGGCCCAGACCCATGGCGGTGGTGCCGCCCATGGCGCCCCACAAATAAAAGTGGTTGGCGCTGTCGCCCGCGGCGAAGACGTCGTAGGTGGGTGAGCCCAGGCCGGTGATGACCAGGGCCTGGGGGCAGGCCTTGAGCAAATCGGCGACGAAGGCGCGACGTTCGATGGTGGCTTTTGTGATGGCGGGTGAGGTGCTCATTGGCGAATCCATTTCTTGCGGCCGATCAGGCGTTGTGACAACAGCACGGCCACTTGCTGGCCGCCTTCGAAAGCCGCGTCCACCGCGGCACCGACCAAGTCTTCGACTTCCTCGGGGGTGGAGGCGCGCAGCACCGTGATGCCCATCAGTTCGAGTGCGCCCTGGGTGGCTTGCCCCATGGGGCACTGCCAGTTGTTGAACTCGGCGTACTCGCCCCGCATGGTCACCAGGGTCAGAAAGGGAAAGCGGCAGCTTCGCAACAACGAGAACATGTTGACGCAATTGCCCACGCCACTGCTTTGCATCAGCAGCGCAGCGCGTTGCCCGCCCAACCAGGCGCCGGCGGCCAGGGCGACCCCTTCTTCCTCGGTGGTCAGCACAATGTCGCGCATGTCGGGGTCGGCTTGCACGCGCCGAATCACGTGGGCGTGGCCTGCGTCGGGCACATAGGCCACTTGTTGGATGCCACCCTGCTTGAGGGTGGTAAAAATGGTTTCCTGCCAGGGGATGACGGGGGGGGTGCTGGTGTTCATGGCGCTTTTTTAACACGGGGCTGGCGCCGCAAGAGTCGCCAGGGTGTCGGTCAGCGCGAAACTCAGTCCAAGAGTTTGCCCTGCAGCGTTTCGCTGGGAACGGCGAACACGCCAGCGCCGAGGTGGTGCAGGGTGTGCAAGTCTGGGTTGTCGGCACGGAACGACCAGCGTCCATTGACGAACACCCGATCATCGGCCTGGGCGGAGACCACCTCCACGAAGAAGGTGTCGTAGGCGTCTTGGATGTGGGCCTCTTCGATGAGCTTGCATTCCAGCCAGGCAATGCAGCCTTCCAGCAAGGGCAGGCCAAGTTCAGGGCCAGCAAAGGATGTCAAGCCATAGCGGCTGAATTTGTCTTGCGTTGGCATCGGGTCGGCCCGCCCGCTGACGCTGCCCACGGTGAAGGTCAGGTCCGCCTGCAACCGGCAGGGAATGTTCAGCGCCAACTGGCCGGTGGCGCGCAGTTGTTCGCGGGTGTAGGTGCTTTTGTCGATCACCACGGCAATGCGTGGTGGTGTGAACTCCACCGGCATGGACCAGGCCGCCGCCATCAGGTTGCGCCGGCCTTCATGGACGGTGCTGACGATCACGGTGGGGCCATGGTTGACCAGTCGGCTGGCGTGGGGGAGGGAGACGGGGTGGCGCATGGAGGGGAAGCAACGCCAACGTCACTTGGCGTGATGGATCAGGTCAGGGCTGACGGGTGCTTTTATGCAGCTTGGGCGACCGTTTCTGTGGCTTGTTTGTAATCGTTCAAAAAAGTTTTGAACAAATCGGTGCCCGCATTTTCAACAGCCCGTAGGACGGCCGAGCGCAATGCTTGGTCCGAGGGGAAATCGACGACCAGGGTTGGGCTGGAATCTTTGGACGCGGTTTTCATCACTTCTCCTCAGGCCGATTGAACAACCAGGAACTTTCCTTCCATGGCAACCATCATCGGATTATGTGGCAGTTTTTCAAGTTCCACGCCTAAAAACCGGAGAAAGTCCGCTTGTTGCCTGGTGCGACCGTAGATTTTGATGGTGTTCGCTTGCGCTACTTTCCCCAGCTTAAAGGTTCCCAATGTGGCTTGAATAAAAATTTCCAAAGCATCGCGCAAGCCAGCGCTTGACGCCTCACTTGTCGAATTGAGCGCATCATCAATTCGGGGACACAGTCTGACGCGCAACATTTTGATCCATTTGCTGCGAACGCTTTTTCGGGTCACCACAATTTCGCAAATCGCAACAGCCACTTTGCTATCAGGCGAAAAGATGCCGTAGGCCACAGACGCATCCTCTTGGTGAGCCAAGTGACGGGCTGCCCACGCCATCAATTGCTCGATTTCCGACGGGAAGGCCAAACCGTTCAGCGCCTCTTGCGTCCAAACCTCTGCCGTGCTTTGAAAACTTTTTTCGTCAAATGCTTTGAAGACAAATGATGGTTTTGAACTCATGGGACATTGGATCAAGTGAAAGAGTTCATTTTTATAACACTTAAATAGTATAAATAAATTAAGTTTACAGCCTTTGATTTGTAAGAGTGCGAAGCTTCAGCGCCCTGTTTGGGAATTGCACAGGCAAAAAAATGGCCTGAATGTTTATTCAGGCCATTTCAAAATGGTGCCGGAGACATGAATCGAACACGCGACCTTCTCATTACGAATGAGCTGCTCTACCGACTGAGCTACACCGGCTTAAAAGGTGATTCTACTTAATTTTCAGAGTGGTAACGGGTGACGCGCTCGACCTCGTTCTTCGAGCCCAGGACCACGCTGACGCGCTCGTGCAGTTGGCCAGGTTCGATGTCCAGGATGCGTTGCTTGGCGTTGGTGGCGGCCCCGCCGGCTTGTTCGACCAGCCAGCTCATGGGGTTGGCTTCGTACATCAGGCGCAGCTTGCCGGGTTTGTGGGGCTCGCGCTTGTCCCAGGGGTACATGAAGATGCCGCCGCGGGTCAGGATGCGGTGCACATCGGCCACCATGGAGGCGATCCAGCGCAGGTTGAAGTCTTTGCCGCGAGGGCCTTCCTTGCCTTGCAGGCATTCGTCGATGTAGCGGCGCACCGGGGCGTCCCAGTGGCGCATGTTGCTCATGTTGATGGCGAACTCTTTGGTGTCTTCGGGGATGGTCACGTTTTCCTGGGTCAGCACAAACGAGCCTTGCTCGCGGTCCAGTGTGAACATGGCGACCCCCGCACCTACCGTCAGCACCAAGGTGGTTTGCGGGCCGTACACGCAATAACCGGCGGCTACTTG
>CAINMN010000205.1 GCA_903850735.1 uncultured Burkholderiales bacterium | reverse complement strand
CCTGACCGGCTTGCACCACTTCAGAAGGGTGACGGACACGGCGCCATGCCATGTCGGTGATGTGCAGCAGGCCGTCGATGCCGCCGAGGTCGACAAATGCGCCGTACTCGGTGATGTTCTTGACCACGCCGTGAACGATGGAGCCTTCTTTCAAGGTTTCCATCAGCTTGGCGCGCTCTTCGCCCATGGAGGCTTCCACCACGGCGCGGCGGCTCAGCACCACGTTGTTGCGCTTGCGGTCGAGCTTGATGACCTTGAATTCCATGGTCTTGTTCTCATAGGGAGACAAGTCCTTGATGGGGCGGGTGTCGATCAGCGAACCGGGCAAGAAGGCGCGGATGCCATTGACCAGCACGGTCAGGCCGCCCTTGACTTTGCCGCTGGTGGTGCCGGTGACGAACTCGCCAGACTCCAGCGCTTTTTCCAGGGACAGCCAGGAAGCCAGGCGCTTGGCGGTGTCGCGACTCAGGATGGTGTCGCCATAGCCGTTTTCAACGCTGCCGATGGCCACAGACACGAAGTCGCCAGCTTGGACTTCGATTTCGCCCTGGTCGTTCTTGAATTCCTCGATGGGCACATAAGCCTCGGACTTGAGGCCAGCGTTCACCACGACGTGGTTGTGCTCGACACGCACCACTTCGGCGGTGATCACTTCACCCGTGCGCATTTCGGCGCGCTTCAGGGATTCTTCAAACAGGGCGGCAAAAGATTCAGACATGTTTTTCCTTGACCGTCAACAGGGAAGAAGTCAGCACCATTGCTGAACGACAGGGTTCTGTTGTCGGCGGTGGGTTGCGGCAGGACCGCAGGTTAAGTTGTGTGATCCTGTTCGCCAGTGCGCATGCAGCGCGGCGGGAGCGAACAGGGCCGGGGCAGTCGCACTGACGAATCAGAACGGCTGTGTGCGTTGCCACCAGGCCAACACCTGGTCCACCGAGGCTTCGATGGACAACTCGGAGTTGTCGAGGGACAGCGCCTCTTGCGCTGGCTTCAAAGGTGCCACGCTGCGAGACAAGTCCCGAGCGTCGCGCGCTTCCAAGTCAGCACGAAGACTGTCGAGTGTAACCGAAAAACCCTTTGAAATCAACTGCTTATGACGCCGCTCGGCGCGCTTGGCGGCACTGGCCGTCAAAAACACCTTCAAAGGGGCATCCGGAAAGATCACGGTGCCCATGTCACGGCCATCGGCCAGCAGGCCCGGCAGCTGGCGAAAGCGGTGCTGCAAGGCGACCAAGGCCGTGCGCACGGCGGGCAAGGCCGAGACGCGCGAGGCGTTCATGCCGGCCTCTTCGGTGCGAATGGCCTCGGACACATCGTCGGTTCCCAGCCAGACTTGCTCGCCTTGAAAGCGAACCGGCAGGGTGCGGGCCAGGTCGGCGATGGCTGGTTCGGCGCTGGCATCCAGCGGCAGGCCGGCGCGGGTGGCTGCCAGCCCGGTCAGGCGGTAGAGCGCACCCGAGTCGAGGTAGTGGTAGCCCAGGGTGTGCGCCAGGCGCGCCGCCAGCGTGCCCTTGCCCGAAGCGGTCGGGCCGTCGATGCAAATCACGGGGACAGTGTGCGCCTGCGCCACGGAGAACAAGGCTTCAAAGTAGTCGGGGAAGGTTTTGGCCACGCACTTGGGGTCTTCAATGCGCACCGGTACCTGGTCTGCATTGAAGGCGGCCAGGGAGAAGCACATGGCGACGCGGTGGTCGTCGTAGGTGTGGATGCTGGCCGCGCGCCAAGCGCCGGCGGGCAAGGGGTGAATGCGCAGCCAGTCGGGGCCTTCTTCGACGGTGGCGCCGAGCTTGCGGCATTCGGTGGCCATGGCCGCGATGCGGTCGGTTTCTTTCACCCGCCAGCTGGCAATGTTGCGCAGCGTGGTGGGGCTGTCGGCATACAGGGCCATGACCGCCAGGGTCATGGCGGCATCGGGGATGTGGTTGCAATCGAGGTCGATGCCCTTGAGCGGCCACGCGCCACGCTGAATGTGCAAGGTGTTCGGTCCACTGGAGACCTGTGCGCCCATCAACTGCGCCGCCTCCACAAAGCGAATGTCGCCCTGAATGGAGTCAACGCCCACGCCTTGTACCGTGATGCCCTGGCCATCTGCCAGCGCGCCCAACGCGATGAAGTAGCTGGCCGAGGACGCATCGGCTTCCACATGGATGCTGCCAGGGCTGCGGTAATGGCTGCCCGCCGGAATGACAAAGCGCGACCAGCCCTCGCGCTGCACCGCAATGCCGTAGCGTGCCAACAGTTTCAGGGTGATCTCGATGTAGGGCTTGGAAATCAGCTCGCCCACCACGTCGATGGTGATGGCGCGTTGTTCGGCGGCCAGGGGCAGCGCCATCAGCAACGCCGTCAGAAATTGGCTGGACACATCGCCGCGCACCTGAATGGGCGCCTCCAGCACCAGATTCGGCTCACGGATGCGCAGCGGGGGGTAGCCTTCGTTGCCCAGGTAGTCGATGTGACAACCCAACAGACGCAGCGCATCCACCAAATCGCCAATGGGGCGCTCATGCATGCGCGGCACGCCCTTGAGCGTGAAGTCGCCGCCCATCACGGCCAGGGCGGCAGTCAAGGGGCGCATGGCGGTGCCGGCGTTGCCCATGAAAAATTCCAGAGCCTGCGTTTTTTGCAAGCGCCCGCCCAGTCCCGTGATGGTGACCGTGGTGCCGTCTTGTGCCACGCCGCAGCCCAATTGCCGCAAGGCGGCGAGCATCACGCGGGTGTCGTCCGAGTCCAGCAGGTCGTGGACGGTGGTGGTGCCTTCGCACAAGGCAGAGAGCAGCAGCACCCGGTTGGAAATGCTTTTCGAGCCCGGCAGCAACACTGCGCCCGAGGCACCGCTGAGGGCGGGAAGGTCAAGGAAGGCCGTGGCGTACATGGAAGTGGCTCGGGGTAAAGGCTTCAGGCGGCGTCGCTGGGATCGCTCAAGCCATTGAGTTGCCAAGCCGCACGGGCCACACTGGCTTGCTCAATCAGTTGCTCAAGCGCTGTGGCATCTTGCGTTTCAATGGCGTTTTCCAGTTGCGCCAAGGCCGTGCGGAAATGGCGTGACTGGGCCAGCACTTCCTGCTGGTTCATCAGCAGGATGTCGCGCCAAACCGCGGGTGCGCTGGCCGCAATGCGAGAAAAGTCGCGAAAACCCGGCCCACCCATTTGCAACATGGCATGGCCCTGCGGTTGAGCCAGCAAGGCATTGATGGCGGCAAAGGCCAGCAAGTGGGGCAAGTGGCTCACGGCCGCAAAGGTTGCATCGTGGGCTTCAGGGCTGAGTTCGGAGACCGTGCTGCCCACGCGCTCCCAAACTTCACGCGCCAACTGCACATGACCTGTAAGTGTTTCAGGCAACGGGGTGAGGATGGTTTTGCGTTGTTGGTAGAGCGTCGCCTCGGCGTGCTCGATGCCAGCGACTTCCTTGCCAGCGATCGGATGCGCAGGCACAAAGCAAGGCAGACGCTCTCCCAGGGATGCACGTGCCGCAGCGACCACATCGCATTTGGTGGAGCCCACATCCATCAGCAAGGCTTGGGGAGAGAGCGTGGTGCGCAAGGCTTGCAGGCAGGCTTCGGTGGCGCGCACAGGCACGGCCAACAGCACCAGATCGGCCCCCTCAACCGCTTGGCCAATGCTGTCACAAGCGCGGTCAATCACCTTCAAGGCCAGCGCGCGTTGGCGCGTGGCCTGAGATGCGCTGAAGCCGGTGATCTCGTTCACGCAGCCTTGCGCGCGCAAGGCCAGCGCAAACGAGCCACCCATGAGGCCGCAGCCGATCAGCGCGAGCCGCTCGAACTTCATTCGTTGACGGGGTAGGACCCCAGCACTTTGTAGAAGGCGCACAGGCCTTGCAGTTCCTGCAGGGCCGCCGCCACATGCGGCTGAGAAATATGGCCCTGGATGTCGATGTAGAAGTAGTACTCCCACTGGCCTGATTTGGCGGGGCGCGACTCAAAGCGGGTCATGGACACGCCATTGTTTTTCAGCGGCACCAGCAGGTCATGGACGGCGCCGGGCCGGTTCGGCACCGACACCACCAGGCTGGTGCAATCGCGGCCGGAGGCGGGCGGCGTGGCCAGAGTTTGCGGCAGGCAGATCACGGCAAAACGGGTGCGGTTGTAGGCCTCGTCCTGGATGGCGTGTGCCACGATGTGCAGGCCGAATTGCGCTGCGGCGCGCTCGCTGGCCAAGCCGGCCCAGGCTGGGTTGGTGGCGGCCAGGCGCGCGCCTTCGGCATTGCTGGAGACTGCGCGGCGTTCTGCATGGGGCAAATGTTGCGACAGCCAGGCCTGGCACTGTGCCAGGGCCTGCGGATGCGCCATCACCACCTCAATGTCTTGCAGCGAGTTCGATTGGCGCAGCAGGTTGTGGCGCACCAACAGGCTGACTTCGCCCACCACATGCACCGGTGAGCGCAAGAACAGGTCGAGCGAGCGGGCCACCACGCCCTCGGTGGAGTTTTCCATGCCCACCACGCCGTACTGCGCGGTGCCCGCCGCGGTGGCGTGAAACACTTCGTCGAAATTGGCGCAGTAAATCAGGTTGGCGGCGCTGCCGAAAAATTCGATGGCGGCTTGCTCGCAGAACGTGCCTTGCGGGCCCAGCACCGCCACGCGTTGCGGCGCTTCCAGCGCCAAACAGGCCGACATGATTTCACGCCAGATGGCGGCCACATGCTGGTTTTGCAGCGGGCCTTGGTTGGCGCCTTGAATTTTGGCGATGACCTGCGCCACCCGGTCCGGGCGGAAGAAGGGCGAGCCTTCCTGGCGCTTGATTTCGCCCACGGCTTCGGCCACCTTGGCGCGCTGGTTCAGCAGCGACAACAGCTGCTGATCGAGCGCGTCAATTTGCTGGCGCAAAACGCCCAGGCCTTCGGACTGAATGGGTTGGCTGCTCATGTGTGGCTCTTTTCAAACTCGCGCAGGTAGTCCACCAGCGCTTGCACGCCCTCCAGGGGCATGGCGTTGTAAATGCTGGCACGCATGCCACCCACCGACTTGTGCCCTTTGAGTTGCAGCAAGCCACGGGCTTTGGCGCCGGCCAGGAAGGCGTCGTTGCGCGACTCGTCCTTCAAGAAGAACGGGATGTTCATGCGCGAGCGGCTGGCGGGCGACACGCGGTTTTCATAGAAGCTGGACGCATCCACCGCGTCATAGAGCAACTGGGCTTTGGCAATGTTGCGCTGCTCCAGTGCGGCCACGCCCTGCAGCGTACCTTCGCGCTGGCGCAAAATCCACTGGAAGGTCAGTCCCGCCATGTAAATGCCGTAGGTGGGCGGCGTGTTGTACATCGAGTCGTTTTGCGCAACCAGCTTGTAGTCGAAGGCGCTGGGGCAGGCCGGCAAGGCATGGCCCAGCAAGTCTTCGCGCACCACCACCAGCGTGACGCCGGCGGGGCCGATGTTTTTCTGGGCGCCGCCAAAAGCGAGGCCCACGCGCGACCAATCGACCGAACGCGACAGCACATGCGAGGAAAAGTCGATGACCAGCGGCGCAGCGCTGCCCAAGGCTTTCAGGTCCGGCAGCTCATGGCACTCGACGCCATGAATGGTTTCGTTGGAGCACAGGTGCACATACTGCGCGTCGGCACTCAGTTGCCAGCTGCCCGGGGCGGGCAGCGCCGTGAATTCAGACGCTTTGCCGCTGGCCGCCAAGAGCGGCTGGCAGTAGCGTGCCGCTTCTTGAAAGGACTTCTCGCTCCAGCTGCCCGACACCACAAAATCGACCTTGCCGCCTCGGCTGAGGTTCAGCGGCACGATGGCGTTTTCGGCAATGCCGCCGCCTTGCATGAACAGAATTTTGAAATGCGCAGGGATGTTCAGCAGCGCGCGAAAGTCGGCCTCGGCTTGTTCATAAATGGCAATAAACTCTTTGCCGCGATGGCTCATTTCCATCACGCCCATGCCGCTGCCATGCCAGTCGGTCATCTCAGCGGCGGCCTGTTGCAACACCTCCAGGGGCATGGCGGCAGGACCTGCTGAAAAATTGAAGTGGCGCGTCATGCCCGCATCACTCCGCAGCGCTGGGGGCTTCGCCGCCTTCTTCGCCCTCATCATCATCGCCGTCGGCGACGGCAGCGTCGTTTTCCACAATGCGTTGCAGGCCACTGAGCTTGGCGCCTTCGTCCAGCGCAATCAGGGTCACGCCTTGGGTGGCGCGGCCCAACTCGCGAATTTCAGACACGCGGGTGCGCACCAAGACACCGCGGTCGGTGATCAGCATGATTTCGTCTTCCACACGCACCAGGGTGGCGGCCACCACTTTGCCGTTGCGCTCGGACTGTTGAATCGCAATCATGCCCTTGGTGCCACGGCCGTGGCGGGTGTACTCGGTGATGTTGGTGCGCTTGCCGTAACCATTTTCGGTGGCGGTGAGCACGCTTTGCTGCTCGTCTTCGGCAACCAGCATGGCGATCACGCTTTGGCCTTCGTCGAGCATCATGCCGCGCACGCCGCGGGCGTTGCGGCCCATGGGGCGCACATCGTTTTCGTCAAAGCGAACGGCCTTGCCGCCATCGCTGAACAGCATCACGTCGTGCTGGCCGTCGGTGAGGGCGGCGCCAATCAGGAAGTCGCCTTCGTCCAGGTCGACGGCAATGATGCCGGCCTTGCGCGGGTTGTTGAATTCGTCCAGTGCGGTTTTCTTGACCGTTCCCATGGAGGTGGCCATGAACACATAGTGGTCGCTGGGGAAGGTGCGCATCTCGCCGGTGAGCGGCAACACCACGTTGATTTTCTCGCCTTCTTGCAGCGGGAACATGTTGACGATGGGGCGGCCGCGCGAACCGCGCGAACCCGCTGGCACTTCCCACACCTTGAGCCAGTACAACCGGCCCCGGTTGGAGAAGCACAGAATGTAGTCGTGGGTGTTGGCAATGAAGAGTTGGTCGATCCAGTCGTCTTCTTTGGTGGCCGTGGCTTGCTTGCCGCGCCCGCCGCGCTTTTGCGCGCGGTATTCGGACAAGGGCTGGCTCTTGATGTAGCCACTGTGAGAGAGCGTCACCACCATGTCGGTGGGGGTGATCAGGTCTTCAGTGGCCAAATCTTGGGCATTGTTTTCAATGAAACTGCGGCGT
>CAINMN010000204.1 GCA_903850735.1 uncultured Burkholderiales bacterium | reverse complement strand
TCGTCTGGCAAGTCGGCCATGGCTTTGAGTTGGCGGGCGTGCTGCCACTCGACCACCGACTTGATCAGCAGCGTCACCAGGGCCAAGCCCGCCAACAGCGACGCCACCGCAAAAGCGGCCACGGATTGGTATTCGTTGTACAAAATTTCCACATGCAAGGGCATGGTGTTGGTTTCGCCCCGGATGTGGCCCGACACCACCGACACCGCGCCGAATTCGCCCATGGCGCGGGCATTGCACAAAATCACGCCATACATCAAACCCCAGCGGATGTTGGGTAGCGTCACATACCAAAAGGTCTGCCAGCCGGTGGCGCCCAGCACGATGGCGGCTTGTTCTTCGTCGTTGCCTTGCGCTTGCATGAGCGGAATCAGCTCGCGGGCGATGAAGGGGAAGGTGACAAACACCGTGGCCAAAATGATGCCGGGCACGGCAAAAATGATCTGGATGTCGTGGGCCCGCAGCCACGGCCCAAACCATCCTTGGGCGCCAAACATCAGCACATAAATCAAGCCGGCCACCACGGGCGAGACCGAGAACGGCAAGTCCACCAAGGTGGTCAAAAATGCCTTGCCCTTGAATTCATATTTGGCAATGGCCCAAGCCGCAGTCACACCAAACACCAGGTTCATGGGCACCGCAATCAGCGCGGTGATCAAGGTCAGGCGAATGGCCGACCAGGCATCGGGTTCTTGCAGTGCCGTCCAGTAAGCGTCCCAGCCTTTGCGCAAGGCCTCAGTGAACACGGCCGCCAACGGCAGCAGCAAAAACAAAAACACAAACACCAAGGCCAGTCCAATCAGGCCGCGTCGCACCCATGCGGGCTCGCTGGTGCCCGAATGGGTAGGGCGTGCGGTGTGCGATGTGCCGCTCATGTCGCACCCCCCATTTGGCGACGCTGCCAGGCCTGCAAGGCATTGATCACCAGCAGCAGCACAAAGGAGATGACCAGCATCACCACGGCCACAGCGGTGGCACCGGCATAGTCGTATTGCTCGAGCTTGCTCACAATGATCAAGGGCGTGATCTCCGACACCATGGGCATGTTCCCAGCGATGAAAATCACCGACCCATATTCACCAATGGCACGGGCAAAGGCCATGGCAAAGCCGGTGAGCAAAGCGGGGGCAATGGTGGGAAAGATCACCCGGCTGAAGCTTTGCCAGCGGGTTGCGCCCAAGCAGGTGGCGGCCTCTTCCAACTCTTTTTCGGCGTCTTCGAGCACCGGTTGAACGGAGCGCACCACAAAGGGCAGGCCAATGAAAATCAAGGCCAACACCACCCCATTGGGGTTGAAGGCGAGTTGAACCCCCCAGGGCTCCAAATACTGGCCCACCCAGCCGTTGCTGGCGAGCAGCGCCGTCAGTGAAATGCCAGCCACTGCAGTGGGCAAGGCAAATGGCAGGTCGACCATGGCGTCGACAAACTTTTTGCCCACAAAGTCGTAGCGCACCAGCACCCAAGCCAGCAACAAGCCAAACACCCCATTGACCAAGGCCGCCAAAAATGACGCGCCAAAAGTCAGGCGGTAAGAGGCCATCACCCTCGGGCCGGTGACCGCAGCCCAAAACTGCTCCAGGCTCAGGCTGAAGGTTTTGAAGACCAAGGCCGACAAAGGAATCAACACGATCAAGCTGAGGTAGGTGATCGTGAAACCCAAGGTGATGTGGAAGCCAGGGAGCACCCGCGCGGGTTGATGGCCGCGGCCTCTGAAAGTCGCATTCATGGGTGGGCGCTCAGATTATTTCTTCAGGTAAATCTGGTCAAAGCTCGCGCCATCGGCGAAATGGTCTTTGTCGGCCTTGGCCCAGCCCCCAAACGCTTGGTCGATGGTGAACAAGGGCAATGCGGGCAACTGCTTGACGTACTTGGCCTGCGCTTTGGCAGAGATGGGGCGGTAAAAGTTTTTGCCCGCAATGTCTTGGCCCTCGTCGGTGTAGAGG
>CAINMN010000203.1 GCA_903850735.1 uncultured Burkholderiales bacterium | reverse complement strand
GCCTGCAGGGCGCTCGGCGAAGGGCTTGCGGGCCGGGACTTTGCGCAGGCCGTATTCGCTCCACAGCCAGTACATGGCGCGGTTGGCGCATTGCCACTGGTCTTCGTCGATGGTGCGCGGCAAGAAGCGCTGAATGTTGGTGCCTTCGGGGGTGACGCCGCCACCGATCATTTCGGCAATCGAGCCGGTGACCACCACCGCCGGCAATTCCGGGTCGAGGGTGGCATGGGCGCGCTTCATCGCGCCTTCGGTGCCTTCGCGGCCGAGTTGCTCTTCGGCCAGGCCGGTCACCACAATGGGCAGCTCATGCGGTGGCAAGGCATCGGTGTAATGCAAGACCGAGGTGACGGGCAGGTTTTCGCAACCCACGGGGCCGTCAATGACGACTTGCAGGCCTTTGATGGCCGTGAAGACATAAACGGCGCCCCAGTAGCCGCCCGCACGATCGTGGTCGAGGATCAGCATCAGCCCATCTCCTCTGCTTTGCGTTTCTTCATCAGCTTTTCCAGCTGGCGACGGGTTTCCGCCTTGAACTCGGGACGGTCCTTGGGGACCCCTTCCCAGACGCCTGCCGCGTGGCCTGCACCGGCGTCGCCAAAGAACGACTTCATGGCGTCAAAGCGCGCCTTGTTGCCAATGGCCGCTTGCACCACTTGCACCAGCGAGCCGGCACCGGCGACCCCCATCAGCGGGCGTGCGGAAATCAGGTTGGTGAAATACAGCGAGGGGATGCAAAGCTGTTTGGCTTTTTGCACGATGGGCGTGGTGCCAATGGCCAGGTCGGGCTGGAAGGCATGCACCGCGGCCATGTCTTGCTCGAGCGAGGCCCGGAACTGCACTTGCACGCCTTTGGCGCGCAACCATTCTGCATCGTGTGCATTCCAGGGCGTGGCCGGGCAGGCCGAGCCCACATAAGGGACTTCGGCGCCGCATTCAATCAACAAGCGCGCCACCAGCAACTCGGAGCCTTCGTAGCCACTGAGGGTGATGCGGCCTTTGATCGACTGGCGCGACAGCATGTCGCGCAGGCCGTGCAGCGCGTCATTGCGCGACTTGGCAATCAGGTCCGGCGCAATATTGCAAGCTTCGCCAATTTTTTGCAGCCACTCTTGCGTGCCTTCCAGGCCCACAGGGGCCGAGCCCACAATGCTGCGGCCTGCCGCTTCAAACTCGCGAATGCTGGCGGTGTAGAAGGGGTGGATGGCGGCCACTGCGGCGCAGTCGAGTGCGGCATAGAGCTCGCGCCATTCACGCGTGGGCACCGAGGGGCCCACGGCCAAGCCCATGGGGGCCAGCATTTGGCCAATGATCACCGGGTCGGCCGGGAACATTTCGCCCAAGAGGGTGATGGTGGGGCGGTCTTGTCGGCCACCGCGCGGGGCGGCAACCGGGCCATTTTGAATTTCCTGGCGGGCGTAGCGCAGCATGGCGCCGGCCAGCACGTCTTTGGCTTCGGCATGGGTGGGCACGCCAAAGCCCGGCACATCGATGCCGATGACGCGCACGCCATTGATCTCTTTGGGCAGCAGTTGCAAGGGCACACCGCTGGCCGTGGGGACGCACAGGTTGATGACCACGATCGCGTCGAGCTCACCCTCGGCGGCTTGGGCATGAACAGCATCGCGAATGTCTTCGAACAGCTTGCCAGTAACCAGGGTTTCCGAGTTGAACGGCACATAGCCCACACTGCGCCGGGCACCGTAAAAGTGCGAGGTGAAGGTCAGGCCATACACGCAGCAAGCCGAGCCTGACAGGATGGTGGCGGTGCGGCGCATTCTCAGGCCCACGCGCAAGGAGCCAAACGCGGGGCACATGCTTTGCGGCTGGTCATGCGGACCTGCGTCTTGTTGGCGGGGATAGTCCAGCGCGTATTGCGCCAGGGTTTCCGATTTCCCTGCGGCCTTGGCGGCGGCCAGCAGGGTTTCCCCACCGGCGTGACAACCCATGCCATCGCCTTCGATGGCGGTGGACTGGATGGGAATGATGCGGCCTGTGTCCATGGTGTGTCAGGCGGCGTCGTAAATCACTTCGAGGGTGGGCTTGACCAGGTCGTCACGGCCCATCATGTCGAAGGTGGTGGCCGGCTCGAGCACCACATTGCGGCCCACCGAGTCGGCGCTGAAGAGGCCCAGCAGCTCATCTTGGGTTTGCGGCTTGGGTCGCACCGGTGGGGCCAGGCCCACTTGGGTGGCCAGCTCTTCAAACAGGGGGCCCCAGGTGCTGCCAGGGCGGCCAATGATTTCGTAGCTGGCGCTCTTGCGACGAATGTCTTCGTGCGCCGGAATCGCGGCCAGCACCGGAATGCCTGCGTTGGCGGCGAAGGCGGCGGCTTCACCGGTGCCATCGTCCTTGTTGATCACCATGCCGGCCACGCCGACATTGCCACCGAGCTTGCGGAAGTACTCGACGGCCGAGCAGACGTTGTTGGCCACGTACAGCGACT
>CAINMN010000202.1 GCA_903850735.1 uncultured Burkholderiales bacterium | reverse complement strand
GCGGCCAAAGCCCGGGCCATCTCCAGGCGCTTGCGACCTGCCACCGTCAAATCGCTGGCCAGCTTGTCCAACTGCGAGCTCAAGCCGACTTGCAAGGCCACCTCTTCCGCGCGCGCCAAAGCCAGCGCGCGTTGCGGCAGATGCAAATGGGCGCCCACCGCGATGTTCTCCCGAACGGTTTGGGCGGCAAAGGGCTGCACAATTTGAAAGGTTCGCGTCAAACCCAGGGCGGCATTCAAATGCGGTGCTTGCCCGGTGATGTCTTGTCCAGCAAAAGAAACCTGGCCTTGATCCGGGCGCAAAAAACCAGACATCAAGGCAAACAAGGTGGTTTTGCCCGCACCGTTGGGGCCGATCAAGGCCGTGAGGCTGCCTGGCGTCACCGTCAGGCTCACATCCTGCACCGCGCGCAAGCCCCCAAAAGATTTGGACACGCCCTGCACTTGCAACAAAGCCGTCATGAGCGTCCCCCTGTCCAACGTTGCCAGGCCGTACGCACGGAAACGCCAGAGCCCGCAATGCCACGCGGCAAGAACATGACGATCAGCACCAGCACAGCGCCGTAAATCACCATGTTGATGCCCGGCAATTGGCCAAACAAGTTGCGGGTCAGGTCAGCCAAGACATGCAGGGCCAGCGCCCCGACGACGGGGCCCCACAACGTCCCCATGCCACCGACAATGGCACCCACCAAGGCCTCGACCGAGGTGTGCGGGCCGTAGGCAATGCCGGGATCGATGTACTGAAACACCTGAACATAAAAAGCGCCGCCCGCCCCCATCAAGCCCCCCGACAGCACCGTGGCCAACAGCTTGACCTGAAAAGGATTGACGCCAATGGCACGCGCCGCGTCTTCGTTGTCGCGCACCGCTTGCAGGTAGGCGCCAAAGCGGGAATGCCGCAGCCAGACCGAGACACACAGCGCCAACGTCACCAAGCCGAGCATCAGCCAGACAAAGCCTGCGCGAGTGCCAAACTGCATGGCCGCGGAAGAGGATTGAAGGGGCAACATCAAGCCCACCCCTGCGCCTGTGAAAGGAACCGACAGGGCCACGATGCGGAAGACCTCGGCAAACGCCAGCGTCACCAAGGCAAAGTAAGAACCCTTCAAGCCGTAGCGAAACGACAGTGCACCCACCCAGGCCCCCACCATGGCGCTGGCCCCCATGGCCAAAGGCAAGGCCACCCAAGCGTTCACATTGAACTGCAATTGCAAAATGGCTTGGGCATAGGCGCCGGTGCCGAAAAACAAGGCATGACCAAAAGAAAATTGCCCACCAAAGCCGCCCAGGATGTTCCAGGCCTGCGCCAGCAAGCAGGCGTAGAGCGCGGTCATCACGAAATTCAGGATCACCCCAGAGCTTGTCAGCACAGGCACCAAGGCCACAACCAACACAAACAAAATGACGTTGCGCAAATCTTTCATGTGCGCGCCCCAAAAAAGCCTTGTGGACGCAACAGCAGCACCGCAATGAAGATCACAAAAATACCCACTTGACCCAAGGACTCACCCAGGTACAAGCCCCCAAGCGACTCCACAACCCCAATCAACAGCCCACCCAAAAGTGCGCCGGCAAAACTGCCCATGCCACCCAGCACCACAATCGTGAAAGCCACCAATACGAAACCATTGCCGACTTGCGGGTTCACGTAATAAGCCGGCAACAGAAAACAGGCCGCTGCACCCAAGCAGGCCAGCCCAATGCCAAAGCACATGGCGTACACATGTTCCACATCGATGCCCATGAGGCGTGCGCCATGCGTCTCTTTGGCGACAGCGCGGATGGCGCGTCCCAGGTCGGTTCCGCGCACCATCCACAACAACAGCGCCGACACCACCAGCGCGCCGACAAAGGCCACCAGCTTGGGCAAAGAAATCATGGCGGACCCAATGGACCAGGTGGTCAGGGTGTAAGCCGTGTCAATCGTGCGCGTGTCAGATTTGAAAAACAGCAACGCCAGGTTTTCCATGACGATGGACAAGCCCAGGGTGACCAGCAAAATGTTTTCATCTTTGCCATGGCTGGCGCGGTTGATCACGACGCGTTGCAAGGCATAGCCTAAAACAAACATCAGCGGCACAACCACAGGCAAGGCCAAATAGGGATCGATGCCCAGGCGCTCTTTCAAGAAATAAACACCGTAGAGCGCCATCATCAATGACGCGCCATGCGCGAAATTGATGATGTGCAACACGCCGTAAATCAGCGTCAAGCCAAGCGCAATCAAGGCATAGACCGCACCGGTGGTGACACCGTTGAGGACTGAGGCCCACAAAATACTGGGATCAAACATGCCCGATGCGCCTCAGAAAATCAGGCGTTCAAAGGGAACACCGGCTCGACTTCGCGGTAATCACGGGGAATGATCACCTTGATGTCACCCTTGACCACCTGGGTCATCAAGGGTTGTGCGCCCATGTTCTGGCCGTTGACGAATTGCGTCGGGCCGTAGGGCATGATGTGGTCGGAGAAGGTGCTCTTGGACAAGGCATCAATGATGGCGGCGCGGTCGCTGGATTTCGCGCGCTCGATGCTGTCGGCCAGCAGCCGCATGGCGGTGTAGGTCATGAACACTTCGTAGCTGAAGAATTGCCCTTGCGCCTCGACCCGCTTTTTCAACTCGGCAGAGCGCTTGTCCTTGGGGTTGAACCAATGGTTGCAGTCGATGATGCCGTTGGCCGCATCGGGGAACTCTTTGACGAACTTGTAGCTCGAGGCAGCGCCGCCGAGCACCGAGTAAATCGCCTTGGGCGCAACTTTCTGCTGCTGCATGGTGCGCACCAGCAAGGCGTATTCGTTGTAGTAGTTGGCAGGGATCACGATGTCCGGGTTCACCTGCTTGATGCGCAGCACGATGTTGTTGAAATCGCGCGTCGGGTTGGCATGCTTGATGACTTCCTTGACTTCGTAGCCGTAGCCAGGCAATTCGCGCGACAGCAAGTTGGCCGTGCCGGTGCCAAACAGCGACTCTTCATGAATGATCATGACGCTGCGGGCAGGACGTCCTGCGGCGGTGTTCAACACGTGCAGGTTGGCCACAGCGATTTCCGCGCATTTCTTGTAGCCGGGACCGAAGCGGAAGGTGTTTTTCAAGCCACGTTCCACAATTTGGTCGGCCACGCCCACATCGACCACATGGGGCAGGTTGTACTTGGCAGCTGCTTGGGTGGTGGCCAGGCAAATGGCGGAGGCAAAAGCGCCCACCACGGCACTCACGCCAGCTTCGTTCATTTTCTCGATCTCTGCGCTGCCCGCTTGCGGATTGGACTGGGCATCCCCCAGCAAGGCTTCCAATTTGGCGCCGCCCAGTGACTTGATGCCACCTGCTTTGTTGATGTCCTCAATGGCCATCAAAGCGCCCATGCGGCACTGCTGGCCTGAATAAGCCAAGGCGCCTGTCACGGGGTGCAGCACACCCACCTTGACAGCTTTGGCCTGTGCGCCAGCGACCAATGGAAACGCCAGCGTGGTGGCGGCGGCGGCGGAATGCGCCATGAAAGTGCGACGGTTGCTCATAAGGATCTCCTTTGAAGTCATCAATGAAAACGGGCTGACAATTCTTTGCTGATCCACACCTTGGCATCGATGCTGCCAACGCGCGATAACTGCATCTGGTACTCGTAACGATCCGGGCGGTAAAGGCCGTGCAACCATTGAATGGGCTGATCGTCCTCGTCAAAAATCAAGCGGCGCACATCCAGCAGAGCGGAACCAATGGCCACGTCCAGGTGTTGCGCCAGATGGGCATCGGCCAGGCGCGCTGAAATGCTTTGTTCGGCACGCCCGACCTTGACGCCAGACTCTTCGAGCAGCAAAAGAATGGGCTTTTTGGCCAATTCTTTGCGGCCAAAATCTTTGGCGATGCTCAGCGGCACCCAGGTGGTGATGTGCGACAGCGGGCCTTCGCGCGTGCTGCGAACCCGCACCGCTTTTTGAACACGCTCGCCCTCGCTCAATCGCAGCGCTTGTGCCACCTCGACAGAGGCCTGAATGGTTTCAACGCTCAAAACCTTGACCGAGGTTCGCAACCCCATGCTGACCAGGTTCTCAAGCAAGCCGGTCAGTTGCGCACGTTGTCCCTCCGGCGCTTGGGCTTTTGCATGCGGGGAGGCGCTGGCGCGCAAGGGTCGTGTGCCGCGCCCAGGCTCTCGGGCAATCAGGCCATCGCCGGCGAGTTGTGACAAGGCACGGCGAATGGTCACGCGCGCCACACCGAACTGTTTCATCAACGCCATTTCGCCTGGCAAGCCCTCATTGAAGCGCCCTTCTTGCAATTGCTCACGCAGCACCAAGTAAACCTGATGGTATTTGGGCAAGGGCATTTCGCGGCTCATGGGTGCGCATCCTCCATCGGTTCCATTGTTCTGTCAATAGAACATTTAGTGACCGACTGATTTTCAAGGACAATCCCTCAGACTCCACCATGAGCGCCCTCAAACCCTTCCTCTCTGCCCTGATCCTGCCCCCCGCCGGACCTTTGTTGTTGCTGGCGGCGGGTCTGTGGCTGGGGCGCCATGCCCCCCGACGTCGAGTGGCCAGCCAACTGTGCTGGGCAGCCGTGGCCATGGTGTGGCTTCTGAGTTGTCAGACGGTGGCCGTGGGGCTCTCCCAACTGCTCCTGCCAAGTTTCATGCCGCCCAGTGCTGCGCAAATGGCCGCCACCCAAGCCATCGTGGTGCTCGGCGGGGGTGTTCGCCCGGGAGACAGTGCGCGCCAAATTCCCGACGAACTGACCCTGGAAGCGCAAGAGCGCGTCCTGGTTGCAGCGCGCCTGGCCAAACTCACCCGCCTCCCCCTGGCGTTTTCAGGCGGCCAGGGTTGGGGGCACCAAGGGCCTCACCCGAACGAGGCAGAGGTGGCCAGTCAAGTGCTCTGGCAAGACCATGGCCTGAAGTTTCAATGGCTGGAAGCCGGATCGCGTGACACGCGGGAAAACGCCCAGATGACGGCCACCTTGCTGTTGCCCCAGAACGTCCAGCGCATCGCCCTGGTTACACAATCCTGGCATTTGCCGCGCAGTGTGCGTAATTTTGAAGAAGCGGGCTTCAAGGTTGTGCCGGTGCCCACAGGCATTCCAAGAGGCACAGGGTCCCCCTGGTTGGATGCATTGCCATCTGCTCAAGGGCTTGGCCTGAGCCGCCAGGTTTTGCGCGAATGGCTGGGCTTGCGCCTGACCTGAGGTTTTTTGACGGTATTGATGCCTTTGGGTTACATTAATAACCAGTCAGTCATTAATTATGTCCATCGTATCCCCCCCTCCTGCTCACGATGCCCACAGCAAGCGTGAACGTCGCAAGGAAGCGCGCCCAGGCGAATTGCTGCAGGCAGCCCTCGAGTTGTTTGTAGAGAAGGGCTATGCCGCGACCCGCGCAGAAGAGGTTGCCACAAGGGCCGGCGTTTCCAAAGGCACCCTGTTTTTGTATTTTTCGTCCAAGGAAGACCTGTTCAAGGCGGTCATCCAGTCCAACCTGTCCACGCACTTGATGGCTTGGAACCAGGAGTTTGAAGGCTTTGAGGGCTCCAGCGCCGACATGCTGGCCTATGGGCTGACCTCTTGGTGGACGCAAATTGGCAGCACGCTGGCGGGCGGCATCACCAAATTGGTCATGAGCGAGGCCCGCAACTTCCCCGAAATTGCCGGCTTCTATGAACGCGAAGTGGTCAAACCTGGACAACACCTGATCGAGCGCATCCTGCAACGCGGCATTGAGCAGGGAGAATTTCGCGCCATGGACGTGCACCATGTGTGCATGAGTCTGGTCTCTGCCATGATGTTCCTCATGATGTGGAAGCACTCGCTGGGCCCGTGCTCGGCCACCAACCCTTCGTTCGACCCAGAAACCTTTTTGCGGACCCATTTGAACACCCTGCTCTATGGCCTGCTGCAGCCCGCCCCCAGGGGGACAACATGATGAAAAAAGCCGTTCGTTTCCTCTTGGTTGTTGGCGTGTTGGTCGCTGTGGTGGTGGTTGGCATGCGTGTCTTGGCCTCTCGCAAAGCCCAGCCCGCCGTGGCACTGAACGCAGCGCCGGCGAACGATGTGCTGGAATTCGCAGCCTCGGACATGGTGGCTGTGAAACCTCAGGCCCTTCAGTTGGGCTTGCCCATTTCAGGCAGCTTGCGCGCTGTGCGCACGGCCCAGGTCAAGGCACGCGTTGCGGGCGAACTGATGGACCTGCAGGTACGCGAAGGCGATGCCGTCAAGGCGGGCCAAGTGCTGGCCCGCATCGACCCCACGGAGTACCAGCGCCGCGTGCGACAGGCGCAAGAGCAAGCCGAGGCCGCCAAGGCGCAGGTGGACATCGCCCAGCGCCAATTCGACAACAACCGTGCCCTGGTCGAGCAAGGCTTCATTTCGAAAACCGCCTTGGACACCTCGGTGGCCACGTTGCAATCGGCACAAGCCACTTACCGTGCTGCTTTGGCAGGCGCCGATGTCTCGCGCAAGGCCCTGGAAGACTCGCAATTGCTGGCGCCCTTTTCCGGCTGGGTGGCGTCACGCGCCGCTCAAAACGGCGAGCGCTTGGCCATTGATGCGCGCATTCTGGAGTTGGTCGACCTGAGCCAACTGGAAGTTGAAGCCACCCTGAGTGCCGCAGACTCCGTCAAAGTGCGCATCGGTCAAACGGCCCACCTCAGCGTGGAAGGCCAAGGCCAAATGGTGGCCGCTCGCGTGCAACGCATCAACCCCAGCGCACAGACAGGCAGTCGCAGCGTCTTGGTGTACTTGCAGATCAGCGAGGTCACCGGCCTGCGGCAAGGCTTGTTTGCCGAAGGCGTCCTGGGCACGGAACAACGCACGGCGTTGGCTGTGCCCGTGAAAACCGTTCGCACCGATCAGCCCGCACCTTATGTGCAAGTGATTGAAGACCTCAAAGTGCGCCATGTGCCGGTTCAGTTGGGTGCACGCGGCACGGCCAGAGAAGACCCGCAATCTGAAAACTGGGTCGAGGTGCAAGGACTGCGCGAAGGCAGCCAAGTCTTGGGCGCCCATGTTGGACGCTTGCGCGAAGGCACCCCCGTCAAGATCACCACCCCGGTCAAAGCAGCGGGAGGCTGAGCCATGTGGTTCACCAAAGTCAGCCTGAGGAACCCGGTTTTCGCCACCATGCTGATGCTGGCGTTTGTGGTTCTGGGCTTGTTTGCCTACCAGCGGCTGAAGATCGATCAATTCCCCAACATTGACTTTCCCGTGGTGGTGGTGACCACCGAATACCCGGGCGCCTCCCCTGAAATTGTGGAGTCGGAAGTCAGCAAAAAGATTGAAGAAGGCATCAATTCCATTGCTGGCATCAATGCCCTGACCTCGCGCAGCTATGAAGGCATGTCGGTGGTGGTCATTGAGTTTCAGTTGCACATCAACGGACGCAAAGGCGCGGATGACGTGCGCGAAAAAGTGGCGAGCATCCGCCCAACATTGCGCAGCGAAGTCAAAGAGCCCCGGGTTCTTCGATTTGACCCCTCCAGCCGCGCCATTTGGTCCCTGGCGGTCTTGCCCGATGCCAAGTCAGGTGGCGCTTCGCCGCTCTCCGGCGTGGCCTTGACCAATTGGGCCGACCAGGTTTTGAAGAAGCGACTGGAAAACGTGCGCGGCGTGGGATCGGTCACATTGGTGGGCGGCACCAAGCGTGAAATCAATTTGTATCTGAACCCGCGCGCCATGGAGGCCTTGGGCGTGAGCGCCGATCAAGTGATCAATGCCGTGCGCGCTGAAAACCAGGACGTCCCGGTGGGCGCCGTTCGTTCCGCCACGCAAGACCGGGTGATTCAAGTTCAGGCCCGCATGGTTCGACCAGAGGACTTCGGCCAAATCATTGTGGCGCGCAAGGGTTCGACTTCGATACGGCTGTCGCAAGTGGCCACCGTGAACGACGGTGCCCAAGAATTGGAGAACATGGCGCTTTACAACGGCGAGCGCACTTTGTTGATGTCGATTCAAAAGTCACAGGATGAAAACACCCTGGATGTGATCGATGGC
>CAINMN010000201.1 GCA_903850735.1 uncultured Burkholderiales bacterium | reverse complement strand
CTAGCATGCGAGCCATCCCTGTTTTAGACCCACGGCATTCACCTTGAGCGCACTCTCCCTGACCATCGCCACCCGAGAAAGCCGCCTGGCTCTGTGGCAAGCCGAACACGTCCAGGCCTTGTTGCAACAGCAGGGGCACCATGTGACCTTGCTGGGTATGACCACCCAGGGAGACCAGATCCTGGACCGCAGCCTCAGCAAGGTGGGGGGCAAGGGCCTGTTTGTCAAAGAGCTGGAACTGGCGCTGGCCGAGGGCCGGGCCGACCTGGCGGTGCACTCCCTGAAGGACGTGCCCATGGATTTGCCCGAGGGCTTTGTGCTGGCCGGTGTGATGGAACGTGAAGATCCGCGCGACGCCTGGGTGTCTGCCCGTTACGCCACCCTCATGGACTTGCCCCAGGGCGCCGTCGTGGGCACCTCCAGTTTGCGTCGCACCGTGCTGCTGCGCGCCCTGCGGCCCGATCTGCGCATCGAACCGCTGCGCGGCAACCTCGACACCCGCTTGCGCAAGCTCGATGAAGGCCAATACGACGGCATCGTGCTGGCCGCGGCAGGCTTGAAGCGTCTGGGGCTGGCCAGTCGCATCCGCCATATTTTTGAAACCGAGCAAATGTTGCCCGCCGCCGGTCAGGGCGCCTTGGGCCTGGAAATTCGCGCCGGGCGCGACGATGTGCAAGCGGCGCTGGCCTTTTTGTCGCACCAGACCAGCTGGCTGTCGGTGGCTGCCGAGCGCGCCGTCAGCCGCGCCATGGGCGGCAGTTGTTCCATGCCGCTGGCTGCGCACGCGGTCCAGCAAGGCGAGTTCCTGCACTTGCGCGCCGCCTGGGGTGACCCGCAGGGCCACGCCACCTTGGTGACCGCGCAAATGACCGAACAAGTGGCCGATCTGGCCGCGGCCGAGCGCGTCGGCTTGGCGGTGGCCGAACGCCTGCGCGCCGGCGGGGCGCACTGAGCCTGCCGCCACCGTGGCTGCGCCTGTTCGCTGGATTCTGACGCGGCCCGCCGAAGAGGCCGAGCGCTGGCGCCAGGTCTTGTCGCAAGGCGGCCAGCCCGTGGTTTCCTGGCCCTTGATCGACATTCAAGCGGCACCCCATCCGGCCTTGCTGCAAGCGGCCTTGCAAAACTGGTCGCAATGGGCAGCGGTGATGTTTGTCAGCCGTGCCGCCGTACAGCACCTGATGGCCTGGCGCTCCCCCACCCACAGCTGGGCAAGCACCCGCTGCTGGGCCACCGGCCCCGGCACGCAGCAGGCCTTGCTGGCCGCCGGCGTGCCGCCCGCCTTGGTGGACATGCCCGATGCGCAGGCCGGCCAGTTTGACACCGAACATTTGTGGCAAGTGGTGCAGCACCAGGTGCAGCCCGGCCAACAGGTGCTGCTGGTGCGCGGCACCGAAGCCGATGCACCGAGCAGCGCAGGCCAAGGCCGCGACTGGCTGTCCGAGCAACTGAGCCAGGCCGGCGTGCAGGTTCAGGGCTTGGCCTCGTATGTGCGAAGTGCGCCTGTGTGGGATGCCGCGCAATGCGACCAGGCCCGCGCAGCGGCGCTAGACGGCTCGATTTGGCTCTTCAGCAGCTCGCAAGCCTTGCGGCATTTGCACGCCTTGTTTCCCGAACAGAACTGGGGGCAGGCCAGGGCGCTGGTGACCCATCCTCGCATAGCCGAAACGGCGCAGCAGCTGGGCTGGGGTGTTGTACGCACGTCACGCCCGTCTGCGG
>CAINMN010000200.1 GCA_903850735.1 uncultured Burkholderiales bacterium | reverse complement strand
GTTTTGCAGCCACAGGGCCCCCGTCAAAGTCTTGGCATCGGTCACTTGGCCCTGACGACACCAGTCCAACAGTTCTTGGGGCGTGGCGGTGAACACCTCCAAAAATTCCTCGTCGTCGAGTTGTCGGGGCCCAGCCTGCAAACCGCGCGCAAACCAGATCTCGATGAACTCGGTGGAATAGCTGATCACCGGGTGCAACACGCCTGCCCGCGCCCACTCGCGCGCGGTGTAGCCGGTTTCCTCGAGCAACTCTCTGCGCGCGCAGGTTAAAGGTTCCTCGCCTGGGTCCAGCTTGCCCGCCGGGAACTCGATCATCACCTGTTGCACGGGGTAGCGGAATTGGCGCTCCAACACCACGCGGCCATCGTCGAGCAAGGGAATGACCATCACCGCGCCCGGATGCACCACATACTCGCGCGTGGCCTCGCGCCCGTTGGGCAGGCGCACCGTGTCGCGAAAGGCATGAAGAAAATGGCCCTGGAGGAGCTCTACGCCGTGCAGGCGTTGCTCGATCAGGGCCTTGTCATCCATGACGGATGAAGAAGAAGTCTCAGGTACCGAGTGACTGCACGATGGCCTGGGCGCACAGCGCCATCAGCCCACCCGGCACCAGGCCCAGAATCAGGATCAGCGCGCCATTGATGGACAGCACCACGCGCACATCGGCACCGGCCGACACGGTGGTGGCGGTCAGCGGCTTGTCAAAGTACATGACCTTGATGACGCGCAGGTAGTAGAAGGCGCCAATCAGCGACATCATCACGGCAAAGATGGCCAGGGCCACCGCGCCGGTCTGACCCGAGGCCACCAGCGCCTGCAACACCGAGAGCTTGGCATAAAAGCCCACCAGCGGCGGCACACCGGCCAGCGAGAACAGGCACACGGCCATCACGCCAGCGTACAGGGGGCTGCGCTGGTTCAGGCCAGCGAGGTCAGCAATTTCTTCGCTCTCGAAGCCTTCACGGGCCAACAGCAAAATGACGCCGAAGCTGGCCAGCGTGGTCAGCACATAGGTGATGACATAGAACATGGCCGAGCTGTAGGCATTGGCGGCCGAGGCCGTGTTGCCATTGACCACGCCCGACAGCAAACCAATCAGCACAAAGCCCATTTGCGAAATGGTCGAGAACGCCAGCATGCGCTTGAGGTTGGTCTGCGCAATGGCGGCGAGGTTACCGACCAGCAACGAGGCCACCGAGAGCACCATCAGCATCTGTTGCCAGTCGATGGCCAGGGGCAGCAAGCCATCCACCAAGAGGCGCATGGTCATGGCGAAAGCGGCCAGCTTGGGCGCGCCACCAATCAGCAGGGTGACCGCGGTGGGCGCGCCCTGGTACACATCGGGAATCCACATGTGGAAAGGCACCACGCCCAGCTTGAACGCCAGGCCGCAGACCACGAACACCAGACCCAAGACCAGCACTTGGTGCTTGACCTGGCCTGAGGCCACCACTTGGAA
This sequence comes from uncultured Burkholderiales bacterium, assembly GCA_903850735.1. GTDB lineage: Bacteria > Pseudomonadota > Gammaproteobacteria > Burkholderiales > Burkholderiaceae_C > Limnohabitans. The sequence goes on along the minus strand of CAINMN010000200.1, from coordinate 1,136 downwards.
CACAGTGTTGACGTCCAGCGAGCCGGTGGCGCCGTAGAGCATCGACAGGCCATAGAGCAAAAAGCCGCTGGCCATGGCGCCGAGCACGAAATACTTCATGGCAGCTTCCGTGGCCACGCCATTGTCACGGCGCAAGGCCACCAAAGCGTAACTGGACAAGGTCAGCAATTCCAGCCCAAGGTAGAGCACCAGGAAGTTGTTGCCGGAAATCATGACGAACATGCCCAGCAAGGAGAACAAGCTCAGGGTGAACAGTTCACCGCCGCGCAGCATGTCACGGTCTGCCGCATAAGGGCGCCCGTAGACCAAGGTGGCCATCATGGCGATGGCCGCAAAGCATTTGAGCCAGTTGCCCATGGGGTCGGACACCACCATGTTGCCAAAGCTGTAGACCGTGGCACCGCTGCTGGCGTACAGGCCCTGCAAGAGCGCCACAGCGGCCAGGGTCAGCAGGGACAGGACATAAGTCACTGTGCGGGTGGGGGATTTCACGCCCAGATCGACCAGCGCAATCACGCAAGCCATCACCAGCAGCAAGATTTCAGGGTAAGCCGTCACCCAACTCAGGTTGTCAATCATCTTCTTATCCCTCTTATTTGGGCAGCTTGGACTGAGCCACGTGGTTCAGCAACTCGGCCACCGAGGCGTCCATCACGTCGGTGAAAGGCTTGGGGTCAATGCCCATGGCCAACACCGCCACCGCCAGCAGCGACAGCATCAGGAACTCACGGCCATTGATGTCTTCAAGCTCGCGCACATGGTCGTTGGTCACCGGGCCCAGGTAGACGCGCTTGACCATCCACAAGGTGTAGGCAGCGCCAAAAATCAAGGCAGAAGCCGCGGCCGCGCCCAACCAGAAGTTGGCTTGGATGGCGCCCAGAATGACCATCCATTCGCCGACAAAACCCGCCGTGCCCGGCAGACCGCAGTTCGCCATGGCAAACAACAAGGCAAAGGCCGCAAACTTGGGCATGGTGTTGACCACGCCGCCGTAACTGGCAATTTCACGCGAATGCACCCGGTCGTACAGCACGCCGATGCACAAGAACATGGCGCCCGACACAAAGCCGTGCGCAATCATCTGCACCAGGCCGCCGGCCACGCCGAGGTCGTTGAAAATGAAGAAGCCCAGGGTG
>CAINMN010000199.1 GCA_903850735.1 uncultured Burkholderiales bacterium | reverse complement strand
GTGCTGGCCGGCATTGGCGGCTTTGGCGCCTTGTTCGAAGTGCCCAAGCGTTACCAAGAGCCTGTCTTGGTCAGCGGTACGGACGGTGTGGGCACCAAACTGAAGCTGGCTTTTGAGTGGAACATGCACGGCACCGTCGGCATTGACCTGGTGGCCATGAGCGTCAACGACGTGCTGGTGCAAGGCGCTGAGCCCCTGTTTTTCCTGGACTACTTCGCTTGCGGCAAGCTCGATGTGGACACCGCCGCCGCTGTGGTCGGCGGCATAGCCAAAGGCTGCGAGCTCTCGGGTTGTGCGCTCATTGGTGGCGAAACCGCTGAAATGCCGGGCATGTACCCTGATGGCGAATACGATCTGGCCGGCTTTGCGGTCGGCGTGGTGGAAAAGTCCAAAATCCTCACCGGTCAGCAAGTGCAAGCGGGCGATGTGGTGCTGGGCCTGGCCTCGAGCGGCGTGCACTCCAATGGCTTTTCCCTGGTGCGCAAAATCATTGACCGCGCTGGCGCCGACCTGCCCGCACAACTCGATGGCCAGCCCTTCAAGCAAGCCATCATGGCGCCGACGCGCTTGTATGTGAAATCGGTCTTGGCTGCCCTGGCCCAGCACCCCATCAAGGCCTTGGCCCACATCACGGGTGGCGGCTTGCTGGAGAACATTCCGCGGGTCCTGCCCGATGACATGGGCGCCCGCCTGGTCAAAGGCAGCTGGCCGCAAACCGAGTTGTTCGCCTGGCTGCAAAAAACCGCCGGCATCGATGACCTGGAAATGAACCGCACCTTCAACCACGGCATTGGCATGGTGGTGGTGATCGCCGCCGAGCAGGCCGAGGCTTGCGCCCAGACCTTGCGCCAGTTGGGCGAAAAGGTCTACGACATCGGCCGCATTCAGCCCCGCGAGAACCGCCCTGCTGTCACGGTCGACTGAGTTCGCCCGCCTCAGGCAACAAAATATCCAGCCTGTCTTGCACCGCCTTGAGACGCGGCGCATCGCCTTGTGCCCGGTAGATTTCCTGCAAATTGCGCAACATGCGCGCAATGATTTCTCGCGGTGTGGCGGCACGCAAATAATGCATCAACAAGTCATCGGGTGCAGAGAGGCTGCGCGGCAAGCCCGCCGGCGTGCGCAGGGGTTGCATGCGCTCGAGCAGGTCTTCCCGCGACAAGGATTCGCCCGTGAAGGGGTCCAGAATGACCTGCCCCTGATGAGGTTCGGGCAACTGAACCTTGACCAAAAAGTGACCCGGAAAGCCCACCCCTTGGGCGCGCAAGCCCACCGCCGCAGCCAGTTCCAGCCAGAGCACGGCCAAGCTGATGGGAATGCCGCGCCGGGTGCGCAAGACCACGTTCAAAAAGCTGTTGTCGGGATCGTAATAGTCGTTCACGTTGCCGGAAAAGCCCAGGTCGCCGTAAAAGAAACGGTTGAGGACACGCAGTTTTTCCAGATCGTCGACCTCGCGGGCCAAACGGCGCTTGAGGCGCGACTGCACCTGGTCCATGTCGCCCAGCACTTGCTGGATATCGAGCTCGGGGTAATCGTCTTGCGCCAGGCTGGCTGCCGCTTCCAGCAAAGGAAAGCCTGCATCGCTGTGCACCAGCGATCGGAAGTAAGCCAGCGCCGTCGGAATTTCAAGTTTGAAGTCCATGGTCAGGATGATGCCTTCAACGGCGCAACAGCGCTCGCAGTTTCAGACCGGCCCCATACAGTGTGGCGAAATACCCCAGGGCACTGAGCAGCAGCACGCCCGCCATCAGGCCCACGCGCTGCCAGGGTGTTTGCTGCAAGCCTGTCCAATCCCAGTGGCCTGCCACCCACCACAGGCCCACCCCGAGCAGGGCACTGGCCAGAGACACTTGCGCCAGGAAACGCCCCCAACCCGCCAAAGGCTGGTAGCGGCCCTGCTTGCGCAAACCCAGCCACAAACAAGCCGCATTGACCAAGGCACCCAGGCCGATGGCCAAGGCCAGCCCGGCGTGGGCAAAAAGCGGTACCAGCACCAGGTTCAACAACTGCGTCAGCACCAGCACCACCACCGCAATCTTCACAGGGGTGCGCACATCCTGGCTGGCGTAAAAGCCCGGCGCCAGCACCTTGATGGCCACCAGCCCGAGCAAGCCCAGGCCATAACCCATCAAGGCGGGGGTGGTCTGTGCCACATCCTGGGCAGTGAAGGCGCCATAGTGGTAGAGCACCGCCACCAAGGGTTTGGCAAACACCAGCAGGGCCACCGCACAAGGCAAGGCCAACAAGACCACGATGCGCAACCCCCAATCGAGCATGGCCGAGTAGCGCTCAGCGTCTTCGCTGGCTTTGGCGGCGGCCAATTGCGGCATCAGCACCACGCCCAGGGCGACCCCGAGCAAGGCGGTTGGAAACTCCATCAAGCGGTCGGCGTAGCTCAGCCAACTGACGCTGCCCGGGGTCAGGTGCGAGGCCACCTGGGTGTTGATCAGCAAGGAGATTTGCGCCACGCTGACCCCCAGCAGGGCCGGCGCCATCAACTTCAAAATGCGCTGGGTGCCGGGGTCTTGCAAAGCCTCGCGACAAGCCCCCAAAGACACGCCAATGCGCGGCAACAGTCCGAGGCGCCACAACGCGGGCAATTGCACGCCCAATTGCAAAGCACCGCCCAGCATGACCCCGGCGGCCAAGGCATAGATGGGCGGCCAGCCCCAGGCCTGGAACTGGGGGGCGCCAAAATAGGCCGCCCCAATCATGGCCACGTTCAGCAAGACCGGGGTGGCGGCAGGCACCGCAAATTTTTTCCAGGTGTTCAAAATGCCTGCGGCCAACGCCACCAGGGACATGAAGGCGATGTATGGAAACATCCAGCGGGTCATGAAAACCGCCGCTTCCATGCCGTCGGTCGACTGTTTCAAGCCACTGGCCATCACCCACACCAGCCAGGGTGCGGCCGCCACGCCCAGGGCCGAGGTGATGAGCAAAACCCAAAAAAGAAGGGTCGCCACCCGGTCAATCAGGTGGCGGGTGGCCTCGGTGCCGTGCTGCGCGCGGCTGGCGGCCAGCACCGGCACAAAAGCCTGGCTGAAAGCCCCTTCGGCAAACAGGCGTCGAAACAGGTTGGGAATGCGAAACGCCACATTGAAGGCGTCGGTGAG
>CAINMN010000198.1 GCA_903850735.1 uncultured Burkholderiales bacterium | reverse complement strand
GGTCCAGACTTGATGAACATCGGCGCGAGACAGCCCAGCAAGGATTGGCAACTCGGCCACCTCTACCAGCCACGCGCCTACACGCCGGGTTCAATCATGCCTTCTTATCCCTACCTTTTTGAGGTTCGTCAGGGCCAAGCACAAGCGAATGAAACCGTGGTGAACCTACCGCCTACATTTGCAAAACCTGGAGAGGTGGTCGTGGCACGTCCCGAAGCGCTCGCACTGGTGGAATATCTTCTTGCGATGGACCGAACCTATCCGGCACTTGCCCCACTTGCGCCAGCCGTAGATCGGAAGAAATAATGAACCAACACAAACCAGACGATACGCCTGCACAGTCGCCCCAGCGCCAGCGCGAACTTCCAGATCCGGACGAAGGCGTCCGTCCTTTGCCGTGGTTTTTAACCATGTTCTTAGGTGCTATGGCCATGTGGGGCGCTTTCTACATTTACAGCACACCATCGGGTGAGGAGTCTTCCTACGGTGACCAGCGCACCACGGCGTCCTTGCGTCCGCCTGCAGTTGCCGTCAATGCTGCGCAAAAAGCCGACGGCAAACAAATCTACGGCGCTAAATGCGCGGCTTGCCACCAGGCAACTGGCCTGGGCATCCCCGGAGTCTTTCCACCACTGGCAGGGTCCGAATGGGTGGTCGGCGACGAAAAGATCCTGACTTCGATCATGCTGCTCGGTGTTAATGGCGAGATGGAAGTCAAGGGCACGGTTTACAAGGGGGCCATGCCCGCCTGGAAAAGCCTGAGCGATGGCGATTTGGCTGCCGTTATGAGCTATATCCGAAGTGACTGGGGCAACAAGTCCGCGGAGATCGAGCCAGGTTCCGTCGCGGCTCAACGCGAGGCCACGAAGTCAAGGACGGAGCCCTACAAAGGTGGCCAAGAACTCAAGTCTGGTGTCTAAGGGCCACATCTCTGGTGCTGGCTTATGGAAGACATTCTTGGCCAGCATCCTCGTCCTGGCTTGTGGGTTAACCGTCCTTCTGCTAGCAACGGCGCAAGGCAACGCCTTCACCACCGAAACGCTTCGGCGCACCGAAGTTGCCGGCACACCATCCCTTGTGCCTGAGCTGTCAGTCTACGATGCCGAGGGCAACCAAAACACCCTGCTACAGGTGCTTGCTGACGGTGACAAAGTCTGGATTGTGGACTTTGTTTACACGCGTTGCCAGACGATTTGCACCGCGCTTGGCTCAGTCTTCCAGCAGTTACAGGAGCAAATTCGACTGCGCGGACTCGATGACAAGGTTGGGTTGTTGTCGGTGAGCTTTGATCCGGCCCACGACACCTCCGATGCACTCCGGATATACCGCGACAGATTGCGCATGGACCCGGCCATTTGGCGCGTTGTTAGCCTTAGCTCGCCGCTTGATAGGCGGCAGTTGCTTGATGCCTTTGGCATCATCGTTATTCCGGCACCGCTCGGCGAGTTCGAACACAATGCCGCACTGCATCTGGTGAGCGGCGCGGGCCTACTGTTCCGCATCGTCGATTACGACGATGCCACACGCGCCCTGGACACTGCACTGGCCACTGCGCCATGAGGCTTAAGCGGTTACCGCCGTTTGCCTTCTGGATCGGGCTGGCCCTGTGTCTGCTCGGCGGTGCATTGTCAGTACCACCCGGGCGCAGCCTGATCGAACAAAGTATGGCCTGGCATATGGTGGTTCAAATGCCCATACTTTTTGTAGGCGGCTGGTTTTTGATGGTCGGCGCTAGGGATTTATCGAAAAGATCACCACGCAGCTGGAATCAATTTGGGTTAACGGGCTTCATCACAGCCCAGTTCATCATCACCTATTGGATGCTGCCCATATCCATCGATCGAGCAGTCGTCATGCCCCAAGTGGATGTACTCAAACTTCTGTCGTTGATGGCCAGCGGTGCGCTTATCCAAACATCAGTGAGCCGTTCGCCCGTGGTGTTGCAGCTCTTCTTCGTGGGTTACATCGTCTCGATGTTGATCTCTACTGGTGTATTTCTCGCGACCACTGAAAGACGACTCTGCAATGCGTACTCCATGGAAATCCAACTGAGGGCTGGCTATGGCGTGGTTGCATTGGGTGTCGCACTGGCTTGCGCATGGGCGTTTCGGGTCAGCCGAATCAACCCCAAGACTGAAGCTCAGATCACAGGTTTTTAACCTTGCAGATTCAAGTACAAGGTGCGACACGGTTTAACGAGGTGTGAAACGTTTACTTGGCTCGGCCATCTTCAGCAGATTTGAGTGGGCAAGTGTTCAAGCCAAACAAAGTGTATGCACCGCAAAAACGAAACACGCCGGTGGCCAGCACAATGCCGCCCACGATGTAGCCCCAGATGCCCACCACATTTGTGATCGCCAGAGCGATGAGTAACAAGCCTGCGACGATGCGCAGAACGCGGTCAATGCCGCCAACGTTTGATGTCATTTTCTTCTCCTTGGTTTTTTGGTATTTGACCCTCAAAGTGTGCAAATTTCCTTGAGGTAAATCAAAAATGTTGATGCATCCGGATCATTGACCATTCAGCGACAATATTCCTCTTGGCTGATATTGCCTGACAAAGTGGAGACCTTATGCGCTATCTTTCCATAGCTCTTGCCGCAGCCACCGCTGGCAGCTTGCTGCTGGCCCCAGCTGCCCTCGCCGACAACAAAGCCATCGCCACCGACGAGATGGAGGCGTATCTGGAGTTTGTTGACTACGGCGGTGGCGTGATTTTTGCAGAGCAAATTCCCAAAGACGAGTGGCCCAAGTTCATGGTGATCGATGCGCGTGACCCGGCGCAATTTGCCAAGGGACACATTCCTGGCGCCATCAACATGGACTGGCGGCAAGTGCTGGCCAAGCGAAGCACGATTCCGAAAAACAAACCGGTACTCATTTACTGCAACACGGGCTCCTTGTCTGCTCAAGCTGGATTTGCATTGCGAGTAGCGGGTTGGGACAACGTCAAAATTTTGCAAGGCGGCATGCAGGAGTGGAAGGCCAAAGGCGGTTTTGACGCGGCGGCCAAAGCCGCAGGGCCTGCCAAGCATTGAGGGTGTGGTTTTGGGGATATGCACGGCCAAGGCGCTGAGGGCTTGCGATAGATCAATTTTGGCGATTTGAAGGTCGCAATTGTCACTATGCCTTTCATTGAGATAACTCATACCGAATACCTGCTGGGGTACGTACAGTTGGCATTGTCGATTGAATAAATCTTTCGATTTCGAAAACTGATAGTCAAACTCAAAGGAAAACCGTCATGCCCATGCCCCTCATCAACGAAGCCGCACCCGCTTTCAGCGCCAATACCACCCACGGCCAGCGCAGCTTGGCCGATTACAAAGGCAAGTGGCTCATCTTGTTCTCGCACCCTGCCGACTTCACACCTGTCTGCACCACCGAATTCATCGGTTTTGCCAAGCGCGCCGAGTTGTTCAAAAGCATGAACTGCGAATTGCTTGGCCTGTCGATCGACAGCATTTACTCGCACTTGGCCTGGATGCAAAGCATCCAAAACAACTTTGGTGTGGAGATTCCTTTCCCCATCATTGACGACATCAAGATGGAAGTGGCCCAAGCCTACGGCATGATCCATCCCGGCGCGGCCGACACCCAGGCCGTGCGTGCCACCTTCTTCATTGACCCCGAAGGCAAACTGCGCGCCATGGTGTATTACCCCATGAGCAATGGCCGCTCGATTGAAGAGTTTGTGCGTTTGTTGCAAGCCATGCAGACCAGCGATGCCCACAAAATCGCCACGCCCGAAGGCTGGACGCCCGGTTGCGACGTGATCGTGCCACCACCCAAAACGCCTGAAGCCATTGCCAAGCGCAAAGGCGAGGGCTACGCCATGAAGGACTGGTATTTTTCGACCAAGTCCCTGTAAATTGAAGTCTTGCCCCCCTGCTGCCTAGCGGCAAGGGGTGTAAGTACTTTCGTAGTCCAATTTGAATTGCATCGGATTAGATGTAGTGCGCTACGACGATAAAAGTCTACACAACGAGTTGGCAAGAACTTTCAGCTGTTGGGCAAGGAGCTTGTCGAGCACAACACACCAAAGGGTACGCATCAAGAGTATTTGTATTGTTGGTTTAAGGCTTGAATGCTTCGATACATGGTTCATTCATAAGCTTGCATTCCCTAAATCAATAGGCGAAAAATTGAGTCTGATCGCGAACGGGGAGGTCGTCTTGATGAACTATTTTGCAGTTTGCATTTCACCGCGACCGTGCAATCAAGTGTGTAACAAATGATATAAATGTACTCACACGTTGTCCTAAGTTGATGCAGTAAACCGCTGATTAACAGTCCGTAGCTTGTTCGAAGTGAATAAACGTTGCTTCCACATTTGCTTCCACACCCCTGCAAATCATGCGTAACCTGTTGATTTAATTGACGTTTTATTTCTTGAAGCTGCTCATAATCCTTTGGTCGAGTGTTCAAGTCACTCACGCCCTACCATTTAAATCAACGTCGAGGCCAAAGACGCTGCCACCGCTCTGCACCATGGCCAAGGGCTCGTCTTGTGAGACGGAGCGAGGGTGCATGAAGCTGTCGACCGCGGCACCACTTCGGCTGGCCTTGATTTCAGCGCTTTTGAAGGGTGTCCGATGGCAACTCCCCAAACAGTTGCCGGTAGTCCTGTGCAAACTGACTTAAGTGCCAGAAGCCCCAATGTGAGGCAATGTCTTGGATGGTGACGCCAGGCGCTGCTTGCCTGATGGCCCGCCGTACACTGTTTAAACGCAAAGACCGGAGGTACTTGATGGGGGTTGTTCCCAAGACGTCCTGAAAGCAGTAGTTGAGCTTGCGCCGACTTGTGCCAACACGGCTGCACACTTCAAGAATTGAAAGCGGTTCATCGGCATGTCCCATCATGAGTTCACAAGCGCGATCAACCAATTTTTTTCGTCGCTCTAAATTGGGAAGTTCGGAAGTATCTACCTGTGAAGGCAGTGCTTCAAGCCACTCCATCAGAATCTCATCTCGCAACTGCCTCAGAGCTTGCGGATCGTGTTGTCGATGCGCCAAGGCAGTGGCTTGGTCCAGCACAGTGAGTTGCAGATCACGCAAGTTTTGCGCTTTGATGTCAGTTGTTTGTAGCACCAATTGTTTTTCTAGCCAATGAGCCAGTGGTTTCTGGTACATGCGCTCCCACAAAGGATTGAGCAGGCGCCTATCAACCACGACGGCAATCAAGGTGAAATGCGCAGGTGTGGTCAGGTCAACTTCATCGCCTTTGCCGCACATGATGGCATTAGAAGGAACCCGTTGGCCATTGAAGAACAGATCCCTCGGGTCTTGAAGCGCCATGGCGAAACCGTAAACGCTATCGTCTAGCCGACCTCGCTGACGCAAAGCGATGTTGGTGTCTTCTCGCAGCAAGGTCACCTCGGGTAATTGCACCTGATGAATGCGGCCCTTGAATTGTCCTGAAGACAATTGTTCGTAGCGTAGTGCCCAGCCCTGCTGAGCCAAGGCGTGCTGGTCCATGTCCTGAGTGTCCAGAACTTGAGACCAAGTTTCGCAGGCACTTGAGGAGGTCATGAGCGATAGATCACAGCCAGTAGGTTTGAATGAATAAGTGTGCCCGTTTCTAAAATGCCGGCTTTTCGTGAAAACCCGCAGTCTTCGGTGCCCAAACTTGATAGTGCCACATGCGCCAATTGCATAGCATTTGCAAGAAGCTTGGAAAACATCCGATGAACCTGCGCATTGCCATTTTGCTGACCAACGACGACAAATCAGCGTTTGCTGCCGAGTTTCCGAATGACGGTCAAAAGGTGGCGGATCTTCTTGAAGAACACCGTCCTGATTGGATTTTCGAAACAGTGCCAGTGAAAGACGGGGTATTGCCAACCAGTCCCCTAGACTTTGACGGCTATATCATCACGGGCAGCCCAGCGTCTGTCAACGATGACCGACTGGTGTGGTTGATACCCTTTCTAGACTTTATTCGTCAAATTCATGCTGCCAAACAACCGCTGATTGGTTTGTGTTTTGGACACCAAGCGGTCGCGCGAGCACTGGGCGGACAAGTGTCGCGCCATGCAGAGGGTTGGGGCTTGGGTACGGCCACCACGTATTGGCGAAAAAAAAGTCCATGGATGCAACCTGCATTGGCCGCGACAACCTTGATGGCTGCGCACAATGAACAAGTCACCCAATTGCCCGATGGCGCTGAATGCTTGGGAGGCAACGATTTTTGTCCTATAGCTTCGATGCAAATGGGCCAACACATCTGGACGACCCAATATCACCCCGAAATGTCATTGAAGTTCATGCAAGCGCTGTTGAGCCACTTGAGGGGCAAACTAGACGCCGGCACCCTAGAAAATGCAATGGTCAGCCTTTCTCAGATGTCAGACGCAAGCCTTTGGGGGCGTTGGATGGTGCAGTTCATGGAATACGCAAGGGATGCAAAAAAATGACCGTCTGGGTACCGACTGATGATGGCCATGCCGACCTGACAAATCACGACAGTTTTGTGGATGGCACACCTCACAACACTTTCAAGCGACTTCGTGATGAGGATCCTATGGCTTGGTGCGATTGGTCAGAAGGCAAGGGCTTCTGGTCTGTCACGCGGCATGCCGACATTTTGGAGCTCAATCGAAACCATCAACGGCTCAGTTCGGCTCAGGGCATTCGCATGGAAGACCAAACGCGCGAGGAGTACTTGGCAAGGCGAACTTTTCAGGAAACTGACCCGCCAGAACATACGCGAACACGCATGTTGGTGGCAAAAGCCTTTTCCAAGCCCATGATGGCTTTGTACGAGGACCAAATTCGCGAACTGTGTGTGAATATTCTCGACCAAGCATTGACTTTAGGTGAGTTTGACGCCACCCATCACATTGCGCGCCAGCTGCCCATGCGCATGCTAGGACGCATTGCCGGTTTGCCTGAAGAAGATTTGGATTGGTTGGTTGATAAGGGTGATGCGTTGATGGCCAACACCGACGGCGACTTCACCAGCCATGTGGTGGACAAGATAGACACCGATGCATATCGTTTGATGCCTTTCCGCTCACCTGCCGGCGCTGATCTATACGATTACGCATCGAAGCTGATGTCGCGCCAAGGTACCGGGGGTGACGCCAGTGGCGTGTTACACCTCATTAGTCAACCTGACGCACAGGGCAACGTGATCAGTGACAACGAGTTTCGAAATTTCTTTTGTTTGCTTGTTGCTGCGGGCAACGACACCACGCGCTACTCCATTGCAGCAGCGCTGCACGCTTTGGCCAACCAGCCTGGCCTGATGGCCCAACTCAAATCCGTGCAAGGTGATGCCGCTTGGGAAGCCGTGGCTGACGAGTTCATTCGCTGGGCATCACCCGCGACGCACTTTAGGCGCACGGCTACCGAAGATTTTCAATACCACGGCAAAAAGGTGTTGGCGGGCGATAAGGTGCTCCTTTGGTTTATTTCGGGAAATCGAGATGAGCGAGCCTTCGAACAACCTTTTAGCGTCAATCTGAGCCGAGGCACCAATCGTCACCTCTCATTTGGACAGGGAGGTCCGCATGCGTGTTTGGGAATGTGGCTGGCCAGACTTGAGTTGCGTGTGTTGCTGCAAGAGTTAATCAAACGCGTTGAGCGCATTGAACAAACAGGCGAGCACTTGTTTTTAAGATCAAACTTTGTGTGTGGCATCAAACGCTTACCGGTGCGCATGCACCTAACATGAAGGTGAAAATCATGACTTCTAACGTCCAAGAGCGTCTTCGAGTTTTATTTTGTGACCATCTGGCCATCGCCCGTGGTAAGTACGTCACACTGAAGCCTGGGCAAGATGGCGGGGCCCGTTTTTGTCGGGGCACCTTTGGCGTGACATATGAAAAAGAGCTGATCCCTGTGCCAGGTGCCATGGTGATGGAGGGGTTGCCCGATATGGAGGCGGCATACACTGCCGAGGACATTCGACCCGGATGGCAGCCCTTGACCAAGGTGGCGATTGGCGATCTCAAAGCCAATGATGGCAGTCCATTGCCCATGTGTGGTCGGAGTGCTTTGAAGCGCGCAGTGGCAGATTGGCAAAGCATGGGATATGAACCCATGGTGGGTATCGAGCTTGAAGCTTTTGCTTTTCAAATGGAGCCCGATGGGTCGCTCAAGCCCTATGAAACGCCTGCAGCACATGTTTACGCCACAGGACCCTTTTCTGACCCCAGAGGTTTTACAGACTCACTTTGGGAGAAGGCAACTGCTGCAGGTTTTCGCATCGACAGCATGAACACGGAATACGACGCGCCTCAGTTCGAATTCACGCTGACCTACGACCGTGCGGTGAAAGCCGTGGACGATATCTTTTTATTCAGATTGCTGGCGCGCGAAGTGGCTTTTCAGCACGGTATCGTTTTGACCTTTATGCCCAAGCCTATCCTGACAGCTGGTGGCAGTGGTGTCCATATCAACTTCAGTTTGCAAGATGAAAAAGGCCACAACACCATCTCGGGCGGACACGATGCAAGCGAATTCAATGCGCTCACGCTTGGCTGCACAGCTGGGCTAATGAAGCACCACCAGGCGCTGGCTGGACTGCTTGCGCCAAGCGCTAACTCGTACCAACGTCTGCAACCTGCCAGCCTGTCGGGTTTCTGGCAAAACTGGGCGGTCGATCACCGTGGTGTCACGGTTCGCCTGTCGGCCGAAGCCGGCCCAGGCGCGCGCATTGAACATCGCATGGGCGATGCGACAGCCAATCCCTATACCCACACAGCGGCTGTGTTGCAGGCGGCAAGGTTGGGTGTGGCTCATGCTTATCCCCTGCAGCCCATCGAGACGGGAGATTGTTTGGAAAACAAGGATGCAACACACAGTGTTGCAGAAAGCCTTGGCGGTGCTCTTGATGCGCTTGAGGCAGATACAGCCCTGACGCAAGCCATCGGTGAAGGCTTGGTGGCCAACCATGTTGGCATCAAACGCCATGAAATTGAACGAACTGCAAGCCTTGTAGGGGATGCCCTTCGCGACTACTACATTCGATTCATCTAAAGCAGAACCCAAACGAAAGAACGCAACATGCCTCAAGTGCACTGGATCATGAGCAACGGCGATCGTGTGAGTGACGACGTCAACGAAGGCACCAACCTGATGGATGCAGCGCAGCTCAACGGAATTCCTGGAATCGCAGGTGAGTGCGGTGGATGCCTCTCGTGTGCTACTTGCCATGTTTACGTCGACGACGCCTGGCTGGCTGCTTGCCCAGCCATCAGCGATGTGGAAAACGCCATGCTTGAAGTTGTGATTGCACCTAGAAAGTCAGGCAGCCGACTCAGCTGCCAATTGGTAGCCTCCAGCGCGTTAGACGGCATTGTGTTGCACGTACCAGACTAAGCATTTTGTATGAAACAAGAACAGATCGACGCACTGCGCCTGCACACCATTGCCGATCAGAAGTTGCTGATCGATGGGCGATGGGTGAATGCAGCTTCAGGCCAAACTTTTCCTGCGGTATCGCCTATTGACGGTCAGACCCTTTGCCACATTGCTGCGGCAGGTCCTGAAGACGTCGATCAAGCGGTCCAGGCGGCACGTCGCAGCTTTGAGCAAGGCGTTTGGTCGCGCATGCCTCCAGCAGAGCGCAAAAAAGTATTGCACCGAATTGCCGATCGCATTGAGGCGCACCATGCCGAGCTTGCTGTGATGGGTGTGCGCGACAACGGCACTGAAATTGCCATGGCCTGGAAGGCCGAGCCAGGAAGTGCGGCCGGATCTTTTCGTTATTACGCCGAGTGCGTAGACAAGGTGAATGGCGAAATTGCGCCTACGCCTGAAGGTACCTTGGGGCTGATTCACAAAGAGCCGGTAGGTGTGGTGGCCGCCATCGTTCCTTGGAATTTTCCATTGATGATTGCTGCTTGGAAAGTTGCTCCCGCACTTGCAGCTGGTAATTCAGTGGTGCTGAAGCCCTCAGAAGACGCATCATTGTCTTTGCTGCGATTGGGGCAATTGTGCTTAGAGGCGGGGTTGCCGCCAGGCGTTCTTAACGTGATCTCTGGAACTGGCGCAGTAGCGGGTGACGCCCTTGCCCGACACATGGACGTCGACATCCTGACCTTTACGGGTTCTGGTCCTGTGGGCCGCATGCTGCTCAAAGCATCTGCCGAGTCCAATCTCAAGCGGGTCTACCTTGAGTTGGGTGGAAAATCGCCCAACATTGTTTTTAGCGATGCACCTGACTTGGCTCAGGCTGCCAAAGTTTCGGCGCTAGGCATCTATCGAAACAGTGGGCAAGTGTGTGTCGCGGGATCGCGCCTGTTGGTTCAACGTGAAGTTCATGATGAATTTGTAGACCGACTGCGTGACATTGCAGTCAACCTGCGTGTGGGCGACCCGCTGGATGTAAGCACCGAGATCGGCGCCGTCAGCAGTGCAAGGCAATTGGCTAAAAATTTAGCAGCAGTGCAGAGTGCGCAGAATGAAGGTGCCCGACTTGTCGTGGGTGGTCAAGCTTTGCATCCCATTGAAGGGGGCCATTACATGGCACCTGCATTGTTCGATCGTGTCACGCCCAACATGACGCTGGCGCGTGAAGAAGTGTTTGGGCCATTGCTGGCCGTGATGCCATTTGACAGTGAGGTCGATGCGGTGCGACTGGCCAACGAATCAACTTATGGCTTGGCATCTGCCGTCTGGACGGGCAGTCTGTCGCGCGCTCACCGAATGGTGCGCGCCATCAAGGCCGGTGTGGTGCACGTCAACACCTATGGCGGCCCAGACATCACCATGCCTTTGGGAGGAGTCCGTCAGTCGGGTAATGGGCACGACAAGTCAATGCATGCCTTAGATAAGTACCTAGACCTGAAATCGGCTTGGATTCAGCTTTGATTTTGAAAGCAAACGACATGAACAACACCCAACTCAAGGCGGATAACGCACAATACATTTGGCATCCAATGGCGCACCCAGGGGCGATGAAAAAAACCACGCCTGACATCATTGCCAAAGGTGAAGGTTGTTGGATTTGGGACGTCGATGGCCACAAGATGCTGGATGGTGTGGGTGGCTTGTGGGCTTGCAACTTGGGCCACAGCAACAAGCCGGTCAGAGACGCTATCGTGGCGCAAATGGACGAGTTGCCTTTTTACAATGTCTTTCGCGGCACCACGCATTCGAGAGCCATCGAGTTGTCAAAGCGTTTGGTGCAGACGATGGATGATGAAGACGTGGCAACCGTCATGTTTTCCAACGGCGGCTCAGACGCTGTCGAGGGCGCCCTCAAAGTGGCGCGCCAATATTGGAAGCTAAAAGGCCAGGCCGACCGCTTCAAGTTCATCAGCCTTAGGCAGGGCTACCACGGGGTGCATTTTGGTGGCATGAGTGTCAATGGCAACACCAATTTTCGCCGCGCCTACGAACCCTTGTTGCCTGGCTGCTTTCACATCGACACGCCTTGGGTTTATCACAACCCTTACACCGACGACCCCATCCGATTGGGAGAAATATGCGCCGAACTTTTAGAGCGCGAAATCGTGTTTCAGGGGCCGGAAACGGTGGCTGCATTCATTGCTGAGCCTGTGCAGGGCGCGGGAGGCGTGATTGTGCCGCCGCCCAATTACTGGCCATTGGTGCGCCAGATCTGTGACAAGCATGGCGTCTTGTTAATTGCAGATGAGGTTGTGACAGGTTTTGGTCGCAGCGGTGAATTGTTTGGGACTCGTCTGTGGGGCGTGAATGCAGACATGTGGTGTCTGGCAAAAGGCATCTCTTCGGGCTACATCCCATTGGGTGCAACCGCCATCAATCACCGCATTGCAGATGTATTTGATGCCGACACAACGGGTACGGCCTCAGTGTCACATGGCTATACCTACAGCGCGCATCCCATCGCGGCGGCAGCGGCGCTGGCCACACTAGACCAAATTGAGGCGCTTGACGTCACCGGTAATGCTGCACGCGTGGGCGCGCATTTGCAAAGTCGTTTGGCTAAGTTGGTGGACTCTTGCAACTTTGTTGGCGATGTTCGCGGTGTGGGCCTTATGCTGGGCATTGAGATGGTCAGTGACAAGGCGAAACGCGTTCCCATGGCCCGATCAAGCGACATTCCGGCACGAGTGGCCAAAGCAGCCTACAAGGCTGGCCTGATGGTGCGCATCTCTGGGCCCAATTTGATCTTGTCGCCTCCCCTTGTGATTACGTTTGAAGAAGTTGACTTCATGTGTGACGTTCTGGAAGGCGCATTTGCCGCAGTGCAAGAGGGCCGCGCATGAAGCAACCGATCATCCTCATTGTGGGTACGGTAGACACCAAAAGCGACGAGATAGGCTTCCTGCATGAGCAGGTATTGGCTGCAGGTGGACAGTCACGGG
This sequence comes from uncultured Burkholderiales bacterium, assembly GCA_903850735.1. Taxonomy (GTDB): domain Bacteria; phylum Pseudomonadota; class Gammaproteobacteria; order Burkholderiales; family Burkholderiaceae_C; genus Limnohabitans. The sequence continues at coordinate 46,380 of CAINMN010000198.1, read as the reverse complement.
TCATGGACGTTGGGGTGTTGGCAAAAGGTAAGGTGGCGCCGGATATATCCAATGCTGAAGTAGCACAGGCCGCGGGTGTGACCCTGCAGCACGTGATTGAAAGTGGCGATGAGAACAGCGCCATGGCCCTCATGGCGCTGGGCGCAAGCAAGCTGGCTGCGCAATTGCAACAAGCAGGTCGAATTGACGGTCTGCTGGTGTTAGGCGGCACCATGGGCACTGATTTAGCCCTTGATGTGGCCAGCAGTTTGCCATTGGGTGTACCCAAGGTGGTGTTGTCGACGGTGGCGTTTTCCCCTCTCTTGCCACCTGATCGCATGCCCCCCGATTTGATGATGGTGTTGTGGGCAGGTGGCCTGTATGGACTCAACAGCCTGTGCCAATCTGCGTTGGCACAAGCCGCGGGCGCTGTGGTGGGTGCTTGCCGTGTTGCGCGCGTACCTCGGTTCGAGCGACCCGTGGTTGGCATGACTTCTTTGGGCTCAAGCTGCTTGAAATACATGGTAAAACTTCAACCCGAATTGCTTCAGCGCGGATTTGACTTGGCCGTTTTCCACACCACAGGCATGGGCGGTCGTGCATTTGAATCTTTGGCTGCTCGAGGGCAGTTTGCATGCGTGATGGATTTCAGCTTGCAAGAAGTGGTCAATCAGATGGGTGGTTCTGTCGTAAACGCTGGGCCTGAAAGGCTCATGGGCGCAGGTCGCAAGGGTATCCCCATGATCGTGGCGCCTGGCGCCACAGATTTGGTTGATTACCCGGCCTGGGGACAGATGCCCGGACGATTTGCTGGACGACCATCGCATCAGCACAATCGATTGATCGCATCTGTGGGCATCGACGAAAACATGCGCAGAGAGTTTGCGCATTCGTTGGTCAACAGACTAAGGCAGGCAAAAGGGCCAGTGCATCTGGTCTTGCCCGAGTTGGGTATCGAAGAGTGGGACCGCCCAGGGGCGCCGATGCACGACCCAGAGGGATTGGCCGCCATGATGGATGAATTCGGCAAATGCAATCTTGAGGGCATAGAGGTTTCTCGAATTCAGTCACACATCAATGACGCACCCTTTGTTCAGCAAGTGCTCGCTGTATTTGATGATTGGGTTGACCGAGGCTTGATCCAAAAAGTTGCACAATGACGATCCCTTCATCCAAGGCTTTGGTGCTTGACTTTGGCGGTGTCATCAGTCGTACGCTTTTTGAAACACATCATTTGAGTGAGGCCGCTTTGGGTCTGCCACCCGGAGCCTTGACTTGGCGTGGCCCGTTTGCGCCAGAGACTGATTCCTTATGGCAAGCTATGCAGGCAGATCAAATCACCGAGCGTGAATACTGGATGGAGCGCACTCAAAGCGTGGGCAAATTGCTGGGCGAAGACTGGAAAGACATGCAGACATTTGTGCAGCGCGCTCGAGGTGCTGATGTTGATGCGGTCATACGGCCTGAGGCCATTGCCGCTGTTCATCGAGCCAAAGCGGCCGGTTGCAAGCTAGCCGTGCTGTCAAATGAGTTGGACCTGTTTTATGGCGCCAGCTTTAGAGATCGGCTGCCTTTATTGCAACTTTTTGATGTCATCATTGATGCGACTCACACAGGAGTTCTTAAGCCAGATCCGAGAGCTTACGAGATGTGCAGTCATGCGCTAAAAGTGTTGCCCAAAGATTGTGTTTTTGTAGACGATCAAAGCCGAAATGTGGTGGGCGCCATTCAAGCGGGTTGGCAAACTGTGCACTTCGATGTGACTCAACCAGCAAACTCTTACCAAATGGCTTTGAAAGTGCTGGGTATAACTTAATCCTTGGGTCGAGTGTTCAAGTCACTCACGCCCTGCCATTCAAAACACATTTTCAAGAAGCTGGGTCTTGGAAATGGTTGGCGCGCAAGGTCACCACCAGCGTGTCACGATGGCCTTGAGCGCCCAATGGCTGGATCGGCGTGCTTTCGTGAATCACGCGCGCATCGTCCAGCAACAGCAACGACCAAGCTTGCGTCAGGGTGAACCGCTCGCCTCTTGGCCCGTGGGCGTCGAACACGCGCGTCTCGCCCCCTTTGATGTTCTCTCGGTCGACCACGAACACGGCAACGAAATCCACGCCATCGCGGTGCGCGCCTTCTGGTGTGGGCCGGCCAATACCGTCTGTCGTGTCGATGCGAAATTGGTGCGCTTCGATGCACCATCGGATGCTCATTCCGCGCAGTTGATTCGCTGTGGTGGCCAAAGCAGACAACAGCTTGGGCCAGGCCGGTTGATGAAGCGTTCTGTCCAAAATGGGTTCAAACCAACGCGCCATACCGCCATGCAGTGCGTTGTAGTCCAGCGATTGCCAGTGGGCGCGGTGCGGCACTGGGGCCAATGTGCCGTTCTCATGAACAAAACTGCTGTGCCGTCGGCGTCGGTAGCGACCGCCATCCTTTAAGTGCTGGTCGTGCGGCATGTCGTTCCAGTCGGCGCACAGGGCGTTCAACTCATCCAGTGAGCAAGCGGCCCACTGCGCAACGCTTGCAGCATCGAGCACGCTGAAGCCCTGCTGTGCCATCTGGTCCGGCAGGGTGGCAAGTGGGGCGTAGTGAGGCGTTAATTCGTGCATTTTGGGAAATTCAGTCTATCTTGGATTTTGCAATGAATGACGCAGATCCTGGGTGGCGGCCTCGTCGAGCGACAAACGAACGCCCAGGACGCCATTGCCCCTGCGAACGGGCGCTTTTCGCAGGCGGATGTCGATACAGAGGATGTCTGGGTAAGCCACGCACGCTTGGGCGATGCGTGTCATGAGACGCTCTTGGGTTTCGTAGTGCCCAACTTCGGCAAGCCGGTCAATCTCCGCCATCAAGGGGTCATAGTCAAAGACATTCGCCATCTCATCTTTGGCAATGAGCACCCGATGGCTGCCGATGCCCAGGGTCAGCTCCAAGAGGTGAGTGTCTGGCGGGGTGTCCATCGGCCCATAAGTGCCGATCTGTGTGTTCAGTGCCAGCTCACGAAGTTCAACAAAAGCTTGGGCCGTCATGATTGCAGTTGCTCCAGCGTGACGTAGTCCAAAGCGCGCGCATGCGTGCTTTCAAGGATGACTTTGGGTGCCACGCCCGCCTCATAGGCTTGCTTCCAGCGCAAGGCGCACAAACACCACCGGTCGCCCGGCTTGAGGCCTGCAAAACGGTATTGCGGGCGTGGGGTGACCAGGTCATTGCCCTGCTTCAGCGAGAAATCTAAGAAAGCCTGTGTGACCTTCGCGCACACCACATGGCTTCCCTGATCCTGTGCATCGGTATTGCAGCAACCGTCGCGGAAGAAGCCTGTCAGCGGGTCATAGGAGCAGGGAACCAGCGGCGTTCCGAGCACATTCAAGGGTTCTGAGTTCATGGCGTACCTTCGCGCAAATCGATGCCTTCGTGTTGCGCAATTTTTTCCAGAGCGTTTTCAAACAAAGACCGGGCTGATCCCGAGATGGAGCGCAAGTAGGCATGCAGATGGGCGTCGTCGGCGTTTCGGTTCAAGCACTCCTGGCTGTACTCTTCAAAGCTGGCAAGTTGCGCAATCAACTCCGCCACATGCCTTGGGCACTCGCACAGCACATTGGTGGAAATGCCTGCGACCCGCGTCAAAGTTTCATCGGAGTATTTGCGGCTTGAAATCACCGTGCCGGAGGTTCCGAACTCTTGGGCGCGGGCAGTGTCCACAAACAAAACAGATTGAATGAGTTCCGCCAGTTCACTGTCCGAGATGGGCTCGCGCCTCACCATCAGCCCCGAAAACTTCATGGCTTGCACCACCGATTCGGGCGCAAAGTTGTAGATGACGATGGTCTGTGCGAACTTATGCTTTTGAATGATCGACTGCAGGGTGGCGTGCACAGAGGGCTGGAGGGTGCTCACCTTGACCAAGAGCACTTGGGATTGCTTGGAGAGCGGTGCGGTTTTCGCGGTCTCCAAGTCCGCCAGCACATCCGTGACCTTGATGCTGACTTGTCGAAAGCCCAGCGTGAATTTTTTGGATTCAATGCGGTTCGCGATGCCCAAACCCACGATGGCCAGGCACAGGGGTTCGTCATTTTTTGCGAGTTTGTGTGGCGTACTGTGTGGCAGGTTGCTCATTCGGCGCAGCTGCGCCAAATCCAGGTTGGCAATTGCACTGATGGCGTGGCCTTCGCCAGAGAGTTGCTTCAACAAGATGGCCTTGGAGACATCGTGTTCGTCAAACAACCGCTGCTTGCCTTCTGTTTTGACCGGGTTGAACGCGCCGTAGCGTGTTTCCCAGATCCTGAGCGTGGAAACCGGAATGCCGGTTGTTTTGGAGACCGCGCCAATGCGAAAGCGTGGATCGGACGGTGGAGGTGTGGACATCAGATGGGTGTTTTGAGTAGTTATTGAGTAGATAATATGACGAAATATTGATTTAATCCATTGAAAAATACTTTTGAGTAGATAAATATCTCAAAATACTACTCATTAAAGGACGAAGTCATGATTTCGAAAAAAACCATCAACGCCATTGAGTTGTGCGTCTTGCTTGCCAGCCAAAGGGCCGGGGACTACCTGACCACCGCAGAGCTGGCGCCGAGACTTGACTTGTCCATCTCCTACCTGGAGAACATCCTCAAGCCCCTCAAGGACAACGACATCGTTCTGTCCATGAAAGGCCCTGGGGGCGGTTACACCCTCTGTGGCGACGCAGCCATGGTCACGGTCTGGGACGTGGCGTGTGTGTTTGAGAAAACCATGCTTGACCCTGAAATGCCTGCTGAGGGCCCAACGCATGAATCCTATGTGCTGGAACTGGAGCAGGTGGTCATCAAGACCTTGAAAAGTTTCACGTTGTCCGATTTCGCAGATTTCTCGGCTTCCGTGTCCAAGTCTTATGCAGACACCATGGGCCGATTCAAGTTCAAGCCACTGCCCATGGCTTTGACGCCCAAGGCACCCAATTCGGTGTTTCAGTTGGGCATGTCGTTTCAATGAGGCCATGAAGTTTTCCTACATGCTCCACAACAAGGACGGCCGTGGCCGTCGGGTGCCGCGCGGACAGGCCTGGCAGTGGATCCACGATTTGGAAGACATCGCGCACTTGGGTCCCATTTTGGAATGGATAGTGGCACGTGTCGCGGTGGATCGGCTCAGCCTGATGAATGTTTACCTCGACCACGTTGAAATCACGGCCCCTCAAAATTCCCAAATCACATTTGCTTGCAAATCCCAGATTGTTTACAGCCGGATCACCCGGCCTGACCGGGTGATTGTCATGAACGTGGATTCCGCCGTTCAAACGGTGCATCATTGATATTTGTGAAGTCGCTTAAATTTTCCCAACGGCTCGCAAGCCTGTCTGCGGGGGATGTGTCGGCTGTGATTCAGATGGCTTGGGAGGACAGAACTTCCTTCGAGACCCTTCAGGATCGCGTCGGCTTGTCCGAGTCCGATGTCGTTCGCCTCATGCGCCATGCGCTCAGCCCCAACGCCTTCCAGCTCTGGCGCAAGAGAATGAGAGGGCGTGTGACCAAGCACCGTGCATTGCGCAGCCCGGAAATGAAATTTGACGACCGTCGGGTGGCTGACCATCGACGGGCCAATTGTTAATTTGACTGATTTTGGAGAAAAGCATGACAGATGACCCCAGATGCTGTGGCACAGGAACCTGCATCATCAACCCAGAGGGCCTGTGCTGGTGTGGCCAACAATGGGACGGCGAGAAGATGTGCTTCAAAAAGCCAGATGAGCCCGTGTCGCTGGCTGCGCAGCCCGCAGCCCAACCTAAGGCTTCTGCCGATGGAACGACGTGACGAGGCCCGGCGCTTTGTTTGAAAAGCCTTACCGCGCCCTTGTCTTGGGTGCCACGGGCGCCATCGGCCATGCCTTTGTGCAGGCCTTTCAAGCTGACGCGCACTGCACGCATGTGGAGACGATTTCCAGGTCGGCGCAGGGTTTTGACTTGTTGGACGCAGAAACCATCCGCCAGCAAGCCCAAAGATGCCAGGCCATGGGCCCCTTCGACGTGATCATCGACGCCACCGGTGCGTTGACGCTGGAGGGCGTGGGGCCAGAGAAGTCTTTGGCCAGCGTGCAGGAAGATGTTTTGTTGCGCCAATTTCATCTTAACGCCATCGGCCCCCTTTTGGCGTTGCGTCACTTTTCGCCCTTGTTGGCAAGCGGCCCCTCGATTTATGCCAAATTGTCAGCCCGGGTGGGCAGCATTTCTGACAACCAAAAAGGCGGCTGGTATGGCTACCGTGCGGCCAAGGCTGCGCTCAACATGTACTTGCAAACGGCCGCGATCGAGTTGCAGCGCAAAAATCCAGCGCTGCGCGTCGTCGCGCTGCAGCCAGGCACGGTGCGCTCTGAGTTGTCCAAGCGTTTCACCGCTTCACTGCCCAATTTGCTGGAGCCTCAGGAATCCGTCGCGGGCATGTGGTCGGCCCTGCGCACTTTGCCAGCCAAGGCGGGTGCTTCGTTTGTCGACCACAAGGGTGAGCCCATCGACTGGTAAGGTGAACTTGCCAGTCGATGGGGTCCACCCTAAGCCATAAAATCCCCCCAATCTTTTGACATGAGGCACCACGGTGACCTGATGGACCATGCAAAGCTTTCGCAATGTTCTTTTTGTGCCGCACGGTGCCCCCACCTTCGCGTTGAACCCCGGTGCGGCAGGCACTGCCATGTCCGAGGTGGTTCACAAGTTGTCCCCGCCGCGCGCCATTGTGGTGGTCAGCCCGCATTGGGATACCCACCTGCCCACGGTCAGCGCCGCAACGCAGCTTGAAACCATCCATGATTTCTATGGCTTTCCACAGGCCTTGTATGCGCTTCAATACCCTGCCAAGGGCTCGGCAGAAGTCGCTGGCAAAGTTGTCGCCGCACTGCGCTGCGCGGGGCTGGACGTGACGCAGGACAGCCAGCATGGCCTGGACCACGGCGCCTGGCAGCCCTTGCGCCAGATGTTTCCCGATGCCGATGTACCCATCGTCCCCTTGTCCATGCAAACCCATGCCGGCCCAGCGCATGCTTACCGTGTCGGCCAGGCCTTGTCGTCTTTGACAGCGCAAGGCATTTGGGTGGTGGCCTCCGGCAACATCACCCACAACCTGGGCGATTGGCATCAGGCTGCTTCCACGGGCGGGCAAACACCTGCCTATGTTCAAGCTTTTGCGGACTGGGTGTATGACCAATTGAGCGCACATCAGCACAACCAGTTGCTGAACTACCGCCAACAGAGCGCCGACGGCCGTCGGGCCCACCCCAGCGAGGACCACTTGCTGCCCTTGTTTGTGGCGCTCGGCGCCGCCGGCCCAGACGCGCGCGCGCAGGCTTTCTACCGCGGCATCAGTGACTGTGTGATTTCCATGGATGGCTACGCCTTTGTGAATTGAGCCCTTGGCTTGCCAAGGGCCGAAGCGCAAGCCAGGAGTCTGTCGCCCCTGCGACCCTAGGGTTTGTGACAGACGCTGACGGGCGGCTTGCTGGCTTATGCTGTCTGTCTTGTGAGGACACAGACCCCATGAAACCCCTGAGATCGGATTCTCTGGCGCTGAAACGATTCAAGGTTTTGGACCTGACGCGTGTTCGCTCGGGTCCTACCTGTGTTCGCATCCTCGCCGATTTCGGGGCTGAAGTCATTCGAATCGAGTCACCCCCAGGGGTGGATCCCAATGAGGGGTCCATCGGTGACCGCGATGGCTACGACGCGCTCAACCTGCATCGCAACAAGCGCAGCTTGACCTTGAATTTGAAAGAGCCCCAAGCCAAAGAAATTTTCTACAAATTGGTGGCCCAATCCGATGTGGTGGTTGAAAATTTCCGGCCCGATGTGAAGTTTCGCTTGGGGCTGGATTACGACACCTTGGCCGCGGTGAACCCGCGCATCGTGCTGGCCAGCATTTCAGGCTTTGGCGAAGAGGGGCCTTACCGCAAGCGCCCGGGGTTTGACCAAATCGCACAAGGTATGGGCGGCATGATGTCGGTCACGGGCATGCCTGGGCAAGGCCCCGTGCGTGCAGGCATTGCCATTGCGGACTCGGGGACCGGCGTCTTTGCCGCAACCGGTGTGCTCATTGCCCTGCTGGAGCGTGAAACATCCGGCAAGGGGCAATGGGTTCAGGCCAACTTGTTGCAGTCCATGATTCATTTGTGCGATTTTCAGGCTGCGCGCTATCTGGTCGATGGCGAGGTGCCCGAGCAAGCAGGCAATGACCATCCCTTCGCCACACCCATGGGAACCTACCAAGCCAGCGATGGCTATTTCAACATTGGCGCGTCCGGTACAAATCAATACCGCGCGCTGTGCGAGGTCTTGGGCCGGCTGGATTTGCGCGACGAACCCAGGTACCAACAAAACCCGGGCCGTCTGGCGGACCGCGAATTCCTTAATGCCGAGCTCAACAAAGTCTTTGCGACGCAGCCCACCGCGCATTGGGTGCACGCATTGAATGAGGCCGGTGTGCCCTGCGGCCCGATTTACAACATGGCGCAGGTTTTTGAGGACCCCCAAGTTGCGCAATTGCAAGCAGCCGTCCCCTTGACGCATCCACGCCGCGGCGATATTCGCGTGGTGGCGCAGCCCTTCAAATTGTCCAGAACCCCTTCTGCGGTGAGCTTTTCCCAGAGAGAGTCGGGCGAAGACAACCAGACAATTTTGTCGCAACTCGGTTATTCGGCCGAGGCCATCGAAGCATTCAAAACCAAGAAAGTGATCTGACCATGAGTGACGCAGTGTCTCAACCTGTGGGCCAACTGGACCACCACGTCGAGGGGCATGTCGGCTATGTCACCTTCAACAATCCCGGTAAATTTAATGCGGTGAATTACGACATGTGGCTGGCGCTGCCCAAGGCCATGCAAGCCTTGGTGGGCAACCCCGAAGTACGCCTGATCGTTCTGCAAGGGGCTGGGGACAAAGCCTTCGTGTCCGGTGCCGATATTTCTCAGTTCAGCACCCATCGCGATGGCGATGCAAGCGCGCATTACAACCAGGCCACACAGGCGGGCTACGCCTCAGTCCTGGATTGTCCCAAGCCCACGCTGGCCAAAATTCGAGGCATTTGCATGGGCGGCGGCTTGGGCCTGGCCTTGGATTGCGATGTGCGCATGGCGAGCGCAGACAGCAAGTTCCGCATGCCAGCGGGCCGATTGGGCTTGGGCTATGCCTACGAGGGAATCCAGCGATTCACCGAGGTGCTGGGGGTGGCCAACACGGCCGATTTGTTTTTCAGCGCGCGCATTTTTGGCGCAGAAGAAGCTTTGCGCCTTGGCTTGCTCAAGCAGGTGGTGCCGACAGCCGAATTCGATGCCGCGGTCCATGCTTACGCCCAAATGGTTTGCGAAAACGCCCCGTTGACACTGGCTGCAGCCAAACGCTCTCTGCTGGAGTTGCGCAAAGCTTCGGCGGACCAAGACATCGCGCTCGTCCATGCCATGGTGGATGCTTGCTTCAGCAGCGAAGACTACAAAGAGGGTAGGAAAGCCTTTGCAGAAAAGCGCACCCCTCGTTTTCAGGGACGCTAGGCATGGCAAGCCTTGGGTGCTTCCGCGTGGGGAATGCCTCCGGATTTTCCGGGGACAGGGTAGACGCCGCCGCCCCGGTGGTGGACACCCTGATTGAGCTGGGCGGGCCGAGCGCTTTGTTTTTTGAAACCCTGGCCGAACGCACCGTGGCCTTGGCGCAATTGGAAAAACGCAAAAACTCCGAGCGCGGCTACGAGCCCATGCTGGAGCGCCTGCTCGAGCCCATCCTGCTCAAGTGTCTGCGCCATGGCATCACGCTGATTGGCAACTTCGGTGCGGCCAACCCGCCGGCTGCGGCCCGCGTGATTGCGCGGCTGGCGAAGCGCTTGGGCGAAAGCCATGTGCGCATCGCCGTGGTGCAAGGTGACGATGTGCAGGACTTGAACCTGAACGAGCACACCGTCTACGAGGCCGATGCCGGCCTGGACATGGCTGCGGGTGAGTTGATTGCTGCCAACGCCTATTTGTCTGCCCAGCCCATCGTGCAAGCTTTGAAAGCCGGCGCCCAGGTGGTGGTCACCGGCCGCACGGGCGACCCTTCGCTGGCCTTGGCGCCTTTGATGCATCACTTTGGCTGGTCCATGGACGATTGGCAAAAATTGGCGGTGGGCGCCACCGCCGGGCATTTGCTGGAGTGCGGCGCGCAAATCACCGGTGGCTATTTCGAAGACCCGGGGTACAAGGATGTACCGGATCCTGCCAATGTCGGTTTCCCCATCGCCGAAGTGCATGCCGATGGCCGCTTGTTCATCACCAAGGCCTTGAGAACGGGTGGCCTGGTGTCGCCCGAAACCGTCAAAGAGCAACTGCTTTATGAAATACACGACCCTGCTCACTACATCACGCCCGATGTGGTGCTTGACTTGACGAGCGTGCGTGTCGATCAAGTGGGCGTGGACCGGGTTCAGATTCAAGGCATGCGTGGCAAGCCGGCACCGAGCACCGTCAAAGTCACGGCCTGTTTCGATGGCGGTTGGTTGGGGGAGGGCGAAATATCCTATGCCGGCCCCAACTGCGTGGCGCGTGCCCGGCGCGCAGCCGAGGTGCTGCGCCAGCGTGTGGCCCAACGCAAGCTGCCGGTGAGTTTGCGCATCGACCTCATTGGCCTGGCCAGCGTGCACGATGGCGACGCTGGCACTTTGTGGCAAAGTTCCTCAGCGCAGCCGCAAGACGTGCGGGTGCGCTTGGCGGCCTCTTCGGTTCTGCAAGACGATGCCGAGCAGGCGGCACGCGAGGTCTTGGCCTTGTATTGCTGCGGCCCTGCGGGCGGGGGCGGGGTGCGCTGGCGCACCACGCAACGCATTCGCACCCAGTCTTACCTGGTGGCGCCCGACTTGATCAAGTCGGGCTTCACCTTGCGCACAGCACAGGCGTGGCTGGCATGAGCTCAACCACCCCCGTGAAAATGAAGCTGCACGCAGTGGCGCATGCGCGCGCTGGCGACAAAGGCAACCGCCTCAATGTCTGCCTCATGCCTTATGACCCGCGAGCTTATGAGGCACTGGCCCTGCAATTGACGCCTGAGCGTGTGCAAGCGGCCTATGCCCATCGCGGCGCCACCGCAGTGACACGCCATGACCTGCCTTTGCTGCCCGCCTTCAACTTTGTCATTGACAATGTGCTGGAAGGCGGCGTGAACGGCAGCCTGAACCTGGATGGTCACGGCAAGAGCAACGCTTTTCTTTTGTTGGACCTCTGGGTGGAGGTGCCTGCAGAGTTCCGAAAACGCCAGCCTTGAAAGACCTGGCGAGGGACTTCAAGGCGCAGGTGCGCCGCGCGCCCAGAAAACCATGCTACAATTTCATTCCTCAGCGGCTGTAGCTCAGTTGGATAGAGTACTTGGCTACGAACCAAGGGGTCGTGGGTTCGAATCCTGCCAGCCGCACCATCTTAAAAAGCCTGTCTCCCTTGGGAGGCGGGCTTTTTTCCTTGTGAGGTGCCATGAGCAAAGCCTTCACCCGTGAAACCGAGTCGAACGATGATGATGAACCCGGCTTGCCGCCCTTGCCTGCGGGCGGCAAGAACTACATCACGCCAGCGGGCTACGCGCGGCTGCGCGCGGAGTTGTTGGAGTTGATCGACAACGAGCGCCCGCGCATTGTCGAGATCGTGCATTGGGCGGCCAGCAATGGCGACCGCTCTGAAAACGGCGACTACCTGTACGGCAAGAAGCGTTTGCGCGAAATCGACCGCCGCATCCGCTTTTTGACCAAGCGCCTGGAGATTGCCGAGGTCACCGACCCCAGCGTCCACCATGGCAGCGATCAGGTGTTTTTTGGTGCCACAGTGACCTATGTGGACGAGCAGGGCTTGGAGCGCACCGTCACCATCATGGGCATTGACGAAGCCGACAGCCTGCAGGGCCAGGTGAGCTGGATTTCACCGATCTCACGCGCCTTGCTCAAGGCCCGCGAAGGCGATGTGGTGCGACTGGTCACGCCGCAAGGCGCCCAAGAGGTGGAAGTGCTGGCCGTGCGTTACCCGCCCGCGGCCGGGTAGGTTTTGGAAGACACCACGCGCCGTGCCTGGCTGACCGAGCTGGTGCGGCGCAAGCTGCGCAGCACCGACTCCAGGTGCGACTGATCGCGCACCGCCACCACAAAGCGCAGCTCGATGGTTTCATCGCCGGCAGACTCGTCACCGCTGTTGACCATGGTGATGTCGGCCTCTTCTTTGGCAATGGCAGCGGCCACGCGCGCCAACACGCCTTTGCCGTTGCTGACGGTGACCAGCAAGGGCACCTCGAAGGCGCGCACCGGGTCATCGGCCCATTCCACGGCCATGAAGCGCTCGCTGTCTTTGTGCTTGAGGCGTTGCCCCACTGCGCAGTCTTCGGTGTGAATCACCAGCCCTTCGCCTCGGCCCAGGTAGCCCACAATGTTGTCGCCCGGGACCGGGTGGCAGCAGCGTGCGTATTGGACGGACGCGTTTTCGCTGCCGTCTACTTGCACGCTGCCTTGCGACAAGGTTTCGTGCGCTGTGAAGCGCTCGCGGCTCAGCAGCAGGGCATCGGGTTTTTGGCCGAGCTCGCTCAACAAGCCCACCAGGCGCTTGGCCACAATGCTGGCCACACGTTTGCCCAGGCCAATGTCGACCAACAATTCATCGCGGGTGCGGCTGCCTGTGAAGCGCAGCAATTTGTCCCACATGGGCACATAGCGACCTTCGGCTGGCGGCAAGGTTTCAATGCCTTCGGCGCGCATGGCTTGGGTCAGCAACTTCTCGCCCAGCTCGCGCGACTCGGTTTGCGCCAAGGTTTTCAGATGGTGGCGAATCTTGGAGCGGGCACGTCCGGTCCGCACAAAGCCCAGCCAGGCGGGGTTGGGGGCGGGGTCGGTGGCGGTGATGACTTCAATCACATCGCCGTTGCGCAATTCGGTGCGCAGCGGCACGGCTTCGCCGTTGATCTTGCCTGCCACCGTGCGGTCGCCAATGTTGCTGTGCACCGCATAGGCAAAATCCACCACGGTGGCGCCGCGCGGCATGGCCATGATGCGGCTTTTGGGCGTGAACACATACACGGCGTCAGGGAACAGGTCCACTTTGACGTGGTCCCAAAATTCGGTGGCGTCGTGGGTTTCGTCCTGAATGTCCAGCAAGGATTGCAGCCACTTGGTACCCAGGCGCGCGGCTTGCTCACTGCCGGGCTCTTGGGCCTTGTAAAGCCAATGGGCCGCCACACCCGATTCCGCCACCACATGCATGGGGTCGGTGCGCATCTGGAATTCGATGTTGATACCCGACGGGCCCACCAAGGTGGTGTGCAGCGATTGGTAGCCGTTGAGCTTGGCGATCGCAATGTGGTCCTTGAAGCGCCCCGGCACCGGCTTGTACAGCTGATGCAACACGCCCAGCGCGGTGTAGCAATCGACCACGCTGGGGACAATCAGGCGCATGCCGTAGATGTCGGTGACTTGCGCAAAGCTCAGGTGCTTGTTGTCCATCTTCTTGTAGATGGAGTACAAGGTTTTTTCACGGCCAAAAATCCGCACCGTCATGCCGGCTTTGCCAAAGGCATGTTCCACTTCCTTTTGCACCCTTTGCATCAAGTCGCGCCGGCGGTTGCGTGCGCGGGTGACGGCTTTTTCCAGCACCTTGTAACGCCAGGGCAAAAGGTAGCGGAACGACAGGTCTTGCAACTCGCGGTAGGTCTGGTTCAGGCCCAGGCGGTTGGCAATGGGCGCGTAAATTTCCAGGGTTTCGCTGGAGATGCGCCCCCACTTGGCACGCGGCATGTCACCCATGGTGCGCATGTTGTGGGTGCGGTCTGCCAGCTTGATGAGGATGACACGCACATCGCGCGCCATGGCCAGCAGCATTTTGCGAAACGACTCAGCCTGGCCTTCCTCGCGGGTGTTGAACTGAAGCTTGTCCAGCTTGGTCAGGCCGTCCACCAGCTCTGCCACCGAGGCGCCAAAGCGATCCACCAGGTCCGATTTGGTGACGCCGCAGTCTTCCATGGCGTCGTGCAGCAAGGCCGCGATCAGGGCCTGGGCATCCAGGCGCCATTCGGCGCATTGCGCCGCTACGGCGATGGGGTGGGTGATGTAGGGTTCACCGCTGCTGCGTTTTTGGCCCAGATGGGCTTGGTCGGCATAGCGGTAGGCCTTGCGCACCAAATCGATGCCTTCAGGCCCCAGGTAGTCCAGTTTGGCCACCAGTGCCGCAAAACTGGCCGCAGCCGCATTCACTGCAGCGGGGCTGGCAGGCGCTAGTACGGGTTTGACGACGGCACTCATGCCCTTACTTTACACCTTACGGCGTGGGCTGAGTGTGTGGGGGGGATTGCCGCGCCCCGTCGGGGCTCGCAATGACGGATTAACCCGGAACCTTTTTCAGCATTTCTAGGCCGATTTTGCCAGCGGCGATTTCACGCAAGGCGGTGACGGCAGGCTTGTTCTTGCTTTCCAGCTTGGCCGTGTGGCCTTGGCTGAGCATGCGCGCACGGTAGGTGGCGGCCAGAACCAACTGGAAACGGTTGGGGATCTTTTCGAGGCAGTCTTCAACGGTGATGCGCGCCATCAGGATTCTCCAGGATTCAGGTGATGTTGAGGGCTTGAAAGATGTCTGCCCGGCCACGGCTTTGCGCCGCGTATTTGAGGCGTTGGGCATGGACAACCGCCTTGAGGTCGAACAAGGCCCGCTCAAACAATTCATTGATTATAACGTAGTCAAATTCTTTGGCCTGCGCCATCTCTTCGGCGGCGTTTTTCAGGCGCACCTCGATGACGTCGGGCGCGTCTTCGCCGCGGCGCTCCAGGCGCGAGCGCAGCTCGTCCCAACTCGGCGGCAGAATGAAAATCAGCACGGCATTTTCAAAGATTTTCTTGATTTGCAGGGCACCCTGGTAGTCGATTTCCAGCACCACGTCGGCGCCCTGGTTGATGCGGTCCTCAATCGCCTTGCGCGAGGTGCCATACCGCCGTCCGTGCACATTGGCCCATTCCAAAAAGGCGCCGTGGCTGACCATGCCGTCAAACTCTTGCTCGGACACGAAGAAATACTCGCGCCCATGCTTTTCCTGGCCGCGCGGGGCGCGGGTGGTGTGCGACACCGAGGGTTGAACGCGGGCGTCCAACTCCATCAGCGCTTTCACCAGACTGGATTTGCCGGCGCCGCTGGGGGCCGCCACCACAAAAAGGTTGCCGGGATAGGTGTTCATCATTCGAGGTTCTGGACTTGTTCGCGCATTTGCTCGATCAGCACTTTCATGTCGACCGAGATGCGTGTCAGTTCTAAGGCCGCCGATTTGGCGCCCAATGTGTTGGCTTCGCGGTGCAATTCCTGAATCAGGAAGTCCAGGCGCTTGCCCACGCCATCGTTCTTGGCCGTGGTGTCCAGCAAGTTGTCAATTTCCACCAGGTGCGAGCTCAGCCGGGTCAATTCCTCGGCCACATCGATGCGGATGGCAAAGGCGGTGGCTTCGCTCAAGGCGCGGTCTTGTGCGGCTTCGGGCAGCACCGCGCCGTCGGTCAGAGCCATGGCCTCGCGCCAACGCTCCAGAAAACGCAGGCGTTGCTGGTCCACCAGTTGCGGAATGAGCGGAGCGGCTTGCTCGGCCAGTGCACGCAACTGGGCCACCCGGTCTCTGAGGGTTTGCGCCAGGCGCTCGCCCTCTCGGGCGCGGGCCTGGTTCAGTTGTTTCAGCGCGGTTTTGGCCAGGGTGGTGACCGTGGGACCCAGGTTCTCGGGCAAGGCCGATTGGCTGGCGCTCAGGCGAATCACGTCGGCCACCGACAAGGCGCGGGCCGTTGGCAGCCAAGATTGAATGGTGTCCTGCAAGCCGTTCAGGCGTTGCAGCAAGCGCGGGCTGGGTTCGGCCAGGGCGCTGTCTTGCGAGGACTCCAGGGCTGCGCGCACTTCCACCTTGCCGCGCTTGAGGCCGGCCGACAGCAGCTCGCGCAGCGCAGTTTCATGCGGGCGCAACTCTTCGGGCATGCGAAAGCTCAGGTCAAGGAAGCGGCTGTTGACCGAGCGAATTTCCAGCCCCAGGCGCGTGCCGGCACCGGCACGGCCATTGGTTTCGGGCGTCAGCGACGCTTGGGCGCTGGCGTAGCCCGTCATGCTGTAAATGGGCATTGTGTGTCTCAGGACAAAACGAGATTATCTCAGGCTGGCGTGCCGCCATGCGCAATGGCTTAGCAGCAGGGGTGTTCTTGCCGGACAATCAGGGTTTTGTTCCCCCTTTTTGGACTTGACCATGACCTTGCCTGCCTCCCGCCAAACCCGCGCCCCCCATCAGCTGCGCCCGGTGCGCATCACCCGCGGTTACACGGTGTATGCCGAAGGCTCGGTGCTCATCGAGTTTGGCCAGACCCGGGTGCTGTGCACCGCGTCGGTCGAAGAAAAAGTGCCAGGCCACAAAAAAGGCAGTGGCGAGGGCTGGGTCACAGCGGAATACGGCATGTTGCCCCGTGCCACCCACACCCGCGGCGACCGCGAGGCCGCACGCGGCAAGCAAAGCGGCCGCACCCAGGAAATCCAGCGCCTGATCGGGCGCTCGCTGCGCGCCATTTTCGATTTGAAGAAGCTGGGCGAACGCACCATTCACATTGACTGCGACGTGCTGCAAGCCGACGGCGGCACCCGCACCGCCAGCATCACCGGCGCTTATGTGGCGGCCCAAGACGCTGTGAGCTTTCTCATGAAGTCAGGCAAACTCACCGAGAGCCCGATTCTGAAAGGCGTTGCCGCGATTTCTGTCGGCATTCTGGAGGGCCTGCCACTGCTCGACCTGGAGTACACCGAAGACTCGGCCTGCGACACCGACATGAATGTGGTGATGACCAGCGATGGCGATTTTGTCGAAGTGCAGGGAACCGCCGAGGGCGTGCCTTTCTCGCGCAAGGAAATGGACACGCTGCTGTCGCTCGCGGAAGACGGCATCCGTGAATTGACCCGCTTGCAAAACGAGGCGCTGAAAGCATGATCCAACAGTTGGTGCTGGCCTCCAACAACCGCGGCAAGCTGGCCGAGTTGCAAGCCATGTTCGCTCCTGTGGGAGTGACCTTGGTGGCACAGGGCACGCTCAACATTCCCGAGGCCGACGAGCCCTTCCACACCTTTGTGGAAAACGCTTTGGCCAAAGCCCGCCATGCCAGCGCCCACAGCGGCTTGCCGGCCGTGGCCGACGATGCCGGTCTGTGCGTCGATGCTTTTGGCGGCGAGCCCGGCGTGCAAACCGCTTACTACGCCACCCGCTTTGGCTACCCCAAAGGCGATGACAACAATGTGCGTGCCTTGCTGGAGCAAATGGCTGGCCTGAAAAACCGCCGTGCTGCCTTGGTCAGCACCTTGGTGGCCGTGCGCCGACCCGAAGACCCGGAGCCCTTGATTGCGGTGGGGCGCGCGGTGGGCGAGATCACCGAAGCACCCAGGGGCAGCAACGGCTTTGGCTTTGACCCGATCATGTACATCCCCGCCTTTGGCAAGACCTTCGCCGAACTGCCGGTGGAGGTGAAAAACGCCCACAGCCACCGCGGCCAGGCGGCGCGCCAAATGCTGGCCTTGATGCAGGAGCGCTGGTTCGCATGAACCTGGACATTCAGCACCTGATGCGCCCCGGCACCTTGAGCCTGGCGGCTTTGCCACCTTTGTCGCTGTATGTGCATTTGCCCTGGTGTTTGCGCAAATGCCCCTACTGCGACTTCAATTCGCATGAATGGCGCACCGATGCAGTCGGTGAACTGCCCGAATCGCGTTACCTGGATGCTTTGTGTGCCGATGTGGAAGCCGCATTGCCCCTGATTTGGGGCCGCTCGGTGCACAGCATTTTCATCGGGGGCGGCACGCCCAGCCTGTTCTCACCGGCCGCCGTCGAACGCTTGATCAGCGACTTGCGCGCTCGCTTGAGACTGGTGCCCGAATGTGAAATCACGCTCGAAGCCAACCCGGGCACCTTCGAGAAAGACCGCTTCCGCGCCTTTCGCGCGGCGGGCGTGACCCGCTTGTCCATTGGCGTGCAAAGCTTCAACGACGCGCATTTGAAGGTGCTGGGGCGGGTGCACAACCGCGAACAAGCGCTGGCGGCGGTGCACGAAGCCGCCGCTGCCTTTGACACCTTCAACATCGACTTGATGTACGCCTTGCCGGGCCAGACTCTGGCGCAACTCGATGAAGACCTGGACCAGGCCTTGGCCCTGAAGCCACCCCATCTGTCCATCTACCACCTGACCCTCGAGCCCAACACCCTGTTTGCCAAGTACCCGCCCAAGGGCATGCCCGAGGACGACGATGCCTACGCCATGCTGGACCGCATCACCGAGCGCACGGCGCAAGTGGGCTTGCAACGCTACGAGGTGTCGGCCTATGCGCAGAGCGACCACCGTTGCTGGCACAACCTGAACTATTGGCAGTTTGGCGACTACCTGGGCATCGGGGCGGGCGCTCACAGCAAGCTGAGCTTTGCGCACCGCGTGATTCGTCAGGTGCGCTACCGCGAACCCAAGCTCTACATGGAACAGGCCTTGGCCGGGCAAGCTGTCACGCAGTCGGATGAGGTGGCCCGCAAAGATTTGCCCTTTGAGTTCATGCTGAATGCGTTGCGACTTCGTGAGGGCTTTGAGTTGGCGCAGTTCAGCGAGCGCACCGGCTTGCCCTTGTCGGCGATCCAGAAAGCCTTGGCCGAGGCCGAGGGCAAGGGCTTGGTGACCCGGGATTTTCAGCGGGTGACGCCGACCGAGCGGGGATTTGATTTTTTGAGTGACTTGCAGGAAATTTTTCTGCCCAGCGCGTCTACAATTCAAGCCGCAGACCCAACCTAGGAAGCGTGGCAGAGTGGTCGATTGCACCGGTCTTGAAAACCGGCAACGGGCAACCGTTCGTGAGTTCGAATCTCACCGCTTCCGCCAAGAGCCCGTTTCAGGGGCGGTTTTGGTTTTGATTGCTGATGCTTTGATCGAAAAATTCACGCGCTTGGTTTGAGAAAACCACAGCTTGAGCGGCAAAAGCAGCCGCAATCCTAGAAGCCTCTGCCGCAGCAGCAGAGGCCGTACTGGAAATATCCTCTTCATGGTTGGCCACGGCCATGGCCGCTGTGGCTGCGGCAGTGGCTGCTGTGGCGGCACTCTCCAGGGCCGAGTGCGCTGCGTGCGTTGCTGCTTCTGAGGCGGCTTTGGCTGCTTCCACCACATTGGTTTGGGCTGCAGTTTGGGCTGCTTTAAGACATTTCTCAGAACACAGCACAGAGTGTTCTGCCGCCCTGGCCGCTTTTTGCGCAGTTTCAGACGCATGAACTGTCGTATCCCTCAAAACGCGCAACGAAGAGGAGTAGCTCCTCTTGGTTTCGAGGTGTTCCTTTTTCAAGTCCGCCACTTCGAGGGTCAAGGCACTGAACTGTTTCTGCAGTTGGTCAATCTTATTGTTTTGCATATAAATTTACGACAACAAAACACTGTATTGTGAGTTTTCCAGATGGGAGGTTGTGTGCGCCAGCGCACACAAGAAATGCTTTTCGTACGAACTCCACAGCCCATTAGACTTAAAGTGCTCAAATGATATAAAAATTATCAACGTATAAATGATGGGGGGCTGCCCAGCTACCAAACTGCCTCGTCAATGAACCGCGTTTAAAAACGCCAGCACCTGAGCCAAGCCCTCCTGCGGCCGCTCCTCTTGCAGCAGGTGCCCCTGCTTGGGCAACACAACCGTGGTGGCATTGGCCAAAACTTGCGCATAACGTTTGGCGTTATCCTGGGGAATCATCTGATCGTTCTCGCCCCATAAAAGCAAAGTCGGGGCGCTAATTCTTTTCAGGCGTGCCACAGGATCGGTGTTGACGGTTTGGTTTGCCCGGTCAATGATGGCCTGTCGAACCCCAGGCGCTCGGAGAAAATCGTGATACCGGGTCAGCAAGCCGGCATTCAACGCCTGGGTGTCGAAAAACGCCGGCTCCAGCGATTTCTTGACAAAAAACTCAGGCAAAGCGTACTTCATGACATGCATGAAGGTCGGCATTTCGTAAGGTTTGGCCCCCATGTCTTCCGGATTGGCATAGCCGTCTGGCGCCATCAGAATCAGGCGCTTGACTTTGGCGGGGTATGTTGCCGCGACATGCCAAGCAATCTTTCCGCCCATGGAGTGACCGATCAAGCTGAACTCGTGAACGCCGATCGAATTGACAAAATTTTCAATAAAGAGAACATCGTCTTCTTCTGCGTAGGCATTGCGCGGGCTTGCGCCAGACAAGCCGAAGCCCGGCAAGTCAAGACGGACCACCCTGTAGTTCTTTTGAAGAGATTGCGCCCAGGTGTCCCAGGTTTGCAGGCTCGAGCCAAATCCGTGCAGCATCAAAAGCACGGGAGCGTCTTTGGGGCCTGAGTCTTGAAAATGAACGCGATGTCCATGGATGTCTGAAAAATGGGTGTCCGGTGTCTGGTACTTCTTTTCCAGATCGGCCCTGTCCCAATCAGGTGTCCAAAGTCCAACGAGGGCAGCGGCAGCAACGATGGAAGCAAGGCCGAGTGAATACAACTTTTTTACCTTCAATTTCGTGACTGCAACAGACATAAACTGCATGATAAGAAACCAGTGACCGCCTGTCGAGTCAAGGTGATGCCATGGAGCGTGCGTCACCGCTGACCGGAAAAATCTGAGATCATCCAAAGTGTTTGGCAACCCCCAAGAACTGATGAGCAGCCATGGACATCATTGACAACCTCAAAACCTTTATTGCGGTGGTCGAGGCGGGCAATTTCACCAACGCTGCCCGACATCTCAAGGTGGCAGTGTCCTTGGTGAAAAAGCGCATTGACCATCTGGAGTCTCAGGTGGGTGTCGTGCTGTTCGAACGCAGCACCCGTCGCATGACCTTGACGGATGCTGGCCGGCGGCATTTGCTCAAGACACGCGCCGCAGTCAGCCAGGTGGATCTCTTGCTGGCGCAAATGGGCTCTCGGCCGCAACGACTGGAAGGACGTTTGCGAGTGAAGGCGCCGACCTGCATGTTGGGTGCCTATTTGAGCGATGTGTTGAACCGTTTTCAAGAACGCCATCCGGGCATCAGCCTGGAGGTCTTGGCCATTGACCGGCCGGTGAACCCCATCGAGGAAGGCTTTGATGTTTCCATTGTGTTGCTGCCCATCACGTGGCCGGGCGTGGCCAATTTGGAACTTGCGACCATGAAGCGCCATGTGGTGGCGTCGCCCAGCTACCTGGCCAAGCGTGGCACACCGCGCGTTCCTGGTGATTTGGTGAACCACGACCTTTTGCACCTGCAAGTCCCCGGAATGGTCTGGATTTTCCAAAGCCAAACGGGACCCATAGAGATCAAGGTCAGCCCGCTGTTGATGAGCAACAACGCACATCACCTGATGAGTGCCGCTTGTATGGGAAATGGCCTGTGCTTGATCAGCGACTTCACCAGCCTGCCGTTCATTCAAAGTGGTCAGCTTGTCACGGTACTGGACGACTATCCCGTGTCCGAAATGTGGGCTCGCATGCACATTCCCGAAGAGCGACTGGAACTCACCCATCTACAGGCGCTGCGAAATCACCTTCAAGAAAGCATCGGCTCCATTGATTTGCTGCAAGAGGGCTGATGACTGGCAGAGCACCTCGGGCGCCGTGATTTCGAAAAGTCTCACCAGCTCAAAGCCTGTCACGCATGACTTCGCTTCGAGTGCCAATGACCTTGATTTGATTGGCATTTTGAGAAGGGATGTTGGCGGCAGTTGGACTTCGGTTTAGCCCGAAGGCAGCGCAGCCAACGACATGGGAGAAGATCCCAGTTGATTTATGAAAGCGCTTTCATTATGCTGAGCTGATGAAAAACCCCCACGTTCTGTCCCGCTCCTGGCATGCGCTGTGGACCCGATGCGCATTGGCTTGTCTTTTGGCGCTGTCTTACTCTTCTGCGATGGCGCAAGGGGAAAGCGTCACTTTGGGCAAGGGCAAATACTTCACCCAGCCCAAAGGCAGTGACAAAGCGCCCCCCAGCGCGCCCTACCGCTCGGGGGTGATGCTGGAGCGGGCGGTCCCGACCAACCAGTGGTACGCCAGCCTGGTCTTCAAGGAGGCGTCCGAGGCTTTGTTTGCCCACCCCTTGAGCGTCAAGCCTACCGCCAAGGGCGTGGAAGTGGCTTACCCGCAAAAGCAAATCGTGCCGACGCCGCGCTTGGATGTGGAAGTGCATTACCCCCATGCCAATCCTTTGGTCTTTCAGCCCACCCATTTCAAGACCGCGCGGTCCACGCTGGACAAAGCCTCGGATTGGGCCATCGATGTGGCCAGTGGCGAGGGTGCAAAGCAGCTGAAGGCAACGGTGGCGCACGGCTCGCCCTTTGTGTCGTTCAGACTTTCAGAGGGCGACGTGGACCTGCATTTGCCGCAGGAGGCAAGCGCTAAAGTTGGTGATGACTCACGTGTTCTTCGCGTCGACGCATCCGGACAGTTCTTTGCGGTCTTTGGTCCCACAGGGGGCGTTTGGACCATGCGGTCGCCGGGACATTGGCGCCTGCAGTTGCCAGAGGGCAAAAAATATTTTTCTGCCCTGGTGCTGCCGGACCCATCGGATGCCACTTTGGCGGAGCTGTCGCCCCATGCTTATGCGTTCATCAGCGACACACGCGTGGAATGGCACTACGATGAGAAAAACAGCAAGGTGACAACAACGTTCAAGGCCAGCACCGAAACCATGGAAGGCCCTGAAAGCCGTCCCGTGCTGGGTTTGTATCCGCACCATTGGTTCCGCAATGACGCTGTCCTGGCGCAAACCAGCAAAGCCTTGCCCTCCATTCGGGGCTTGATCCGACTGCTTCCTGCCGCAGAGTTTCGCACTGAAAAAACCTTCACCGGCCTGTTGCCCCACTGGCCCGCGGTGGATGCCGGCAACAAAAAAGCCTTGCTCGAAGATGTCATGTCGGCAGACTTGCGCCAGGCGCGCAGCATGCTTTTGCCCATGGGGGAGGGGCCCTATTGGCAAGGCAAAGGCTTGCAACGGTTGACACAAATGATGGCCGTTTTTGAGCAGCAAGGCCACACCGCTGGGCGGGATCGTTTGCTGGAGTTGGTCAAGGGGCGCATGGCCCAATGGCTGGGCGGGGACAGCCGCAAAACCTATTTTCATTACGACCGCAACCTGGGCACGGTGGTCTCTTATCCGGAAGAGTATTTCAGCGTCCAGCAAATGAACGACCACCATTTCCACTATGGCTACTGGATTCGTGCCGCAGCCGAGGTGGCCATGCGTGACCCGCAGTGGGCGCAAGCCAGTGAATGGGGGGGCATGATCGACCTCCTCATCAAAGACATTGCCACCCCAGAGCGCGGGCGGCGTGATTTTCCTTTCCTGCGCAACTTCGATCCCTATGAAAGCCATTCTTGGGCTTCAGGCATCGGCTTGGGTCCTGATGGCAACAACCAAGAGTCTTCATCGGAGGCCATCAACGCGTGGGTGGGCCTGATCCTGTGGGGAGAGCTGAAAGGCGACCGCGCCCTGCGAGATTTGGGCGTGTGGCTTTACACCTCCGAAATCGAGGCCATTCAACACTACTGGTTTGACCTGTACAAGCTTGTGTTTCCCAAGGAGTACAAGAATGTGGAAGTGAGCATGCTTTTTGGCGGCAAGTATGCGCACAACACTTGGTGGACGGATGAGCCACGGCAAATCCATGGCATCAATCTCTTGCCCATCACCACCGCCTCGATGTACCTTGGCCGTGACCCCGCTTTCATTCTCAGGAATCTGGAGGCCATGGACAAAGAATCTGAGATTTTCAAATCCAGGGGCAAGCGGGCCGACCCGCCTGACATTTGGGGCGATATCTTTTTGAAGTACCGCGCCCTGGCACAACCCCAGGAAGCGCTGGCGCAGTGGCAGCGCTGGGGCAGCGTGGAGTTTGGCGAGACCAGAACCCACACGTTGCACTGGTTGCTGACCCTCAGCGAGCGGGGCACCCCTGTGCTTGACGTGACGGCTGACACGCCCTTTTATGGCGTGTTCAGAAATGCGTCCGGTCAAACCACCTACTGGGCGTACAACTTTTCGAGCCAAGTCCGCAGGGTTCAGTTCAGTGACGGCCAACAGTTGATGGCCGAGCCGCGTCGATTGAGCGAGCTTAAAAAATAAGCGGCTTGAGGGTATTTCCTAGTGTTTTCGGTCTTGCGTGGGACAAGCGACAGATTTATTCTCGCCTTTATGAAAGCGCTTTCAGAAAACGCTTTCAAAAATCATCCAACCATCGACATTTTTTAAAGGACGTCCAATGAAATCAGACATTGCCGATCTGCGCCTACAGAAGGTGCTGCACAACCGAGGGGTTGGCTTGGGACTCTCGGCGGCTCTTTTGAGCTTGTTGACCGCTTGCGGCGCAGGCGGCAGTGGCACTTTGACTGGCAACTTGATGGACGGCTACATCAAGGGCGCAAAGATTTGCATCGACTTGAATGGCAACGGCAGTTGTGACGCATCGGAGCCCACCGCGACCACGGGGACCAAAGGCAGCTTCACGGTCACAGCGCCCACCGGAACCGACTTGAGTGCCGTTCACTTGCTGGCAGAGGTGCCGGTTGGCGCCGTGGACGAGGACACGCCCAACACGCCGCTGACCAAAGCCTACAAAATGATGGCCCCGGCCAGCACCCCTTTGGTGGTTTCGCCCTTGACCACGGTGGTATCGACCCACATCAAGGACGGCAAAACATTGTCTCAAGCACAGGCGCAAGCGCGTACGGATCTGGGCTTGCCAGCAGACCACGACTTTGCCAAAGACTACATCGCCAAGTCAGACACTGCGGCGCACAACGTGGCCAAAATGATGGCCACTGTGTTGGCTGAAAAAGTAGGTTCGGCTACGCCGGATCTGACACAACTCAAAGCGGCCCTGACCGCTGCCAAGCCCTTTGCGGCTGAAGCTTATGCGGCATCGGATGTGTCGAATGTGATCAAGTTGGCCAAGGCATCCATGGCCGCCAATTACACGATCATGGACTTCAGCGAGTCAACCGCCACCATCACGCCCTTTGAGGGTGCAAGCGGTGAAGTGGTGTCCAACGCGCCAACAGGCGCCTCGGGCAAAGCGCTGAAATTGTCCAAGCCAAGCTCTGCCCAGCCCTGGGGTGGTGCCATTGTTTCTTTGGGTTACTCGACCTCGGTAGGAGCTTTGCCTTTGTCGTCAACGGCAGCCATGGTCAGCATGAAGGTCTACTCCCCGCGGGTAGGTGCAGTAATCGGACTCAAAATCGAAAATGCGTCTGACAACACACAGGCTGCCTACGAGGTGAAAGTCAACACCACAAAGGCCGATGCTTGGGAAACGATGCTGTTTGACTTCACAACCGCGACGGGGTTTTCCAGTGCGGGAACATTCAATAAAATTTCTATCTTCCCGGAATTCTTTGAGACTGGAACGGGCGGAAACTTCTACATCGATGAGCTGAAATTCCTTGGCGCCAGCGCGCAGAAATCAGCTGCATTGACGGCCCCTGTTGCCGTTGCATCCAATTACATCGTGCGCGTCAAGACCAATTCGGAGCCAGCTTACGACACGGATACAGGCAAAGCTTTGCCTAGCTTGTACGCAACAGGCCGCTACACAGCGGGAGCGGGTGAGGCTTGGTGGTGGGGCGGCAATTTGGCAGATCAGATTCAATCTGGCTATGGCTTCAGCAAGACCAACACGGCGCAGTGGGGCTTTGGTATCTTCATCAAGAACGGTGGCGATGGTTGGGCGATTTCTTCGGCAACCAATTACAAATTCAGCTTGGGCACCAACGGCGAATGCGCTGGCGTCTGTAAAGTGACCTTGGCGATCGTTTCTGCAGTGAATGCCGAGTGCAAAGCAACAGCATCGGTGACGCTGACCAACGCCGCGCTGACTTCTTACACCAAGGCTCTGGATGAATTCACGGTTGTCGGCTGTACGACCAACACCATGGCCGCATTCAAGCAACTGAAAATTGCAGAGTTGCACTACCAAATGTTGCGTGCGGACATGCAATTCACGACCACAAGCGACTCGTCCTTGTATCCGAACGGATTGGGCGTGGGTGGCGGCATCATCTTCGAATGACGTCTTGTCAATCCCTGGGTAGGAGGTTCGCCCAATACCCAGGGATTCGCATGACGAATAGAATGCTTTAACACTTTGAGCTCTGAAAATGCTGGGTTTGCGCTTGATAAAAGTTTTGGGGATGCACTGATGGGTCTTGCTCATGCGCATGAGGAGCGTCCCGCCACCCTTGACATGGTGGCCAAGCAAGCCCGCGTCTCGCCAAGCACCGTGTCGCGCATTCTCAACGGCACGGCCACCGTCAGTGAAGCGAAAAAGAAAGCCGTCGAAAGCGCCATCGCTGCGCTGAACTTTCGCCCCAACCCTGTGGCCCAGGGTTTGTCGCGCGGCAAGTCCCGCACCATTGGGGTCATCACACAAGCCATTGACAGTCCGTTTTATGGCGAGGGCCTGAAGGGGATTGAAAGCACCTTGGCCGATGCTGGCTACGCCCCGCTGTTTGTCAGCGGACATTGGCGTCCGAGTGATGAGCAGGCCTGCCTGGCGCAACTGATGGCCAGGCGCGTGGATGGCGTGATTGTGCTCACCGGCTCCATGCCTGACAAAGTCCTGGCAGCGCAGGCCAAAAGCTTGCCGCTGGTGGTGACAGGGCGCACGATGAATGCCGCTGGCTTGCACGCCATGGCCTTTGACAACTTCGAGGGCGCCCGTCTTGCGACGCGGCACCTGATCGAGCTTGGGCATCAAAAAATTGCCTGCATCACAGGCCCCTCGGACCACTCCGATGCGGTCGATCGCTTGCGCGGTTGTCAGGCAGAAATGAAGGCCGCAGGCTTGAGTTTGCCCAAAGAGCTCATCGTGGAAGGCGATTTCCTGGAGTCGGGGGGCGTGTTGGCCGTGCAAAAATTGCTGGCCAATCGGGCTTCCTTCACGGCCATTCTGGCCTTGAACGACCAGTCTGCGTATGGCGCCGCCTTGGCGTTGTACCGCAGCGGCTTGCGTGTGCCCGACGATATATCTCTGGTGGGGTTTGACGATTTGCGCAGCTCCAGCTTCACCATTCCGCCCTTGACAACGGTGCGCCACGCCATTTACGAAATTGGCCAGCAGGCGGCTTTGGCTGTGGTCGACCTGGTGGAAGGGCGCAAGCCGACGCAAAGGGTGCCAGCGCCCGAGTTGGTGGTTCGTGAGTCCACGCGCAGGCTGCGGCGTTGAAGCGGAATCACAAAAATGGACTTTCTTGCCCCACCCTCCAGGCGGACAACGTTGAAAGCGCTTTCAGCGCTGGTCGTGGGGGGCGGCACCCCTGCATGGGCTGAACCTGCTGCCACGACGCTGTCGGTGGCAGCTTTTCCGGCCGTCGATCAAATCCTCAAAGCCGCGCTGCCTGAGTTTGAAAAGAAGTATCCCCAGGTGCGCGTCGAAGTGGTGGGCCGTGAGTTTGCCGACCACCACACGGCCATGACCACCGCCATTGCCACGGGCAGCAAACTGCCCGACGTCATGGCCTTGGAGTCCGGATTTTTGGGGCGGTTTGCCATCAGCGGTGCGCTGGAGGATTTGTCCAAGCCGCCCTTTGACGCTTTGCAGTACGAAAAACTGTTCGTGCCCTTCACCTTCCAGCAAAACCGCGATGCCCAAGGCAAGGTGGTGGCCATACCCACTGACATTGGCGTGGGGGCTCTGTTTTATCGGCAAGACTTGCTGGCCCAAGCGGGTGTGGCGCCGCGACTGCTGGGCCAATCGTGGGAGTCCTTCGTTGCGACGGGCCTGGACATTCAAAAGCGCACAGGCGCTTACTTGGTGACCCACGCCAGGGACTTGAAAGACATCATCATCCGATCGAATTTGCAGCCGGGCGAGGGCATTTACTTCAACGAACGCAAAGAAGTCTTGGTCGAGTCCAAGCGGTTTGTGCGTGCCTTCGATCTGGCCAGAACCGTGCGTGAGCAGCGCCTGGATGCGCGTGTACAGGCCTGGTCGGCCGAATGGGCGGAGTCGTTCAAACGCGGTACGGTGGCCACTCACATGATGGGCTCCTGGTTCGCGGGCCACTTGGCGAACTGGCTTGCGCCCCAAACCCGTGGCTTGTGGCGCACCAGCGCCTTGCCCGATGCCGCGCATGCGCCATGGGGCGGGACCTTTTATGCCATCCCCCGCCGGGCCGCTCACAAACCGCTCGCCTGGGAGTTGGTGCGCCTCATGACATTGAGCCCTACTCTCCAACTCTCGGCTTTCAAGGCGCATGACGCTTTTCCAGCCCTGTTGGAGACGCACCGAGACAGTTACCTTGAGCAACCCGTGACGTTTTTGGGCGGACAAACGGCCCGGGCCTTGTGGCGTGACCTGGCGGTGAAGACGCCTGCCGTACCTTTGCACAAACTGGATGCCCTGGCAGATGAAATCGTCAACACAGAATTGGACAAAGTGCTGTCTGGCAAGAAGCCCACCCAACGCGCTTTGGCCGATGCAGCACGGATGCTGGGTCAGCGCATGAGGCACAGCGCATGAAGCCCTTGATCAAACTGCGCTGGGCGCCGTACTTCTTTCTGGCGCCGTTCATGCTGCTGTTCTTCGTGTTTGGCTTGTTTCCCCTGGGTTTTTCTCTGGTGTTGGCCTTTCAATCATGGGATCCGGTGCAAGGCCTTTCATCCATGACCTTTGTGGGCTTGAAAAACTTTGCCTTTCTGCTGGAAGACGACTGGTTCTGGAAATCCCTTTACAACACGCTCTGGCTGGCGGTGGTGTCGGGCTTGCCACAGCACCTGGTGGCCATTCCGCTGGCGTGCTTCATCCACAAGCGCTTGGGCCGTTGGCGCAATGCCGTGGTCGGCGTGTATTTCATGCCTTACATCACCTCCACGGTGGCCATGGCGATTTTGTTTTCAGCGCTGTTCTCCACAGACTACGGCGTCATCAACACCACGCTTCAATTTTTCTTTCCCATTCAAGCCATTGACTGGCTGGGCGACCCCGACAACATCAAGCCCGCGATTGCCTTGATGGTTTTTTGGCGCTACGTTGGCTTCAACACGGTGTTGTATCTGGCGGCCCTGCAAGCCATTCCGCGCGAGACCTACGAGGCTGCCACGCTGGATGGGGCCTCGCCACGACAACAGTTTTTATTCATCACCTTGCCTTTGCTCAAGCCGATGATGCTTTTCTCCGTCACCTTGTCGGTGATTGGCGGCTTGCAGTTGTTTGAAGAGCCCTTTGTCCTGACCGGTGGGCGCGGGGGCTCTGACCAAGCGGGCATGACCACCGCCATTTACATGTTCAGGACAGCGTTTGAATTCAGTGATTTTGGCACTGCCAGTGCCATTTCCTGGTCTCTCTTTCTGGTGGTGGCATTGCTCACCTGGGGAACGCACCGCCTGTTTCGCGGCAACAAGGAGGCCTCATGAATCCAAGGCCTGCAAGCGGCTTGCAACCCATGACGAGGGCCTCTGCTTGGGCGCTGGTCGCTGTGGGCGGCCTGATCATGCTGGCGCCTTTTTACATGATGTTTGTTTTTGCAAGCCATCCCAGGGCGGAAATTTTCCAGGTGCCGCCGCCCATGTTGCCGGGGACGGATTTCATGAGCAACATGGCGATTTTGCTGCAACGGATTCCGTTCTGGACCAACTTGGGCTGGAGTTTCTATGTGGCGATTGCCTTTACCTTGTGCTCCTTGCTCTTTTGTTCCATGGGGGGCTACGCCTTTGCCATTTATGAGTTTCCATTGAAGAAGCCCTTGTTCACCGTGGTCATGGGGACGATGTTGATTCCGCCGTTTCTGGGCATGATCCCCAACTTCATGGTGATGGATTTTCTGGGCTGGATTGACCGCCCGATTGCGCTTTACCTGCCGGGTGCCGCAGGCGCGTTCGGCATCTTCATGGTTCGGCAATATGTCTTGTCATCGGTGCCGCGTGAGCTGATCGAGGCCGCACGCATGGATGGCTGTGGCGAGTTCCGAATTTATTGGAGCATTGTGTTGCCCTTGCTTGGGCCGGCCCTGGGGACCTTGGCGCTGATTTCTTTCATCAGCTCTTGGAACAACTTTATTTCTCCGCTGGTGGTCATGCGCTCCTTGGAGATGTACACCTTGCCCTTGGCTTTGCGCAGCATGCAAAACCCGGTGAACACCGAATGGGGCGCCATCATGGCAGGCTCCGCCATCGCGGCACTGCCGCTTCTTGTCCTGTTTGCGCTGACATCACGCCGTCTGATCGATGGCCTGGTGTCTGGCGCAGTCAGAGGTTGACTTTTTTCAGTTGTCTTCACTTTCCACAAGTTATGTTGAAAACGCTTATGAACCCATCGAATCCTGACCATGCCATGGGGCTGGATGATGCCGCTGACGTGCAGCGCGCTTCTTTTCCCAGCACCTTCAAGTGGGGGGTGTCCACGGCTTCTTTTCAGATCGAGGGGGCTTCGCGCGAAGACGGCAGAGGCCCATCGGTATGGGACACCTTTTGCGCGACACCGGGCAACATTGCCGATGGCAGTGATGGCAGCGTTGCCTGTGACCACTACCACCGAATGGAAGAAGACCTGGACTTGTTGACGCAGCTGGGGGTGACTTCTTATCGTTTTTCCATGGCTTGGTCGCGCGTTCAGCCCAAGGGCGAGGGCGACTGGAACGAACCTGGATTCGCTTTTTACGATCGGTTGCTCACCGGACTGGCAGAGCGGGGCATTGACGCACACCTCACTTTGAACCATTGGGATTTGCCTCAAGCGCTGCAAGACAAGGGTGGTTGGCACAACCCTGACATCATCCAGCATTTTTGTGCTTACGCCTGTGAGGTGGGCAAGCGGTTTGGCCATCGCCTCGCTTCACTGGCCACCCACAACGAGCCTTGGGTGGTTGCCATGCTCGGGCATGACGCGGGCATCTTTGCTCCCGGTTTGAAAGACCGTGCTGTGGCCATGCAAGTGGCCCACCATTTGTTGGTCAGCCATGGCGTAGCCGTGAGGGCATTGCGTGCGCAAGGCTTGACCACGCCCTTGGGCATTGTGCTGAACCTCTCGCCCTTTCACGCAGCCACAGAGTCGCCACAAGACCAGCAAAAAACGCACCTTGAAGACGGCATGCTGGTGCGTTGGTACCTGGACGCATTGTTGCTGGGGAAATACCCCGAAGACGTTTGGGCACACCTTGGCGAACAGGTGCCGGCAGTCAACCCGGGGGACATGGCAACGATTCAGCAACCCCTGGATTTTGTGGGCGTGAACTATTACACCCGCAGCGTTGTCAGCGCGGGCACGCCGTGGTCTGCCAAAGACTTGGGTCTGCCCATCACCGACATGGAGTGGGAAATTTACCCCCAGGGCTTGACCGAGTTGTTGGTGCGCTTGCACGGGGACTATCGCATGCCCCCCATCTTCATCACGGAAAACGGGGCCGCCTTCAAAGACAAAGTCGACGGCGGTCAGGTCAATGATGTGGAACGTGTCGCTTACCTTCGGTCGCACATCAAGGCGGTGGCCGCCGCGCGACAAGCGGGTGTGAATGTGCAAGCCTATTTCGTCTGGAGCTTGCTGGACAACTTTGAATGGGCGAGTGGCTATGCCAAACGTTTTGGCATTGTGCACATTGACTACGACACACTCAAGCGTACGCCCAAGCAAAGTGCCATTTGGTATGGCCAGTTTTTGCGGGGCGGCTGAGCCATGGGGCAGCTTTCACTCAAGGGCGTGGTCAAGCGCTTTGGCAACCAAACTGTTTTACACGGGTTGGATTTAGATATTCGCGATGGCGAATTCCTGGTGTTTGTCGGTCCCTCGGGTTGTGGCAAGTCAACCTTGCTTCGGATCATTGCGGGGCTGGAAGATTTGAGCGAAGGGCAGATTCTGTTGGACGGCCAGCCCATCCATGACCAACCGCCAGCGGAGCGCGGCACGGCCATGGTGTTCCAAAACTATGCGCTGTACCCCCACATGACGGTGGCCGACAACATGGGCTTTGCCTTGCGCATGGCTGGTGTGTCCAAGCCGCAAATTAGAGAGCAAGTTCTTCAAGCGGCCAAATCCTTGCAATTGGAAAACTTGCTGGAGCGCTTGCCCAAAGAGCTCTCTGGTGGGCAGCGTCAGCGCGTTGCCATCGGCCGTGCGATTGTCCGCAACCCTCAGCTTTTCTTGTTTGACGAGCCCCTGTCCAATCTGGACGCTGCGCTGAGGGTGCAAATGCGCATCGAAATCACCCGCCTGCATCAGGCCTTGAACAACACCATGATTTACGTCACGCACGATCAGGTGGAGGCCATGACCATGGGGCAACGCATCGCCCTTTTCAATGGCGGAAAAATTGAGCAAGTGGGCGAACCCCTGACGTTGTACAACGCGCCGAAAAACGAATTTGTGGCCGGCTTCATGGGCACGCCGCGCATCAATTTCTTGCCGGTGAAGGTGGATGCAGTTGCCAAGGCTTTGCTCATTCAGGGGCAGCCCATGCATGGCCAACTTTCTGAGCCGTGGCCTTGGTCACTGGCTTCGGCCGCCGTGAAGATCGGCGTTCGGCCTGAGCATTGGGCGCTGGGTCCGCCTGGGCAAGGCCTGCCTGGCAAATTGGCCCTGGTCGAGCATCTGGGCGATGCCGTTTATTTGCATGTCCAACTGGCAGGCGCCAGCGACATGACTTGCGTGAAGTTGAGCGTCTCATCGCAGCACTTTGATCAGGGCGAGAACCTGTGGTTGTTGCCAGACCTACAGCGCGCCGTTTGGTTCGATGCTTCTCAAAATAGGTTACCGCTATGAGTCAAAAATTTCATCTGGCCAAAACGCTGCTTGCAGCGATCGTGCTCAGCGGGGCTTGGGTGTCAGCCCGCGCCATTGACCTGGGCCCCTTTCAGCTGACCGGTTTTGCCAAAGCTGAAGTCGGCAAAGTCAACAACAAATGCGCCGACTGTCAGCTTTATCCTTCGGAAGGCAAGGAGCGAAGCTGGGCGGACACCCTGATCCCGGGCGCGGCCTACGGCCCGGCAGGCACCCATGTCACGCTGTTTCAACCCTTTTTGGGCTTCAAGCACGATTTGGGTCATGGCTTGCGGTTTTCAGCCTTGCTAAGCCAGCGCTGGCGCGATGGCAAGGAAGACATTCCCGGCTTCTGGTACGAGAAAAACATAGGGGTCAGCCACGAGGCTTACGGCAGCTTGCGCTACGGCGCGATGACCACGCGTGGCTGGAGCTTGGCGGACTACCCCTATGGCACCAACTTGAATGTGGCGGATGTCTGGGGCTCGAGCGGTGCGGGTTATGGCTTGCTGCAAAACGCCGTTCGCTACATCAGCCCCAAGTTTGACGTCTTGGACGGCGACTTGGTGCTGGAAGTCAGCCGAGATCAGGGCGACACCCAATTCAAAATTCACCGCGGCAAGTTCACAGAGTTTTACGCTCAGTATGTCAAGGGGGACTGGGTTCTGGATTTCGTGGCCCAGCGCACCCGCAACGGCCAACCCCAAAGCTGGTCTCACGGGCCGTTCATTGGCTTGACAACTTCTGCGGCGGACGACGACAAGCTGCAAGAGGCCAGCCAAGGCATCACCATGCTGATGGGCAGATACCAATATGACAACCAGTTGGAGCTCAGCGGCGGCATCCGATTCAATCGTTGGAGTGGCGCCCCGGCCATTGTGACGGCCTCGGTCAATGGGCAAAATCTGTGGAACAGCATGTTCAATGTCAATTGGGGCGCCACGGTGGATGGCGTGACCAATCCTGGCTATGCCGCTCGCAGCAGGGACTTGCTCATCGGAGCCCGCTACAGAATAGATGAGTGGACGGCCTCGCTGGGCCTGGTTCATCTCGGTTCCGCCAGCACCGACAACCCCTCGGAGCGCGGACAGAGCAATGCCGCCTGGATTAGAGCCGCTGGCCTCAGCTATGCCATTCAGCCTGGCTTCTCGGTCTATTCCTATGTCGGGATGGTGGAATACAAAAAGCTTGGCCTGTCGCCAATGTCCATGCCTGGCAACTCGGCTTTTACCAATGTGGATTCACGTGTGACACGCACCGGTTATTGGGGTGGTGTTGGCGTTGTGTACGTCTTTTGATTTCGCGAGGAGCACAAATGAAGATATCAATGATTTCTTGGCTGTCGGCGTGGCGAAAGTACGGGCTGCTGGGCCTGTTGCTAGTGTCTTTGAGCTTGGTTTCAGGTTGTGGCGGCGGCGTGGTGCCTGGCGCGATCGATGCCAGCAGTCTGCGTGCGCTCCCGACGGCGTTTTTAGAACGCCAGGCCATTGCTTACTCGCCTTACCGATCCAGCAATCGCGATACAGAAACCGTCAGCAAAGCCAATATTCAGCAAGACCTCCAACTTCTGATCGCTGCCGGCTACAAACTGATCCGGGTGTTCGGCAGTGCGGATGCTGACACGAAGAAGGTCCTCGAAGTGATCCAGGAACAAAACCTGGACATGAAAGTGATGTTGGGCCTGTGGATGTCACCCAAGACAAGCCCGGACACCGCCAACCAGCAGGAAATTGCCCGTGGCGTCACCTTGGCCAATGTTTATGCCAACATTGTGCTGGCTGTCAGCGTTGGCAACGAGACCATGGTGGACTGGAACACCTGGGCGCCCGTCGCCCCGGCAGACATGGTCTCGTACATCAAGACCGTGCGCGCGCAGGTGCCGCAACCCGTCACCACCGACGACAACTGGGCATTCTTTGCCAACAGCACGGGCAGTTACAAGACACTGGACATTTTGAAGGTGATCGACTTCGTGTCCATGCACACGTACGCTTTGGCAGACTCCATCTTCCTCAACAACTGGGATTGGCAGCAGACATCGGTGGCCAGCGCCAGCCGAGCAACCGCAATGATGGATGCCGCCATCCAGTCCACCAAGCAAGACTTTGCGAAGGTGCGTACCTACATGTCCAACAACGGCTTTGCCGTCATGCCCATCATTGTGGGAGAGACGGGCTGGAAAGCGGAGGCGTCCAACGGCGAGAACTACCGAGCACACCCCGTGAACCAGAAGATGTTCCTGGACCGCCTGAAAACATGGAAGACCGCGAGCACGCTGTCAACCGGGCCTTTGAACGTCGTTTACTTTGAGGCTTTTGACGAGCCTTGGAAGGGGAGCGATGACAAATGGGGCTTGTTCACTGTGGATCGCAAAGCGCGCTACGCGCTGCAGTCCATCGCAGGCCTCACAACCGACGGAACCTCCTTTTCTGATGCGGACGCTGTTTATTACGTGCCACCGTCAACCGGATCGGCCATCACGGCCAACCGTTTCACTGTGCTGAGCGAAACGGCCGTGGCGGGTGAGGCATTCCCCGCCGGTGCGCTGACCTGGAATGGCTGGCAGGATGCAGGGGCCACCGCCTATGCAGGCGAGAGCACCGCAGAATTCGGGGAGGGCACGAAGAGCATCGAGATCGCGCCTGCGCCCAAAGCCTGGGGCTGGGGCATGACGTACGGCAGCGCCAGCTCATTCGAAAACCTGAGCAATTTCACATCGGGCTACCTGAAGTTCCGCGTCAAGACCACCTATCCTGGACAAATTGAAGTCGGCTTCTTGACCGGAGATCCGACGCGCAACACGGCCTCCGATGTTTATTTGCCGATTCAGCCTGGCCAATATGGCTACAAGAACGACGGCACATGGACCCAGGTGTCCATCCCCATCAGCGCCATTGCTGCGAAGGCCGCGCCTGCCTACAACCAGCCGTCCACCGTGACGCTGAACATGGCCAGCGTGGGCACTTTGTTCGTGATTGCAGACCGTTACATCAAGACGGGCAACACAGCGGGTGCAACGCAAAAATTCTGGGTTGACGACATTCATTGGACGCGCAACTGATGGAGGCACTTTTTCCATGGCTGCTGGGTGACATCGGTGCCACCCATGCGCGCTTTGCCTGGGTGTCTTCGAAAGACCAACCCCTGAGCCATGTGCGAACGCTGTTGTGCGATGACCATCAGAGCTTGTTGAGCGCAGTGCAGCAGTACCTGAAGGAGGCTTCGCTGCCTGCGCCCCAGAAAGCGGCGTTGGGTGTTGCAACGCCTGTGGTCGGAGACAAGGTGTCGTTCACCAACCGGTCGTGGGCTTTTTCTATTCAGGAAATGAAACAAAGCCTGGGCGTGCAAGCGCTCAAGGTGATGAACGATTTCGAAGCCCTGGCTTGGTCACTGCCAGGCTTGCGAGCGGATGAACTGTTCCAGATGGGAGGAACGCCCTCGCAGACGATGCAAAACCTGGGCTTGATCGGGCCTGGCTCTGGCTTGGGCGTCTCTGGTCTGATCGCCGATGCAGGTCATTGGCATCCGATCAGCGGTGAGGGCGGCCATGTGAGCTTGGTCGCGACCAACGCCATGGAGTGGGAAGTTTTGCAGCACCTGCAAAAAAAGTGGGGCCATGTGTCAGCGGAGCGCGTTTTGTCGGGCCCCGGCTTGGTCAACCTTCATGCGGCATTGTCAGCCATGGCGGGACTCGCGCCCACCGTGCAACGGCCGCAAGACATTGGGGAACTGGCCTTCCAACACCAGCAGCCACAAGCATTGCAGACCTTCCAGTTGTTTGCCGGCTGGTTGGGCCAAGTGGCCTCTGACCTGGCCCTGACCTTGGGCGCCCGAGGCGGGATCTACATTGGCGGCGGCATTGCCCCGCGCTACCGCGATTGGCTGGCGACGTCCAGTTTCAGGGCCCGCTTTGAAAGCAAGGGCCGCTTCTCTGATTATTTGAAAAAAATTCCTGTGTATGTGATTCACGCTGAGACGCCCCCGGCTTTGATGGGCGCGCACCGTGCCTTGATGAAGGATTTGTAATGGCAACACTCTCTACTTTTGACCTGACGGGGACGCAAGCTGCAAGCACTCAGAGCGGTGAGTACTATTTGGCGCTGAGCGCGGGCACATCGCCGGTGTTGGCGACGGCCAGCAACAGCAGCTTGTCGATGGTCCAGTTCGATCTGTCTTCGGATGCCGACAACAACCCGTTGACTTATGCGATTGCCGGCAAATTGTTGGGAAGTGTTGCTGGCGTGGCCCTCAACACAACTGGCGTCTTGACCATGGTGGAGGCGCAGGCCAACACCCCTGGGCCAGAGTCTTGGCAGGCCGTTTTTGCGTTGAAGCAGACTTACGATCTGGTGGCTGACGGGACAGACACCGACACCTTGCCAGACGGCTTCAACTATCTGGACGAGTTGGGCCATAGCGTTGCCGTGAAGCTCAATTGGTTTGGCACACGCGTTTTCGATGGCGCCATTGCCAGCTTTTATGCGACGGTGAACCAAGCCAACGCGCAATCGGCTGGTACCGAGTTTTTCGGCCGTGTGCTAGACCTCAATGGTGACGGCATTGCAGACCAGTTGGTCTCCAGCTTGGGCGGACGCAGCATGGTGGCCAACTTGGTGGGCGTGTCCAGCCTTTCATGGCGCATGGAGTCCTCCCAATCAGCCTCTGGCCGCATTCAAGCCAACAGCGCCGGTCAGGTCACGGGTTTTTATTTTTCCTTCGATGATTATGGGCCGATGCAAGCCTGGCAACTCAGCACCTTGGGGTCGAGCACGGGCGCGCCTGAGTCGGGTGAGCTCTACCTGAAACTGGGCGCTGCCGCCGCAGGGTCAGGTGGCCTGGTGACGGCCACCAGCAGTTTGTTTCCGCAGTTGAGCTTGGATGCCTTGGCGGATACCGACAACAACTTTGCCACCTATGCCTTGAAGGGAACCTTGCTCAACAGTTCTGGCCAGCCACAAACCGCCAAGGGCAGCCTGACTTTGACCGATGCCACATCCGACACCGCAGGCCCCGAGGCCTGGGCCGCCCAGTTTTTGGTGAAAGAGTCGGTGTCGCTGATTGCCGACGGCAGCGACAGCGGGACCTTGGAAGATGGCTTTCTTTACACAGACTCTCTAGGTCATGCAGTCTCTGTTCCCTTCGTTTGGAACGCTTCTGCGGACAGCAATGGCGTGCTGGCCAATTTCAGCGCGACCATCAATCAACTCACGCACGCCGATGCTGGACTGGCGTTGACGGGCCAGTTGCTGGATTCCGATGGCAATGGCACGCCAGACCAGATGAATTTCAATGTTGGCAATCAAGCCATCCGAGGAACGCTGCAAAAGGCGGCCGATGTCTGGCAGGTTTATTACCAAGTCGACATGAGCGGCCGAACGGCCGTCGATGGCACAGGCAATGTCACCGGTTTGTATTTCAACCCATCCAACCTGTCGTATGGCAATACCTACCCTGACGTGCCTGCCGGCTTCGACCTGAAAATCAAACCCCTCTTTTGGAAGGGTTGGAGCACAAGCACGGCCCAGTCCATTCCCAGCGTCAGCATCACCGAGGGTGGGGTGACCGCCTCAACCCTTGTCAATGGCGCCCTTTCACTGACCAGCGTCGAAGACACCGATGGTGTGACGGGTGATGGCATTTTTCAAATTTCGCCCACCGCCAGTGCCCCTGCCAACGCCAAAAGCGCCATCACCCTGACCGACGTGCTGGCAGCGCTCAAGATCTACCTCGGCAAATCGGTGCCTGACAGCTATGCCTCGCCTTTCAACTTTGTGGCGGCAGACTTTGACCAGTCCGGCGCGGTCACCCTCACCGATGTTCTTCAATTGCTGAAGTATTACCTGGGCAAAAGCACCGCCAATTCACCCGAATGGGTTTTTGTCAATGCCGCAGACCTGCAAGGCTCTGGCGTGGCAAGCACTTTGCAAAGTGCCACAACCGGCGCCAATGTGTCCAAAGCTTTGACGACCACCAAGGTGGTAGCGCATGATTTTTCCGCCGACGCGGCCGAGCTTCAACTGATTGGCGTCTTGCGGGGCGATGTGGATGGCAGTTGGACCAGCGCCTAGGGCAGGCACAGGCGCGATCGTCAGCGGCTGACCATGCCGTAGATCAGCATGAGGGCCGTTCCGCTGAACAAGGCAAGCGCGGGTCGGCGCCGTGTGCCGACCACCATGACCAGCAAACTGACCGCACAAAAACCAACACGCCATCCCGCCGGCACTGAGGCCAATGGCCCCACCGGCATCAGCACCATGCGCACAACCAAGGCTGCCACAAGGGCATAGGTCACCGCAGACAGCCAACGGAAAAACTCGCTGTCCTGGTTGATCTTGTCCGACACCACGACGCCCAAAGCACGGCAGGCATAAGTGCCTGCCGCTGCAATCGCCAGAGTGCTCCAGACTTGCAGGGAGGAGAGCTCCACACTCATGAGGCGCCTCCCGCACGTTGACGCCACAGGCGATCCACCAGGTAGGCCGCGGTGCCTGCGACCAGTCCCGACATCAGCAAACTGCTGTCACGGTCCCACGCATAAAAAAAAGGGCACACCAAGCCGCCGCCCACAATGGCACCGCGGTAAAGCCAGGGGCGCACATCGGTGAAGGTCAGCAGAAAAAACAAGGGATTGATGAACACCAAGGCCAGCGTCACCGCCATGGGCACTTGACCGGCCAACAGATAGCCCAAGGCGGTCCCCGGCACGGCAATCAGCCAGCATGGCAGGCCCAGTCCTGTGAAATAAGGCAAGCGGTATTTCGGTGCCATGTGGGGGAACTCGCGCATGGACACCGCCCAAGCCGTCATGGCCAGCAACTGCACGCGTGCATACAAGCCACGGTTGCGGTCTTTGGCGTCGAGTTGGGGGAAGAGGGTCACCACCATGGTGAGAAAGCGCGAGGAGGTCAGCGTCACCGCCAGGCCAGCGGTCAGCGGGGCAGCGCCCGTGCTGAGCATCTCCAACAAAACGACTTGACCCGGGAGCGCAAACACCAGCAGGCTGGTCAGCGTGGCCAGCCAGACATTGAAGCCCAATGTGTTGGCCATGGCGCCAAAGCCGATCATGCCGGCGAACAAAACCCAAATGGGGGCGCCCATGGCTTGCTGGAGGCCGGCACGAAACGCCTCTTGCCGACTTTGAAAGTCTGCGGGCATCAATGCTCGCAAACCATGTGCATCATCTTTTCAGCCACCGAATCCTTGACCACGGGATGCCATTCGCCGCCCTTGAGGCTTTTGAAAATGGTTTTCCCCTCGGCCATGTTTTCATTGTGCGATGTGAACACCACCGTGCGGCGCTTGTGGCCTTTGCAGTCGAATTCCATCAGCACCTGGTTGGACAGGGTGCCCGTTTTGCTGCGTTTCTTCAAATCGGTCAATTGCCAAATGGTGGCGAATTGCGCATTTTTTTGCAGGCGCTCAAAGTCGATGTAGATCGTGGCGCGGTCGTTTTCTTCGAGCTTGGTCCATTCGGCTTGGGCCAGCAAAGGGCAGCACAAGCTCGCGCAAACAAGAGGGGCCACAAGGAAAGAGGTCAAACGCTTCATGACAAATTAACCGGGATGACGGGACAAATGATCTGCAATGGCACGGTAAGAGGGCTGCGACACCGAGTCGTTCATGGCGTTGCCCGCATGGCGGTGCGAGGCATGGCGCGCGATCACCACTTGCGCCACCGGGTCGACCCAGATGGCCTGACCGTGAACGCCGCGCGCACTGAAGCAGCGGTGGGGGTCGCCCGAGACCCACCACATGGCACGGTAAGAAAAGCCAGGCAGGGTGGTGTAGCCCGCTGGCACAAATTTGGCGGGGTCGCTGCCTTGGCGAATGGTTTCCACCACCGCGGCCGGCACGATTTGGCGGCCATTGAAAAAGCCATCCTGGGCCAGCATTTGGCCAAAGCGCGCCAAGTCGCGGGTGCAGGTCAGCAGGCCGCCGCCGCCAAAGGCGTTGCCGCATTGGTCGATCTGAATGAGGGCGTCTTGTTGCATGCCCATGGGTTGCCAGAACACTTCGGACAACATTTGCGGCAAGGCCTGTTGCAAGACGGTTTGCAACACCCAAGCCAGCATGTCGGTGTTGATGGCCTTGTAGGCAAAGGCCACGCCATGCGTGCCTTGGGGCTTCAGTTCGGCCAGGTAGTCGTAAAGTCCGCCTGAATAAGCTGTGTCTTCGGCCCGCAGCGGCAACACGCCGGCGGCGCGCAAATACTGCCAGATGCCGGAGTTGGGGTCGGTGTAGATCTCGTCGTAGGCCATATCGGTGGTCATGTCCATGACCTGCCCCAGGGTGGCGCTGCCAAAGCCTGTGCCCTTGAGCGAGGGCAAGTAGTGGCTGATGAGCTTGTCTTCTTGCATGTGGCCGTCGTACACGGCCTTCAACGCCAACAAGCCGACAAAGGATTTGGTGACGGACATGCAGGCATGCGTGCCATGGGCATGCATCACGCCGGCATAACGCTCATGAACCACTTGCCCTTTGTGCAGCACCAGCAGGCCATCGGTGTAATTGGCATCGAAGGCATCGCCCCAGGTCAGGGGCTCATCGCGCTGGGTGTTGAAACGCACCTCGTCCAGATCGGTGCGCAAGGCTTGCGGCAGCGTGCTGATGGGGCCTGCGCCGCGCTGAATGACCGCGACGGGGCCGAGCTGATGGGTGTGGCTGACGGCCCAGCGCAGCTGCGGCCATGAAAAGTGGTGTCCCAGTGCGCGAGAAATCCTGCGTTCCTGGGGGGGCGGAAAGCCTTGCATCCAGCCCAGGGCGTGGGGGTCGCTGGCGCGTGCATCCTGTATGCATTCGTCGGCAAAGGGCGCATTGGGCGGCGGGACGGCTTTCATGGAAATCCTTGTTCTGCGTCAACAACAGAATATTAACTGCTCTCAGGGGCTTGCGCCGCAAGAACCACCGCAGCGACAAAGCCATGGGAGGTGCCCTATGATGCGCGCAGACAGCATGGAGGCCGTGATGGAAAACTTGGATGTGATGGTATTGCGCAGTTTGCGGGACTGGCGACTGGCTGGGCGCCGCGCCCTGCTGGCGACGGTGATTCGCACCTGGGGATCCTCGCCAAGGCCGGTGGGCTCGATCATGGCCCTTTGCGAGGACGGTGCTGTTGTGGGTTCTGTGTCCGGAGGCTGCATCGAGGACGACCTGATTTACCGCTTCACCCAGGCCTACGCCAGTGCCAACGTGCCAGCATCCCAGCAAGCCGGCAACGTCGAAGAGCCCAAGCACATTCCCAGTGGCCCGCCCCAGCGGGTGAAATATGGCGTGACGGCCGACGAGGCCCACCGCTTTGGCTTGCCTTGTGGCGGCACCCTGGAGTTGTTGTTGGAGTTCGACCCGGACCCGCAGGCCCTGGCTGAGTTGGTCATCGCGTTGGAGCGCGGCGAGCTGGTTCAGCGGGAAGTGCGCTTGTCAGACGGCCAGGTGACCCAGACCCCCACCCAGACGCCGCAAGCCCTGGCCGTGCAAGAGCACAGCCTGATCAACACCTTTGGCCCCGAGTACCGCATGTTGCTGATCGGGGCGGGCCAGCTCTCTGAGTACCTGGCCACCATGGCGCTGTTCAATGGTTTTGCCGTCACCGTGTGCGACCCGCGCCCGGAGTACAGCGGGGCTTGGTCTGTGGCCGGGGTCACGGTGACGCGCGAAATGCCGGACGATGTGGTGCAGTCTTTCCGCCCCGACCAGCGCAGCTGTGTGGTGGCCCTGACCCACGATCCCAAGCTGGACGATTTGGCGCTGCTGGAGGCCCTGAACACCTCGGCCTTTTATGTGGGCGCCATTGGCTCACGCCGCAACAACGAAGCGCGCCGTGCGCGCATGATCGAGCATTTCGAACAGACCGAGGCTTCCTTGGCGCGCCTGCGCGGGCCCATTGGCATTTACATCGGCAGCAAGATGCCCTCGGAAATTGCGGTGAGCATCATGGCTGAAATTCTGGCGGTCAAAAACGATGTGCCCTTGCCACGCGAAATGGATGTGGCCCATGCCAAAAACGATTTGGCGGTGATGCACAACGACCCCGGCGTCATGGTCTGTTCGACCAGCCGTTGAGCGCGGCTTTCAGGCAGTGGGCATTTGGCGCAGAAACAGCGCCACGGTTTTGAGCCCCAGAACGGTCAGGGCCAGCGAGCCCAGCAAGTGCAGGCTCGCGGTCATCAGGGCCAGCCCATAGCGTGCCTGCATCAGCATGCTGACCACTTCGGCGCTGAACGATGAAAAGGTGGTCAAGGCCCCCAAAAAGCCCGTGACCAAGGCCAGTCGCCAAAGGGGGTCGAGTTGCGGCAAGGCCTGAAACACCCCCACGCACACGCCCACCAGGTAGCCCCCGATCAGGTTGGCGGCCAAGGTGCCCCATGGCAACACGCCCTGGGTGTTCCACAGCAGGCCCAATTGCCACCGCATCAGGGCACCCAGGCAGGCACCGATGCAAATGGCCAGAACAGGCATCATCTTATTTGTCCACGCCCATGACCGCATCGGGCAGGTAGGTCACGATGCTGGGGAACAAGGTGATCAGCGCAATGCAGACCACCAGGCAAAGAAAGAAAGGCACAGCCGCTTTGGCAATGGTGTTGCTGTCCTTGCCGGTCATGTTTTGCAGCACAAACAAATTGAAGCCCACTGGGGGCGTGACTTCGGCAATTTCCACCAGCAGCACAATGAAGATGCCAAACCAGATCAGGTCAAAGCCGGCTTTCTGGATCATGGGCAGCACCACGGCGCTGGTCAGCACAATCATGCTGATGCCGTCCAGGGCGGTGCCCAGAATCAGGTAGATCACCGTCAGCACGCCAATCAGGGCCAAGGGCGACAGGTTCATGGCGCTGACCCATTCGGCCAACTCACGCGGAATGCCGGTGAAGGCCATGGTCTTGGTCAGGAAGGCGGCACCGGCCAGGATGAACATGATCATGCAGCTGGTGCGCGCGGTGCTCATCAGGCCTTCGCGGAAATTGTCCCAGGTCAGGCTGCGGCTCCAGGCGGCCAGCAACAAGGAGCCCAGCACGCCATAGGCCGCGCACTCGGTGGCGGTGGCATAGCCCGCAATCAGCACCCAGCAAATGAAGATGATCAAGGCGGCACAGGGAATCAGGCTGCCCGATTGCTTGACCTTGGCCATGAAGCTGCTGGGCGGGTCGGCAGCGGGCACCTGGTCGGGATGACGCCAGCTCCACCACATGATGTAGCCACTGAAGAGGCACATCAACAACAAGCCCGGCAGGAAGCCGGCCAAAAAGATGCGAATGATGGAGGCGTCTGCCGCCACCGCATAGACCACCATGGTGATGGACGGCGGAATCAGAATGCCCAGGGTGCCGGCGGTGGCCAGCGAGCCCAGGGCCAGCTTTTCGTTGTAGCCCCGCTTGATCAATTCGGGCAAGGCCACTTTGCTGATGGTGGCGCAGGTGGCGGCCGACGAGCCCGACACCGAGCCGAAGATGCCGCAGCCCAAAATGGTGGTGTGCATCAGGCGACCGGGCACCCGGTTCAGCCAGGGCCGCAGGCCATCGAACATGTCTTCGCTCAGGCGGGTGCGAAACAGAATTTCACCCATCCAGATGAACAAGGGCAGGGCCGCCAGCTCCCAGCTGGCATTGCTTTCCCAGAAGGCCGAGAACAGGTTTTTGCCGGGCTGTGTTTGCGTGAAGAAGGCCTGGCCCACCCAGCCGCAGATGGCCAGGGTCATGGCGATCCAGACGCCGCCCGCGAGCAGCACCATCATGATCAGCAGCAGCAAGCCGCCAACGAGCAGAATGTCCATGCCTCAGATGTCCGAAGAAAAGTCGCCACGCGCGTGGCGCTCTTGCACTTCGCGAACGTAGGTGGGCACCTGGCCCCGCAGCACCAGGATGAGCTCATCCAGCATGGCCACCCACAGCAGCACCGAGCCCAGGGCAAAACTGAGCTGGGGAATCCACAAGGGCAAGGGCAGCAAGCCCTGGGCAATGTCGTTGAACTCCCAGCTTTCATAAGTGAACTTGCAGGCCCACCAAGCCAGATAACCCACCGCCAGGCTGCCAATGGCCAAGGCGGTGATTTCCAGCGCCCGTCGCGCGCGCGCAGGCACCGAATCCAGCAAGAGGGTGACGCGCACAAAGTCGCCGTGCTTGAAGGCATGCGCCATGGTGAAGAAA
Organism: uncultured Burkholderiales bacterium; assembly: GCA_903850735.1. Taxonomy (GTDB): domain Bacteria; phylum Pseudomonadota; class Gammaproteobacteria; order Burkholderiales; family Burkholderiaceae_C; genus Limnohabitans. The sequence continues at coordinate 1,562 of CAINMN010000198.1, read as the reverse complement.
GCGGCCGCGGCACAGAACCAGGCCACCACATCATTGACGGCGCCGGTGCGCACATTGAGCTCACGCAGAACGCTTTGCGCAATCATGAGCACACCGATCAGCACAATGAAAAACGCGCCCAAGGCCCCTGAGGCCAGGTACAGGCGATCCAGGGCGCGACGCAACATCACTTCTTCGCAGGCTTGGCGGCAGGGGCCGATTTGTTGAAGGCCGCGATGATGGCTTCACCGTCCGGGCCAGCTTTTTTCTGCCAGTCAGCCAGCATGATGCTGCCCACTTGCTTCATGTCGGCCATCAGCTTGGGCGAGGGCGTTGCCACCTTCATGCCTTTTTCAGTGAGGGCTTTTTTGTACCAGGCGTCTTTTTCTTCGCTGACTTTCCAGCCACGGGTTTCGGCTTCTGCCGCCACCTTGTTCAAGGCGGCCTGGGTGGCGGGGTCGAGCGCGTCAAAGGCCTTTTTGTTCACGATGACCGCGTTCTTGGGCAACCAAGCCTGGGTGTCATAGAAATACTTCAGGCTTTCGTAGGTTTTGGTGTCGTAGCCGGTGGAGCCCGAGCTCATGTAGCTTTCCACCACGCCGGTGGCCAGGGCTTGCGACAGTTCTGCGGCCTGAATGGTCACGGGTTGGGCGCCAATCAGCTCCGCAATTTTGGCGGTAGCGGGGCTGTAGGCGCGCCATTTGATGCCGCGCAAGTCAGCCACCGAGTTGATTTCTTTCTTGGTGTAAATGCCTTGCGGGGGCCAGGCCACAGCGAACAACAGCTTCATGCCCTGGTTGCCCAGCAGTTTGTCGAGCACAGGCTTTTGGGCGTCGTACAGGCGCTTGGACTCAGCATAGGAGCTGGCCAGGAAGGGAATGCCGTCGGCGCCGAAGATGGGGTTCTCGTTTTCAAAGTTGACCAGCAGCACTTCGCCAATCTGGGCCTGGCCGCCTTGCACGGCGCGCTTGATTTCATTGGCCTTGAACAGCGAGGCATTGGCGTGCACCGTGATTTTCAGTTTGCCGGCGGTGGCCTGGTCCACGTCTTTGGCAAACTGAACCAGGTTTTCAGAGTGAAAATTGGTGGCGGCGTAGGCTGCGGGCAAATCCCACTTGGTTTGCGACAGGGCGGGCGTGACGCCCAAGGCCACAGACAGGGCCAACAGGCCGGACAGTGCTTTGATCATGGCGGAGATCCTCGACATTGAAAGTTGGAACAAACCGTAAGGATAACGCCATTGCACCCCATCCTTGGAAGGATTTACAGTCCGGGGCAGCACAAAGACCTTGAATGTCAGACATACAGATGAAAACAACGGTGGATCCAAGCGGCAAGTGGGCTTTCTGGATTGACAGAGGTGGCACGTTCACCGACGTCGTGGGCAAGCGCCCGGACGGCCAATTGCTCACGCACAAGCTGCTGAGCGAAAACCCCGACCAGTACCGCGATGCCGCGGTTGCTGGCATTCGGCACTTGCTGGGCTTGCAAGCCGGCGAGCCGGTCACGCCCGACCAGGTGGCCTGCGTCAAAATGGGCACCACCGTGGCCACCAACGCCTTGCTCGAGCGCAAGGGCGAGCC
>CAINMN010000197.1 GCA_903850735.1 uncultured Burkholderiales bacterium | reverse complement strand
TGTGTTCGGGTCGGTGTGGGGCGTGCCAAAGCTGTCGAGCACGGCGCGCGCCTCGGCGGCGATTTGCTCGGGGTTGGCGAACAGCACATTGGGGTCCAGGTTGCCCTGCAAGGCCTTGCCCGGCCCGCCCACGCTGCCGCCCACTTGCGCGCGCGCCTTGCCCAGGTTGACCGTCCAGTCCAGGCCCAGCACCTCGCAGTCGAGTTGCCCCATCTCTTGCAGCCACAGCCCGCCGCCCTTGGTGAAGACGATGCGCGGAATGTCCACGCCCTCGTGCGAGCGCTTGAGCTGCGAGAGCACGCGCGCGGTGTAGGCCAGGCTGAAGGTCTGGAAGGCGCCATCGGCGAGCACGCCGCCCCAGCTGTCAAAAACCATGACCGCCTGCGCCCCGGCATCGATCTGGGCGTTGAGGTAGGTGGCCACCGAGTCGGCATTGACCGCCAGCAGGCGGTGCATCAGGTCGGGGCGGCTGTACATCAGCTGCTTGACCTGGCGGTAGTCGTCCGAGCCGCCGCCCTCGACCATGTAGCAGGCCAGGGTCCAGGGGCTGCCGGAGAAGCCAATCAGGGGCACGCGCCCGTTCAGGGCTTTGCGAATCGAGGTGACGGCATCGAACACATAGCGCAGCTTGTTCATGTCGGGCACCTGCAGCGCGGCCACGGCGGCCTCATCGCGGACCACCTTCTCAAAGCGCGGGCCCTCGCCCTGGGCGAAGCTCAGGCCCAGGCCCATGGCGTCGGGCACGGTGAGGATGTCGCTGAAGAGAATGGCGGCATCCAGGGGATAGCGCTCCAGGGGTTGCAGGGTGACTTCGGTGGCGTAGTCGACCTGGGTGGCCAGGCCCATGAAGCTGCCGGCCTTGGCGCGGGTGGCGCGGTACTCGGGCAAATAACGCCCGGCTTGGCGCATCAGCCAGAGGGGGGTGTGGTCGGTGGCCTGGCGCCAGCAGGCCTTGAGAAAGCTGTCGTTTTGGAGTGCAGGAGTCATGGTGACGAGGGGGCTTCCATTCACAAATTGAAGAATGTCAGATATTAATTACACCCCAAGTGTCATCTTAACTTGACATTTTGTCAAAGTTCTATAAATTAGAGGCCAAATCGTCTCTTGGACCGATCGTCAATGGCTGGTTTACTGGAAAACATCGAAACCCCCTTGCTGCTGAGAAATCTGCGGCGGGAGCAGCTGCATCTGCTGTCCGCAGAGTTGCGGCAGCACTTGCTGGCGTCGGTGTCTTCCACGGGCGGGCACCTGAGCGCCAATTTGGGCACGGTGGAATTGACCGTGGCCTTGCACTATGTGTTCAACACCCCCGAAGACCGCCTGGTCTGGGATGTGGGCCACCAGGCCTACGCGCACAAAATCTTGACCGGCCGGCGCGAGCGCATGCCAACCTTGCGGCAAACCGGGGGCCTCAGCGGCTTCCCCAGCCGCGCCGAGTCGGCCTACGATGCCTTCGGGGTGGGGCACTCCTCCACCAGCATTTCGGCGGCCTTGGGCATGGCCCTGGCCGCCCAGCAAAAAGGCATTCCCCGAAAAGCCGTGGCCATCATTGGCGACGGTGCACTGACGGCGGGCATGGCCTACGAGGCCCTGAACAACGCGGGCGTCAGCGCTTGCAACCTGTTGGTGATCCTGAACGACAACGACATGTCCATCAGCCCCCCGGTGGGCGCGCTCAACCATTACCTGGCCCAGTTGATGGGGGGGCGCTTTTATGCCGCCGCCCGCGATTTGGGCCGCGAAGCCCTGAAGAAAGCGCCGCCGCTGTTTGAAATCGCGCGCTGGATGGAACAACGCGCCAAGCAGGAACTGAGCCGCGACACCTTGTTTGAGAAATTGGGCTTTGAGTACACCGGCCCCATCGACGGTCATGACCTCGATGTCTTGATTCCGCACCTGGAAAGGCTGTCCACAGCAAAGGGACCGCAGTTCCTCCATGTGGTCACGCAAAAGGGCAAGGGCTATGCCCTGGCCGAGAAAGACCCGGTGGCCTACCACGGCCCAGGCAAGTTTGACCCCAAAGTGGGCCTGGTCCCCAGCACCAAGCCCAGTGCCACGACCTTCACGCAAATTTTTGGCGATTGGTTGTGCGACATGGCGACCCATGATCCTCGCTTGGTGGCCATCACGCCAGCCATGCGCGAAGGCTCCGGCATGGTGGCGTACAGCCAGCGCTTTCCATCGCGCTACCACGACGTGGGCATTGCCGAACAACACGCCGTGACCCTGGCCGCCGGCATGGCCTGCGATGGCTTGAAGCCGGTGGTGGCGATTTATTCCACCTTCTTGCAACGTGCCTACGACCAGTTGATTCACGACGTGGCCTTGCAAAACCTGCCGGTGGTTTTTGCCTTGGACCGCGCGGGCGTGGTCGGAGCAGATGGCGCAACCCATGCCGGCATGTACGACATTGCTTTCACACGCTGCATTCCCAACATGAGCGTGATTTGTCCGCCCGATGAAAACGAGTGCCGTCAGTTGTTGACGACGGCTTACCAACAGGACCACCCCGTCACCGTTCGCTATCCGCGCGGCGCGGGCGTCGGGCAGCCTGTCACCATGGACCTTGAGCCCTTGCCCTGGGGCAAGGCCGAAATCCGGCGCCAGGGGCGCAAGCTGGCCCTGTTGGCCTTTGGCCCCTTGCTCTACGAAGCCCTGAAAGTGGCGCAAGCCCTGGACCTCACGGTGGTCAACATGCGCTGGGTCAAGCCCCTCGATGTGGCCATGGTGCGCGAGATGGCCCAAACCCATCAAGGCCTGGTGACCCTGGAAGAGGGCAGCAAGATGGGCGGCGCGGGCTCGGCCGTCATGGAAGCCTTGCAAGCCATGTCGCTGCAAACACCTGTGTTGTGTCTGGGCATGGACGATGTCTTCATTGAGCACGGTGACCCCGCCACCTTGATGAAGCAAATCGGCCTGACAGCGGGAGGCATTCAACAAGCCGTGCTGGCCCGTTGGCCCGCGCTTGCGCAAGCCGAGCAAAGCACCGTGGTGCCCCTGAAAAAGGCCAGCTGAATGACCGTCTGGACCCTTGGCCTCAACCACAAAACCGCGCCACTGGAGTTGCGGGAGCGCTTTGCGTTTGCCACCGAGCGCTTGGGCGAGTCTTTGCGCGACTTGCGCAGCTCTTTTTCTTCGCACAAAGAGGTCGCGATTTTGTCGACCTGCAATCGCACGGAAATTTATTGCGCTGGCCAGCAAATTCAAGTGCCCGAGACGCTGGCTTGGCTGGCCCATGAAGGGCGCACCCAAGTCGAGGTTTTGCAGGCGCACACCTACGGCCTGACCGGCGATGAATCGGCACGGCATGCGTTTCGGGTGGCCAGTGGCCTGGACTCCATGGTGCTGGGCGAGCCGCAAATTTTGGGTCAGATGAAAGACGCGGTCAGGATTGCCGGCGATGCGGGTGCCCTGGGCACCACACTCAACCAGCTGTTTCAGCGCTCTTTTGCCGTGGCCAAGGAAGTCCGTGGCAAAACCGAAATCGGTGCGCACTCGGTCAGCATGGCGGCCGCCGCGGTTCGCTTGGCCGGCCGTTTGTTTGAAGACTTGAGCCAAGTCCATGTGCTGTTTGTCGGTGCGGGTGAGATGATCGATTTGTGCGTGCCGCATTTCGCGGCCAAGTCGCCGCTGTCGCTCACCATTGCCAACCGCAGCGCGGACCGCGCAGAGGCTTTGGTCAAGGCCCATGGCGGTGAGACCATGGCCTTGGCCGACTTGCCGCGCAGATTGCATGAGTTCGACATTGTCATCAGCTGCACCGCCAGCACCTTGCCCCTGATTGGCTTGGGTGCCGTCGAGTCGGCCTTGAAAAAACGCAGCCACCGTCCGATGTTCATGGTCGACTTGGCGGTTCCTCGCGACATTGAGCCTCAGGTCAAAGATTTGAGCGATGTTTACTTGTACACCGTCGATGATTTGTCACAGGTGGTGAGCCAGGGTCAGACGCAGCGCCGCTCGGCCATGGTGCAAGCCGAGGTCATCATCGACGAAGGGGTGCAGAAGTTCATGGCGTGGCTGGATGTGCGCAGCCACTTGCCCTTGATTCAGCAGCTCAACCAAAAGGCCGAGTCCTGGCGCGAGATCGAGTTGGTGCGTGCCCGCAAGATGCTCGAGCGCGGCGAAGACGTTGAAAAGGTTTTGCAAGCCCTGTCGGCCAGCCTGACCCGCAAGATGCTCAACGGGCCGTTGCGCGAATTGAACCATCCCACCGCCCTGCAACGCGACAAAGCGCGCGATGCGGTGCAGCAATTTTTCTTTGAGCCATCCACCTCGGCCGATGCCTCTGCCTCTGGCGTGCGCACTTCTTAAGGCACGCCATGACCGCCACCGGAGCCATCGATGCAAGACCATGACCAGCGAATAGCCCTGCACAATGAGGTGCATGCCAGGCCGCCCGAGGCCTTGCAAGTGCCCATGGCCATCGCGCACATCGTCATGTGGACCGACCGCGACGGGCGTGAGGCCAGCCGCAACCATCTGGCGCAATTGCTGCGAGACCACCACCTGCCCACCCCTGCGGCGAACTCCACCCACCTGCGCGCAGACTTTGGGAGCTGGCGCCTGCGCTGGGAGTTGCACACTGAATTTGTGACCTGGACTTTCATGCGCGAAATGCCGTCGGAGCCTGCCAACGTCATGCCG
>CAINMN010000196.1 GCA_903850735.1 uncultured Burkholderiales bacterium | reverse complement strand
GGAAAATGTGTTTCATGCTGGCTGCGAGGGCCACGGTGTAGCCACCGGTGTCGCGCTGCACGCCCTTGGGCTTGCACGTGGTGCCCGAGGTGTACAAGGTGTAGCTGGGGTGCGTGGACTCGACCCACTCGCAGGGCACCTGGGCGTTCCAATGCTTTTGGCGCAAAGTGGCGTAGTCGTGATCGCGACCGGCCACGCGAGAAAACTCGGCCAGTTTTCGGTCAACGATCAACACCGCCGAAGGCTTGTGGATGGCCAAGGCCACGGCTTCGTCCAGCAAAGGCTTGTAGGGCACCACCTTGCCGCCACGTGAGCCCGCCTCGGCGCTGATGACCACTTTCGGCGAGGCGTCATCGATGCGTGAGGCCAGCGAATGCGAGGCAAAGCCACCAAACACCACCGAATGAATGGCCCCAATGCGCACACAGGCCAGCATGGCGAAAGCCGCTTCGGCAATCATGGGCATGTAAATCAGGACGCGATCGCCCTTGCCCACGCCCAGCTCTTGGAGAATGGCCGCCATGCGCTGCACTTCTTCGCTCAACTCGCGGAAAGAGTAAGTCTTTTCTTGCTGGGTTTCGGTGGACACAAACATCAAGGCGGCCTGGTCGGCACGGTCTTTCAGGTGGCGGTCCACGGCGTTGTGGCACAGGTTGGTGGTGCCACCGACAAACCATTGGGCGAAAGGCGGCTTGTCGTAGTTGCAGATCTGGGTGGGCTGGGCTTTCCAGTCGATCAGCTGCGCCTGTTCGGACCAGAAGCCGTCCCGGTCTTCAATGGAACGGCGGTGAAAGTCTGCATACGCACCCATGGGGAGTCTCCTCAATTTGAAATCCATCTGAATTCATAATTATGAGGAGCGCGGTCTTGCTACAAGCTGACTGCCCCCCGTCATGGCGAGGCCCAAAGGGCCGCAGCAATCTCCCGCCGGAGAAAGAGCGCCGCGCTGCGCTCGCTAAGACGGGCGGGAGGGGTTTACTTGATCAAGGCCTGGACGGCTTTGAACTGGGGGTGCTCGGCGGAGCGCAGCCACTCGAAGGCCACCATCTCGGTGGTCAACAACTCTGCTCCCGCGGATGCCAAGCGATCAAAGGCCGCATCGCGGTTGCGCTCCGTGCGTGAACCACAGGCATCGGTCACCACCCAGACATCGAACTCTTCTTCCAGCAATTCCAGCGCTGTCTGCAAAAGACACACATGGGCTTCGCAGCCGGCAATCACCACGCTGTTGCGGGAGGGGTTTTGCGGCACAGCTTTTTGCAGGTGCTTGGGCAAGCTGCGGGCATTGCCTTGCGGCGCTTTGGCCACGGGGCGCAGGCATTCCACCAAGCCTTCGGCACAGGCGCTGAAGGCCATTTTGGGCAAAGTTTCCCGGCACAAGCTGCGCAAGGGCTCTGGGTTGGGACCCAGGCGTTCAGGATTTTGCTCAGTCCCCCAGGTGGGCACGCGCAGCAGTTGGGCCATTTGGGCCAAGCGCAAGCCATTGGCCATCACGGCTTGTGAGTCATGGATCACCGGCATCAATTTTTCCTGGTAATCCACCAACACCAGCTGGGCGTCTTGAAGTTCGAGCAACATCTCAGATCCTCACCACGACGCGGCCACGGACTTGACCGTCCATGAGGGCCTGGGCTTTGGCCTGAGCCTGGTCCAGCGACACCTCTTCGATCATGGCTTCGAGCTTGGCAGGATCAAGGTCGCGCGCGAGGCGATTCCAGGCCTGCTGGCGACGCGCCAGAGGCGCCATGACCGAGTCCACACCGACCAGGGCCACATTGCGCAAAATGAAAGGCATCACGGTGGTGGGCAGGTCCATGCCTTGGGCCAAACCGCAAGCTGCCACCGTCCCGCCATACCGTGTCTGAGCCAGGGCATTGGCCAAGGTGTGGGAACCCACGGTGTCGACCACGCCCGCCCAACGCTCTTTTTGGAACGGTTTGCCGGCCGCCGACAAGGTTTGGCGGTCGATCAGTTCCGCAGCGCCCAAAGCTTGAAGGTAGCCACTCTCTTGCAACTTGCCGGTAGACGCCACCACCCGGTAACCCAGATGCGACAACAGCGCAATGGCCACACTGCCCACGCCGCCACTGGCACCGGTGACCAATATTTCGCCTGACTCGGGACGCACGCCCCGCTCTTCCAGGGCCATCACGCACAACATGGCGGTGTAACCCGCGGTGCCAATCGCCATGGCCTGGCGTGGTGTGAAGGCCGAGGGCAAGTGCACCAGCCAATCGCCCTTGAGGCGTGCTTTTTCAGCCAAACAGCCCCAATGGGTTTCGCCCACGCCCCAGCCGTTGTGCACAAAAGCGTCGCCGGCCTTCCAATCGGGATGGCTGGATTCCAGCACCGTGCCCGCGCCATCAATACCGGCCACCATGGGCCACTGGCGCACCACGGGGCTGCGGTGGGTGATGGCCAGCCCGTCTTTGAAATTCAAGGTGGAATAGGCAACGCTGACCGTCACATCGCCTTCGGGTAAACGACTGTCTTCCAGGGTTTGGACAGAGGCATGAAAGCTTTCATTTTTTTCCAGCAGCAAGGCACGAAACATGGGGGTCTCCAGAGAAGGAATCCTTCGTTTCTATCACGATTTCAAAAACAGGCCTGATCCTTTATCATTGGGGGATGCTGCGAAAACTCCTGATCGCGGTGTGTTGCGTGGGCACAGCCCATGCAGCCCCCAGCACCACGCCCACCGACGACATCGAGAAATTTCTCGCGGATCGCGGCGTGCTGTCCCAAATGGAGCAGTTTCGCCAGCGCATGAGCCAGCAGGCCTCCGACCTGGTGGTCAATGCCATGGGCTTTCTGGGCGTGCCCTACCGCCGCGGCGGCAACACCGTGGAAAGCGGCTTTGATTGCAGCGGCTTTGTGCGCGCCATGTTCGAGCAGACCGTGGGCATGGTCTTGCCCCGCCGCGCCAAAGACCAGGCCGCGGTGACCGAAACCATCGACCGCAAAGAACTGCAACCCGGCGATCTGGTGTTTTTCAACACCATGCGCGCCAAGTTCAGCCATGTCGGGATTTATGTGGGGGACGGCAAGTTCATCCACTCGCCCAAGCCCGGCCAGCAAGTGCGTGTGGAAGACATGCGCCAGGCTTACTGGGAGCGCCGCTTCAACGGTGCGCGGCGCGTCCCAGCCGTCGTCAAGGACGTTCAGTAACTCAGCGCTTGCTGGGGGGCAAATCGGTGCACGAACCGTGCGCCACTTCGGCCGCCATGCCAATGCTTTCACCCAAGGTCGGGTGCGGGTGAATGGTTTTGCCGATGTCCACCGCATCCGCGCCCATTTCAATCGCCAGGGCGATTTCGCCAATCATGTCACCGGCGTGCGTTCCCACCATGCCGCCGCCCAGGATCTTGCCGTGGCCATGGGCCTCGGGCGAGTCATCGAACAGCAGCTTGGTGAAGCCTTCGTCGCGCCCGTTGGCGATCGCGCGGCCAGAAGCGGTCCAGGGGAACAAGCCCTTCTTGACCTTGATGCCCTGGGCCTTGGCCTGGTCCTCGGTCAAGCCCACCCAAGCCACTTCGGGATCGGTGTAGGCCACGCTGGGAATCACGCGGGCATTGAAGGCACTGGCAGACAGTTCCTTGTTGCCTTGCAACTCGCCAGCAATGACTTCCGCGGCCACATGGGCTTCGTGCACCGCCTTGTGCGCCAGCATGGGTTGCCCCACGATGTCGCCAATGGCAAAAATGTGCGGCACGTTGGTGCGCATCTGGATGTCCACCGGAATGAAGCCCCGATCGGTGACCGAGACGCCGGCTTTGTCGGCGCCAATCTTCTTGCCGTTGGGGCTGCGGCCCACGGCCTGCAGCACCAGGTCGTAGGTTTGCGGTGGCGGCGCGCCCTCGCCTTCGAACGTCACCTCAATGCCCGCGGCCGTGGCTTTCGCGCCGACCGTTTTGGTCTTGAGCATGATGTTGTCGAAACGGTGCGCATTCATTTTTTGCCACACCTTGACCAGGTCGCGGTCGGCGCCTTGCATCAGGCCATCCATCATCTCCACCACATCCAGGCGAGCGCCCAGGGTGCTGTAGACCGTGCCCATCTCCAGGCCAATGATGCCGCCGCCCAGAATCAACATGCGCTTGGGCACTTCTTTGAGCGCCAAAGCCCCTGTGC
>CAINMN010000195.1 GCA_903850735.1 uncultured Burkholderiales bacterium | reverse complement strand
TCCGGCGAAATGATCGAGGACACCCAGTGGCACCGCGTCACTTTTTACGACCGCTTGGCCGAAATTGCCGGCGAGTACGTCAAAAAAGGCCGTCCTATCTATGTGGAAGGTCGCCTGAAGTACGGCAAATACACCGACCAATCCGGTGTCGAGAAAAACACCGTGGACATCATTGCCACCGAACTGCAGTTGCTCGGTGGCCGTGAAGGCATGGGCCAGCCCTCGGGCGGCGATGAAGGCGGCAGCCCGGCACGTGCGCCGGCACCGCGTGCTGCTGCACCGGCCCAGAACCGCGCACCGGCCAAGTCAGGGTTTGACGACCTCGACGACGATATTCCGTTTTAAGAAGCCGTTTTTCTACAAAGCCCATGGACCTGCGGTCAGGTCCACGGCCACGCCTGTTTGTGCGGCGTGTTCAGCGGCCAAACCAATGACCACGGCCTTGAGGCCATCGGTGAGGGTGACTTCCACCTTGCCGCCAGAACGCACCACCTGCAAGAATTTTTGATGCTGGTAAAAGGTGGAGCCATTGTGGTCACCGGCAGCCAACAGCTGGGGATCTACGGGTACCTCCAAGGTACGCGGCCCCGGCGGATGACGCGGGCTCACCACCACCTGTGACACTGGCGCTGCACCCAGGACATCCTCTCGCCAAAATCGCGTGGGGCCCGGCACTTTGCATTCGAGCTTGCCCTTCGGACCCACCAAGCTGATTTCCTCCTGGTAACGCGCGCCTTCGGCAAACATGCACAACTCCAGCATGGCACGCCGCCCACGCGGAAAATCCAACACCACATAGGCGTTGTCCAAAATGTCAGGCTGCCCTTGTGGATAGACCTCGTTCAAGTGGTTGTGGTTTTGCCCCCCCGAGGCGAACAAGCGCACGGGGTCGTCTTGCATCACCAGCCGCATCAAGTCGAAAAAATGGCAGCACTTCTCCACCAGGGTGCCACCGGTGTTGCGGGCAAACCGATTCCAGTCCCCCACTTTTTCTAAAAACGGGTACCGATGCTCTCGGATGCTGAGCATCACCGTGCCACCGGTCTCATGCCCTGCATGCGCCTCGCTCAAGAAGCGTGCAATGGGCGGCATGTAGCGGTACTCCATCGCGGTCCAAATGGGGCAAGGGTAGGTGAGCGCCAGTTCTCGCAAAGCGCGAACCGCCGCCAGATGGGTACACGCTGGTTTCTCGACCAGGATGGGCAAGGGGCGCGTCCTCGCGATCTCATCCAACTGTTCGGCATGGCAGTGGTTGGGGCTGGTGATCACCAGCGCATCCAGCGCCGCAAAAGCCAGCAGGGCCTGCAATGAATCGAGAAAAACAGCTTGCGGCACCAAGGCTTGCGCACGACTGCGCATGGTGATGTCGGGCTCAAAAATGGCGGTGACTTCGGCGTCAGGCAGCAGCGCCAAATTGCGCAAATGCTCTTGGCCCATCATGCCGCAGCCCACCATGCCATAACGTGTTTTTTTCATGCTTTGTTTCTTTCTCTGTTCAGGACCAGCGTGCGGTATAGCGTGCAAGGCTGGGGTCAAACCAGGTGGTCGAGACTTCCTCCAAACCGCCTTGCATGGACCAGGATTGACGCTCAACCCGTGCGCAGTTGCTTCCAGCCGACAAGCGAAACAGGCTCGGCGCCCATGAAGGCACCCTGCCCACCCCCACATGGTCTTCGACTTGGGCAATCCAAAAACCCAATTCGTTTTGGTAGAACTGGTAGAGCGCCTCCCCCAGATCCTGCATTTGCAGGCCCTCACGGTGGCGCGCATCAAACCAAATCTCTTCCAACGCCACCGGCAAGTGGTTCAAGCAGCGAAGCCGCCTTAAACGATAACAGTGCTCACTGCCCGCGTCGGCAAACGGTGGAAACCGCATGGGGCGTCGCATGCGCTGCAAGTCCAGCACCAGCGCGGTGGGCAAGCCGCCGCCTCGCAGCAATTCCAATCGGAAAAATTCGTAAATGCTGGTCCCCGCCGCTTTGGCCAGCGCACCCTCGCGCACATAGGTCCCTGAGCCTTGCCGTCGCTCCAACATGCCGCGCGACACCAACTCTGCCAGCGCCTTGCGCACCGTTCCAACAGCAGCGCCCAAGGATTGGGAAAGCTCCGACTCCGTAGGCAAGCGGTCTCCCGCGCGCCAGTGCCCGGCGGCAATCTCACGCGAGATCAACTCGGTGATCCGCATGTAAAGCGGCAAAGGCTTGGCAGGAATCGCCACAGAGGAAAGCTTGTTGTCGGTCATGAAAGGTCACGGCATCCAACAGCACGAGGGCTGCGACTCTTCAGTGTAGTCAGAAACTTTCGTCAAAGAAAGGATTGCTTGACGAATTCATACATGATTCCTACACTTCATTTTTGTCCGCAAATCCGCAGCCAGGAGGTTCCCTATGAGCATCGTCCCGATCAAGAGCGGCGCACTGGATGCCGCCGAAGTGGCTTGGTTCGCGCCCTTGTGCTCCGACGATTACCGCCACCTGGGTGTGCCAGAGGGCGACTTTCGCAGCAGCTGGGAGAACACATCGGCCATTGCCCAAATGGCCGATCGCCTGGGTTATCGCAATATCTTGTGCCCCTCGTCTTACCAAGTTGGGCAGGACACCTTGACCTTTGTGGCGGGCATGGCGCCGCTGGCGACCCGGATGAATTTTTTGGCGGCCATTCGGTGTGGCGAGGTTCAACCCATCATGCTGGCACGCACCGTGGCCACCCTGGACCACATGCTCAAGGGGCGCTTGATTCTCAACGTGATCTCCTCCGATTTTCCGGGCGAAACAGCGTCCAACGAATACCGCTACCAGCGCTCCTGGGAAGTTGTCGAAATCTTGAAGCAAGCCTGGACCCAAGACGAAATCAATTTCGAGGGTCAGATTTACAACTTCAAGGGCCTGGCGACAGATCCGGTCAAGCCTTATCAAACGGGCGGCCCCTTGCTGTACTTTGGCGGCTACTCTCCTGCAGCGGTCGATTTATGCGCCGCTCATTGCGATGTTTACCTGATGTGGCCCGAAACCGAAGACGCGCTGGCCAACCACATGCGCAACGTGCATGCGCGCGCACAGCACTACGGGCGCGTGATCGACTATGGCTTGCGGGTGCACATGATCGTGAGGGACACCGAGCAAGAGGCCAAAGAATATGCAGAAGAGTTGGTCAGTCAACTCGACGATGAGATCGGGCGTCAAATCCGCGCGCGGGCCCTGGACGCCAAAAATTTCGGCGTGTCTTTGCAAGCGAAAAATTTGGCGATGGCCGATTCAGCAGGGTACATCGAGCCCCACCTTTGGACAGGCATTGGCCGGGCGCGCTCGGGCTGTGGCGCGGCCTTGGTGGGCAGCGTCGACCAAGTGCTGAGCAAAATTGAGCGTTACATGAAGATGGGCATTCGGGCCTTCATTTTTTCCGGTTATCCTCATCTCCAAGAGTGCGAGATTTTCGGCACCAAGGTGCTGCCTCACCTCAAAACCTGCTCCATGCCTGAGGTGTATGGTCGGGTTCCCTCCCAAACACCGGCCACGCCCTTGGGCACAGGCCTTCGCCGTTAAGCATGAACACGACCGTCCAACTTCACCCCTCCCTGCCCGCCTTCAGCCGCATCGTCTATGGCGCCTGGCGCATGAACGATGGCGCCGGCAGCACGCCAGCGCAAGCGCTGGAAAAAATCGAGCTGTGCCTGGACCAGGGAATCACCACCTTTGACCATGCAGACATTTATGGCAACTACAGTTGCGAACAGCTGTTTGGCGATGCGCTGCGGCTCAAGCCCGCCTTGAAATCGCGCATGCAACTGGTCAGCAAATGCGACATCATGTTGTTGTCGGACAAATTTCCTGAGCGACGCGTGAAGTACTACGACACCAGTGCCGCCCACATCGAAGCCAGCGTTGACAGCTCTTTGCGCAAGCTGGGGGTGGAGCGCCTGGATGTGTTGTTGATTCACCGCCCCGACCCCTTCATGAATGCGGCCGAAACCGGAGACTGCCTCGATCGGCTGGTGCAGGCCGGCAAAATTGGCGCGGCGGGTGTGTCCAACTTCAAAGCTTGGGACTGGAGCCTGCTGCAATCTTGCATGAAGACACCGCTGGTGACGCAGCAACTGGAAATCAGCTTGCTGGAACGCAGCGTGTTTCTGGACGGCACCTTGGCCCAGTGCCAACAAAACAAGGTTCACCCCATGGCCTGGTCGCCTTTGGCAGGCGGCAACTTGTTCGGTCAGAGCGCTGCGGCCCTTCGGGTACAGCCCGCATTGCAGCGGCTGGCCAACGCATTTGGCGTTGCCCCCGATGCAGTGGCAACAGCCTGGCTGCTGGCGCATCCATCGGGCATCTTGCCCGTCATGGGCACCAACCACCCCGCGAGGATCCGTGCACTGTCAGACGCTTGGCGTGTCAAGATGGACCGCGAAACCTGGTTTGAGCTCTGGACCCTGGCGGCGGGGCAAGAGGTGCCATGAGTAGTCTCCCGCTGACATCCTCCACTGGGTTGAGCTTATGCTTGCGCCTCTTGCTGACAAAGGGGAGCCATGGCCCACGTTGAGTTGAAACAGGTTCAGAAAAGTTACGACGGACAAAATACCGTTGTGCACAGTGTCGACCTGGAAATACGCCATGGCGAGTTTGCCGTCCTGGTGGGCCCTTCCGGGTGTGGCAAATCCACCCTGTTGCGCATGGTGGCTGGCCTGGAGACGGTCACAGCGGGCGACATTCTGATCGACGGCCAACGCGTCAATGACTTGCCCCCGCGGCAGCGGGATATCGCCATGGTTTTTCAAGACTATGCGCTGTACCCCCACAAGAACCTGTTTGAAAACATGGCCTTTGGCCTGCGACTTCGCAAAGAGCCCGAAAACATCATTCGACAGCGCGTGATGGAAGCGGCCGAACTCCTCAAGATCGATCATTTGCTGGATCGGCGGCCGGGCGCTTTGTCGGGCGGGCAACGCCAGCGCGTGGCCATTGGTCGCGCCATCGTTCGCCAACCCAAAGTCTTTCTGTTTGACGAACCCCTGTCCAATTTGGATGCGCAACTGCGTGGCGAGATGCGCGCCGAGATCAAAAAGCTCCACCAACGCTTGGGGGCCACAATCATTTACGTCACCCATGACCAGGTGGAGGCCATGACCTTGGCCGACAGAATTGCGGTCATGCAAGGCGGACACAAAATTCAATACGACACGCCGCACGCCATTTACAACCAGCCGTCGGCCGTTTTTGTCGCTGGCTTCACTGGCTCACCACCGATGAACTTGCTGCGCGCCGAATGCACTCCCTCTGGCGTGCACATTGGCGATCAGATCTTGGCCTTGCCTGCCCAATGGCTGGCCCGCTTGGCCGGACGCCAACACGTGGTGGTGGGCATCCGCCCGGAAAACCTTCAGTTGCAAGCCCGACTCATCGATGACCTCGCCCTGCGCGTCACTTTGTCATTGCTGGAGCCGCTGGGGGCGGAGACCCTGGGCTTGTTTCAAATGGGCGCGCACGAGCTGACGGCGCGCTTGTCTGCGCGCTTTCAAGAACCCGTGGGCAGCGTTTTGACGCTGCACACCCACACCGATCACCTTCACCTCTTTGATGCCGCGACGGGCCAGGCACTCTGAGAAAAAACAGGCCCACTTTCACAAAACACCAGGAGATTGTGATGAAGCGTAGAACTCTGACCCAGTGCTTGTCTGCCGCCTTGATGGTGGCAGGTCTCAGCGGCCAAGCGGCCCTGGCCGAAACCAAAATTCGTGTTTTTTCTGGCGGCCAAAATCAGCGCCCGGACCTGATGCGCAAGCTGTTCGATGCTTACCAAGCACAGAACCCCGGCACCACCATTGAAATTGAAACTGGTGGCGCCACCAGCGAGTTGCAACGGCAGTACCTGAGCACGGTCCTCAACGCCAAAGACACGGCGATCGACATCTACATGATCGACATCGTCAACCCTTCTCAGTATTTCAACGCCGGCTGGCTGGAACCGCTGGACAGCTACGTGGGGGGCGCAGCAGCCCTCAAGCCTTATTTGCCGGTTTACTCTCAGGCCAACCTGGTGAACGGCAAAGTGGCCGCGCTGCCCGCTTTTGCGGACGCCATGTTCATGTACTACCGCAAAGACTTGCTGGAAAAACATGGGGTGAAAGAGCCCAAGACCTGGGACGAACTGACAGCGGCTGCCAAGAAGATCACCGAGGCCGAAAAAAATCCAAGCCTGCAGGGCTTGAGCATTCAGGGCGCCCCCATTGAAGGTGCCGTGTGCACTTTCTTGCTGCCGTACTGGAGCCAAGGCAAGCAATTCAACGATGCCAACGGCAAGCTCACGCTGGACAAAGAAGCCGCCACCAAGGGCCTGGACATGTGGCTGAAGATGGTCGACGCCGGCGTGCTGAAAAAGAACATCGCCGAAGTCACCACACCGGTCACGGTCAATGAGTTCAAGGCGGGCCAAGTGGTGTTTGCCATCAACTGGGGCTTTGCATGGGACGTGTTCAAAGATGCCGCCGACAGCCAGGTCAAAGGCAAAGTCGGCGTGATGCCTTTGCCTGCTGTGGCAGGGGGCAAGAGCGCCACTTGCGTGGGCGGCTGGCAATGGGCCGTCAGTGCCTTCAGCAAAAACAAACCTGCTGCCGCGCAACTGGTCAAATACATGAGCACCCCGGAGGCCAGCAAATTCCTGGCGCGCGAGGGTTCGCTGCTGCCCGTGTTCCAAAGCGTCTACACCGATGCCGAAGTGCTCAAGCAAGCGCCTTGGTTCAAAGATGCGGCCAACGTCATCATTGCTGGACAAGCTCGCCCCATCAGCAGCCAATACGGGCAAGTCAGCGACGTGGTGCGGACCAACACCAATGCGGCCCTGGCACGCACCAAGACGCCGACAGAAGCCGTCAACGACATTGAAGGTCGCCTGAACCGCGTGATGCGCTGAACTTCGGCATGCTGAAAACCCTGCGCGATCCCTCCGAAAAAGTGCTGGCGTGGCTGTTGCTCACGCCGGCTTTTTTGCTGATCGCGCTGATCGTCATTTACCCGGTGGGAAAGCTGATCTACAACAGCTTTTTTGACTTGCGTTTGAGCGGTGGCGCCAACCTGGGGCAGTTTGTCGGTTGGCTCAATTACCAGGATGTGTTGAAAGACGCAGACTTCTGGCATGCCACGCAAAACACCCTGTGGATCACGCTGATCACTGTCCCTGGTGCCTTGCTGGTAGGCTTGGGCTTGGCGCTGTTGGCCAACCTGCCGTTTCAGCGCAAATGGCCGGTGCGGCTGGCTTTGCTCTTACCGTGGGCGTTGCCGCTGAGTTTTTGCGGCTTGATTTTTGCCTGGTTCTTCAACACCGACTACGGCATCGTCAACGATGTGTTGCGCCGCTTGGGCCAGCAAGAAACCACCATGTGGTTGCTTCGACCGAACTGGGCTTTCGCGGCCATTTGCCTGACCATCATTTGGAAAACCAGTTCCTTCATGGCCTTGATCCTGTTGGCCGGCTTGCAAATGATTCCGCGCTCCTTGTACGAAGCGGCCGAAGTCGATGGCGCCACACGCTGGCAACAGTTCTGGCAAATCACTTTGCCGTTGTTGATGCCCAGCATCGTGGTGGCCCTGATCTTCAGAACCCTGACCGCCCTGCAAACGTTTGACATCCCTTACACCATGACCAAGGGCGGGCCCGGCAACAGCACGGAAACCCTGGCCATGCTGATTCACAAAACCACCATCGACTACCTGGACCTGGGTTACGGCTCCACGCTGGCGGTGTTCATGTTCCTGATCTCCATGGCCGTGACGGCTGTGTACCTTCGCCGCGTAGGACAAACAGCGTGACCACCGCCGCCGCTCTTTGGTCTGGCAAGCGCTTGCGCATGGCGGCGGCGGCGCTGATTGTGGTGAACGGTTTTTTCCCCGCCTTGTGGATTTTGCTGACCTCTTTGAAAAGCGAATCCGAACTGGTTCGCAAACCCATCACCTGGTTGCCGCATGCGCCCACGCTGGACAACTATGTGCACGCCTTCACGGCGCAGCCGCTGTTGCACTACCTGGGCAACAGCCTGATGGTGGCCAGCTTGTCCACCGTGCTTTCTTTGCTGGTGGCCGCGTGCGCGGCGTATGCCATCGCGCGCCTGAACTTGCGCTACCGGCAATGGATTCTGACGGCCATCGTGGCTTCCAGCATGTTCCCCTTGATCAGCCTGTTGGTGCCTATTTTTGAAACCATGCGCAGCCTGAACTTGCTGAACAGTTACCTCGCCCTGGTTTTGCCCTACACCGTGCTGAACTTGCCGGTGTGCACGCTGGTCTTGGTCAGTTTTTTCCAAAGCATTCCCAAAGATTTGGAAAATGCCGCCATGATCGATGGCTGCTCCCGCTTGGGCGCCTTGTGGCGCGTGGTCATCCCCTTGAGTGCGCCAGGGGTGTTCACGGCGGGCATCTTGGCCTTCGTCAATGCCTGGGATGAGTTCTTGCTGGCCCTGTCCTTGAACGCGAGTGCGGCCATGCGCACGGCCCCCGTAGGCATCGCCCTGTACCAGGGCGAATACTCTTTCCCCTGGCCCTTGATCAGCGCCGCACTGGTGATCACGATTGTGCCTGTGGCCGTGCTGATTGCCCTGTTTCAAGAGCGCGTCATTGGCGGCCTCACGCAAGGCGGGCTGAAAGGCTAAGGCGCCGATCGCACCCGATCAGGCGTGAACTGGCGTGACCTGAATGCTCATGTCGATGGTCATGGATTCGCCTGGCTGTAACACCCTCAAGCCGAGGTCTTGCGCCTGGTAGCCCTTGCCTGCGTTCAACAAGTTCATGGCGTTGTTGACGTGGCTCACGGGCTCTATCGCCACAAAATCGCGGGTGTCGTTGGTGAAGACCACCAGGTGTTTCACGCTGGCGCGAAGTTCGGTGTGCAACTGCTCATCGCGCAAATGAACCACACCCGTCCAACCGTCAAAGCAATGGTCCACATCCAGAAAATTGCAGTCAGTGTCCAAGCCTGAAACCGGCTGTCTGTGCGTGGGCAATTTGTCCGCGCCCATTTCCCAACGTCCCGTGGCGGCCATGGCAATGCGACTGCGCGCGCGTTTCACAAAATAGGGGTGCCAGCCCAAGCCCACCGGTGCAGGCTTGCTGTCTTGGTTGGTGATGGACAAGGTCTGACTTAAGCGTGCGTCATCCAGCGAAAAAGTCTGCGAAGCATCGAACGCAAAAGGCCAGCTGCTGTCTGGCCGATGCTCATACGACAGCAAGGCAAAGTGAGCCGACTGCTCCAGCACCGCCCAAGGCCTTTGCCAACCGACACCATGGATGGCGTGCGGCTCGCTGCCATTGTTGCGCACCAAGGGATGGCTGGTGCCATGCCACTGCAGTGTGGCTTGGCCAATCCGGTTGGAAAAAGGCACCAAGGGATAACTGCCCGACTGGCGAGCCTGTGTCAGCGCTTGGCCTGCAGTAGAGCGCAGCACCGGCAACTCGCCACACCATAAACCCGCGATGCAGCCTCCCAGGTCTGGGCGAATGTCACATCGCAGATGGGTGCTTTCAAGCGTCAAGGTCGTCATGGTTTTTCCCTTTGCATGCGCCACCATTGTGCGCCTAAAAAAACAGCCCACAGAGCCGTGGCTCGGTGGGCTGAAGTCCAAGGGAGAACTTGATCTGTCAATCAGCGGTTGTAAGCGCTTTCACCGTGCGAGCTGATATCCAGCCCTTCGCGCTCTTCCTCTTCGCTGACACGCAAGCCCAGGAGCAGGTCCACCACTTTGTAGGCGATGAAGGAAACCACACCCGACCACACCACAGTGGTGAGCACAGCCTGCAACTGAATCCAGACCTGGCCCGCAATGGAGTACTCAGGGTTGGCAGCGTTGGCCACATAGTCGTAGACACCGGTGCCACCCAGCGACGGGGCAGCAAACACACCCGTCAGCAAGGCGCCCAAAATGCCGCCCACGCCGTGCACGCCGAACACGTCCAGGGAGTCATCGGCACCCAGCAGGCGTTTCAGACCACTCACACCCCACAAGCAGAGGAAGCCGGCCAGCAAACCGATCACGATGGCACCCATGGGGCCCACAAAACCGCAAGCAGGCGTGATCGCGACCAAACCGGCCACAGCACCCGAAGCAGCACCCAGCATGGAGGCTTTGCCTTTGCTCAGGGCTTCACCAGCGATCCAGCTCAGCGTGGCAGCGGCGGTCGCTACCAAGGTGTTCACGAAGGCCAGGGCGGTCACGCCATTGGCTTCCAGGTTGGAGCCGGCGTTGAAGCCGAACCAGCCCACCCACAGCAGGGCCGCGCCCACCATGGTCAGCGTCAGGCTGTGAGGCGCCATGGACTCACGGCCATAACCTGTGCGCTTGCCGATCACATAAGCACCCACCAAGCCAGCCACCGCTGCGTTGATGTGCACCACGGTTCCACCCGCGAAGTCCAGTGCGCCTTTGGCCCACAACCAACCTGCCGCTTCCGTCACTTTTTCCAACGAGGCGGCATCGGTGATGGCGTCCGGGCCGTCCCAGTACCACACCATGTGGGCGATCGGCAGGTAGCTGAACGTGAACCACAGGGTACAGAACAACAGCACCGCAGAGAAGCGCGCGCGCTCTGCAAACGCACCCACGATCAGCGTGCAAGTGATGGCCGCAAATGTGGCTTGGAAGGCTGCAAAGGTGTACTCCGGAATCACCACGCCTTTGCTGAAGGTTGCAGCAATCGAGTCAGGGGTGATGCCTTTGAAGAACAACTTGTCGAGCGAACCAATGAACGGGTTGCCAGCGGTGAAGGCCGCGGTGTACCCATACAACACCCACAAGACGTAAATCAGCGAGGTCACCACGAAGACCTGCATCAAAATCGACAGCATGTTCTTGCTGCGGACCAAACCGCCATAGAACAATGCAAGACCAGGGATGGTCATCAGAATCACCAGCACGGTGGCGATCGTCATCCAGGCGGTGTCGCCTTTGTTGGGCACAGGTGCCGGCGCAGCTTCAGCCGCTGCAGCCGCTGCAGGCGCGGCAGCCGCGGGTGCGGCGGCAGGTGCTGCTGCTTTGGACTCTGCTGCTGCAGGCGCAGCGGCAGCGGCGGGCGCAGGGGTAGCCTGCGCCATGGCAGCACTGGTCCCCAAGAGCAAACTGAATCCCAATACGAGGGAGGCTAGTAACTTTTTCATGATGTGTGTCTTTCTCTTGGCGGTTCAGAGGGCTTCCTGACCGGTCTCACCGGTGCGGATGCGAACCACTTGTTGCAGGTCGTACACAAAAATCTTGCCGTCACCGATCTTGCCGGTGCGTGCAGCGCCCTCGATCGCTTCAATGCAGCGATCCACGAGCTCTTCCGCGACGGCGGCTTCGATCTTCACTTTGGGCAGAAAGTCGACAACGTATTCGGCACCGCGGTACAGCTCGGTATGGCCTTTTTGGCGGCCAAACCCCTTGACTTCAGTGACAGTGATGCCCTGCACACCGATGGCTGACAGGGCTTCACGCACTTCGTCCAGCTTGAACGGTTTGATGATGGCCGTGATGAGTTTCATGGAATCTCCTTGTGAATGACACGCTTGTCAGAAGGTGTACTTCAAGCCGACAACGACGGATGATTTACCCGTGTTTTTTGTTGGCTCCAAGGGAATGTAATAACCTTCAACTTTGGCATCTGTATTGATGGCTGCCAGAGATGCAGACAAACCTTTGCCAAGGTCTTTTGTCAAAGTCAACGAGTAATCTGCATAAGACATTTGCGGCAGGTTTTTCATGTATTGGTAACCTGCATGCGGCGTCAAAGTCAATCCATTGCCAAGGTCAAAGGTCGCACTCAGGTCCGTGTAGTGGCTTCCTTTGGTGTTCAAATTTCCAAAAAGATTGCTCAGGGCGTAGGAATATTTCAAAGTAAAAGGGCCGTA
The DNA here is from genome assembly GCA_903850735.1 of uncultured Burkholderiales bacterium. Taxonomy (GTDB): domain Bacteria; phylum Pseudomonadota; class Gammaproteobacteria; order Burkholderiales; family Burkholderiaceae_C; genus Limnohabitans. Next base: position 4,814 of record CAINMN010000195.1, on the reverse strand, counting down.
GGTCACTGCGCCATAGACCTCATCGGTGTTGGCATTGCCGTAGTTGGGAACACTGGACAATTTGTTGCGAACGTATTCGTAACGCAAGTAACCGGCGTCAAATGCTACGTCACCCATCGACCACTTGTAGCCGCCATAAAGATCCACTTCCAACGGGCCGTCTGCCCCTTGGCCATCAGCCGTCTGGTTGTCCGAGATCCATCGAATCGTTGAGGCCCAAGCACCAGCATAAAACCCACTTTTGTCTGAGTAATCCACGCCACCCTGCAAAGCGGGCTTGAAATGCGATTGGGTGATTCCACGGTAACGATATTCGCTGACCACGCCAACGTTGTAAGCCAGGGTAGAAGCCGGTTCCGGCGTTGCAGGCGCAGCCGTTTGAGCAAGTGCGGATCCGGACACCAGCGCCAGGGCGATCAGGGTAGACAATTTTTGTTTCATGCGATTCTCCAAGGAAAGTAAATCAATAGGTTCTAGAACGTGTTAGCAGGGTTCGTGCCAATCGGTTTAGGTGCTTTTGCTAGGGGCCGGAGCGGCCGCTTGGCGCGTTAGTGCTGAAAATGGGGCATCTTTGGCGCACCAACATGGTGCATTTGTACATCATTTGCATGTGGCCGCCCTGGAACGCACCAAAAAGGGGTCCTCATGAGCTTTGCATCCCTCCAGAGTCGAGCCTTGGTTGGCTTTCAAGCTTTGCGCGTGCGTGTGGAGGTGCATTTGGCCAACGGCTTGCCCAGCTTCACCCTGGTTGGCCTGGTAGACACCGAAGTCCGCGAGGCCAAAGAGCGGGTGCGCTGTGCGATTCAAAACTCGGGGCTGAACTTTCCGGCCAACAAGCGCATCACGGTCAACCTCGCACCGGCTGACCTGCCGAAAGACTCGGGCCGCTTTGATTTGCCGATGGCCTTGGGCATCCTGGTGGCCAGCGGCCAATTGCCTGGCGACCCCTTGGCGGCTTATGAATTTGCGGGGGAGTTGTCACTGGCGGGGGACTTGCGCCCCATCCGCGGCGGGCTGGCCATGAGCTTGGCAAGGCATGCCGAAGTGCCTCAACTGCATTGGGTGCTCCCTCCAGAAAGCGCTGAAGAGGCCGCCTTGGTACCGAGCGCCAAAGTCTACAAAGCCTTGCATCTAAGAGATGTGGTCAATCACTTTACAAGTCATGCGCAGGCCAGCGAATCAGCCCCTGGCTGGTGCCGAATGGCCTCGCCCGAAGCGCAAGCAGTCGCGCCCGACCCACTGGATTTGTCAGACGTGAAAGGCCAAAGCCTGCCCAAGCGCGCCCTGGAAATCGCCGCCGCCGGTGGCCACAGCGTACTGCTGATGGGCTCACCCGGAACGGGCAAATCCATGCTGGCGCAGCGCTTCGCAGGTCTGTTGCCTCCCATGACTTTGGAGGAGGGCTTGGCCTCGGCTGCCGTATCCAGCCTGGCGGGTCGCGAAATCCTGTCGCAATGGCTGCGACGCCCTACCCGCAGCCCGCACCACTCGGCCACCGCTGCGGCCTTGATCGGCGGCGGCTCGCCGCCGCGCCCTGGCGAAATTTCTTTGGCTCACCACGGCGTGCTGTTTCTGGATGAGTTGCCCGAGTTTCCCCGCGCTGCGCTGGAGGCTTTGCGCGAGCCCCTGGAAACAGGTCACATCACGATTTCGCGCGCGGCGCGCCAAGCGGAGTTTCCCGCCCAATTTCAGTTGATTGCGGCCATGAACCCCTGCCCGTGCGGCTACCTTGGCGCAACACGGCCCGCTTGTCGCTGCACGCCCGATCAGGTGGCACGCTACCAAGGCCGCTTGAGCGGCCCCTTGCTGGACCGCATCGACTTGCATGTCACGGTGCCCTTGCTGCCTTCGGAGGTGTTGATGAAAAGCCCGGCGGGTGACAGCACGGCCACGGTGCAGCGCCGTTGCACGCTGGCGCGCGATCGCGCCCTGCAGCGCCAAGGCAAGCCCAACCGAGGCCTGGTGGGGCGTGAGCTGGATGACCTGCAACTCAGCCCTGAAGCCAGCCAGGGCTTGCACCAGGCCGCCACCCGATGGGCCTGGTCCAGCCGCAGCACCCACCGCACGCTCAAAGTGGCACGCACCATCGCCGACTTGGCCCACAGCGATGTGATCACCTGGACGCATCTGGCCGAGGCGCTGCAATACCGGCCCACGCCCACGCACGCAGCTTGAGGGCATGCTCCGAGATAATGGGCGCATGGTCCGGTCCAACGCGTCTCACGACTCTTCCCACAATGCTTCTTTGGTGTTCTGGCTCTCCGTTGGCCAATTGATCAGCTGGGGCAGCGTTTTTTATGGGTTTGCGGTGTTCCTCGGACCGGTGGAGCAAGCGCTGGACATGGGTCGCGCCGAGTCTTCTGTGGCCTTCAGCCTGGCGCTGTTGGCCGAGGGGCTGATGGCGTTTGCGATCGGCCGCTGGATCGACCAGGGCCATGAGCGCGCCGTCATGACCCTGGGCTCCTTGTGTATGGGCCTGGGGTTGTGGCTGCACAGCCTGGTTCAACACACGCTGGCTTTCTATGGCGTTTGGTTGCTGCTGGGGGTGGGCATGGCCGCCACGCTCTACACCCCTGTGTTTGCGGTGGTCACACGACGCTTTCCCACGGATTTTCGGCGGGCCATCATCACCATGACATTTTTGGGTGGCTTGGCCAGCACCGTCTTCATTCCCTTGATGGCGTGGCTGATCGATGCGCTGGGGTGGCGGCATGCGCTGTGGGTGTTGGCCGCCCTTCATCTGTTGGTCTGTGCACCGCTGCACGCCTACTTGCTTAGGCACGCCCCCAAGACCAGCCTGCGTGTGCAAGGCGAGGCCGAGGCCGAGCCCCTGGGGCGGTATTTGCGCGAGCCCACCTTCTGGATGCTGGGCGTGTTTGTGGTCATGCTGCTGGGCGTCACTTCGGCCTTGCCACCGCACATGGTGAGCCTGTTGCGCGAATCCGGCCTGAGTGAAACCTGGGCCATCGCCATTCCCGCCAGCATCGGCATCTTGCAAGTGCTCGGGCGCTTGTGGCTCTATGTCTATGAGCGCCGCCTCGATGTGCACCAAGCGAATCGCTGGATTCCCTGCCTGATTCCTTTGGGGCTGCTGATCTTGCTGGTCAGCAACGGCCACCTCGCGGGAGCTTTGCTGTTTGTGGTGTTGTACGGCGTAGGCAATGGCTTGCTGACCATCGTGAAGGGCACCGCCATGGCGGAATACGTGAGCCGCGCCCACATGGGCAGCCTCAATGGTGCGCTGGGCCTGCCGCTCGCCCTGTCGCGCGCCAGCGCACCCCTCATCATGGGGCTGCTGTGGTCCGCCGACACCGGCTATTCCCTGGGCTTGGCCGTGCTGCTGCTGGCTTGCCTGATCGGTGTTGCGGCGCTGTGGTGGGCGCAAGCCCGTGCCTTGCGCCAGCGCAGGACCTGAAGCTCAGAGGTTGGGGGCCAGCATGCGCTGCAAGTCGGCCACCGCCACCCCTTGGCGTTGGGCCAGATCTTTGACCTGGTCCGCCCCCACGCGCCCCACATTGAAATAAGTGCTCTGTGGGTGGCTCAGATAAAAGCCGCAGACACTGGCCGCCGGCGACATGGCCAGGCTTTCGGTGAGCGACATGCCGATTTCGTCGCAGCGCAACAAACTGAACATGTCACGCTTGACGCTGTGGTCTGGGCAAGCCGGATAACCCGGCGCAGGACGGATGCCTTGGTAGGCCTCCTTGATCAAGGCTTCGTTGCTCAAGTTTTCTTCTGCGGCATAGCCCCAGAGGTCTTTGCGCACGCGCTCGTGCATGCATTCGGCCAAGGCCTCTGCCAGACGATCGGCCAAGGCCTTGAGCATGATGGCGCTGTAGTCATCATGGTCGTCGTTGAAGTATTTTTCCTTGGCCTCCACGCCGATGCCCGCGGTGACCGCAAACACGCCCACGTGGTCGGCCACGCCCATGGGCGCGACAAAATCGGACAAGCAGCGGTTGGGGCGCCCGGCAGGCTTCTCGGTTTGCTGGCGCAGGCCATGCCAGGTCAAGGCCGGGGTGGTGCGCTGCGCGTCCTGCCACAGGACGATGTCATCGCCCTGGCTGTTGGCGGGGTACAAGCCAATGACCGCTTGGGCTGTCAGCCAGCGGCCTTCGATCAGTCGCTTCAGCATGCGACGGCCATCGCTGAGCACGCGCACGGCCTCGGCGCCCACCACCTCGTCTTTCAAAATCGCGGGGTAAGGCCCGGCCAGGTCCCAGGTTTGGAAGAAAGGACCCCAGTCGATGTACTTTTCGAGTTCGGCCAGATCAAAGTTCTTGAACACGCGGCGGCCGATGAACTTCGGTGCGGGCGGTGCGTAGCCTGACCAGTCCATGGGCGTGGCATTGGCACGCGCCTGCGCCAGGTTGAGCATGGGTGTTTGCTTCTTGTTGGCGTGGAGTTGCCGCACCTGCTCATAATCGGCCTTGATGTCGGCGATGTACTGGCTGGCTTGCTCGGACAGCAGGCTTTGCGCCACGCTGACGCTGCGTGAGGCATCCGGCACATAGACCACCGGGCCTTCGTAATGCGGCGAAATTTTCACCGCCGTGTGCACGCGACTGGTGGTGGCGCCGCCAATCAGCAAAGGAATTTTGCGCAGTCGGAAGTGGTCGTCCTTTTGCATCTCGGAGGCCACCACCTGCATTTCTTCCAGGCTGGGCGTGATCAGGCCCGACAGGCCGACGATGTCGGCGCCCTCGACCTTGGCGCGCGCCAAAATTTCGTGGCAAGGCACCATCACGCCCATGTTGACGACTTCAAAGTTGTTGCACTGCAAGACCACCGTGACGATGTTCTTGCCGATGTCG
>CAINMN010000194.1 GCA_903850735.1 uncultured Burkholderiales bacterium | reverse complement strand
GCGCGGTCTCCAGCGCCGACAAATTGTTTTGCATCAGGCGCGTGGCCTTGAGGCGCAAGCGCAAGGTCAGGGTGCGGCGGGCCACGCCCTGCGGCAGGCTGGCCAGCCAGTTCAGGGCGCCCGGCGCATCGCGGTCTGACAAAGCCCAACGCGCGGCACTCAAGCGCGCGGCTTCCACAGCTTCGACCATGCCGGGCAGCTGACGCGTGGTGGGCAGCGCAATGACATTTTGCAAATGCGCTTCACGGGCCGCCCGGTCGCGCAGCGCATGGGCGCTTTCGGCGGCAATCAATTCGGCGAGCGCCCGCAGTTGCGGCAGGTGCCGAGGCAAGGGGTCTTCGTGACGCTCCACCGATTGCAGGCTGGACTCGAGCGCCAACGCCTGCTCTGCCGACTTGCGGGCGCGCACATAGCGCCCTGTCATCATCTGGGCCAGGCCGTCGAGCAAGGCAGCGTGGACGGCACGCTCTTTTTGCAACAGGCGCCAGCGGCGCGCCTGCTTGGGCAGCTCAAACAAGGCCGCCAAGGCGCGCAGGGCCAAGTGCATGAAGGCGAAACTCAGCACCCACAGCAAGGCCACCATGTTGATGGACAGGTCGACGCGGTACGGCATCCAGAACAGGGTCACGGTGCCTTGGTTGTTGCCCGCGAGCAAGGCAGTGGCCACCGCCACCGCAAACAAGGCCACCAGCCAGAGTGCGGCCCGCATCTCAGCGCCCCGCCGCAGCCGTGGTCAGGGCGGCCAGGGTGTCGTCGATGCGCGGCAACTCCACTTGCTGCATGTCGTTCTGCACCTGTTTGAGCAGCCCCATGGCCACTTGCCCTTTGCGCGACTGCACGTCAAAGTATTTGGCCAGGTCGCGCTGCACGGCCGTCAGGTCGGCTCGGGCCGCTTCATGCTGGCGTGCCAGCAGACCCAGCCTGGCGTTGAGCAAGCGCAGCTTGAGGTTCTCGCGCACAAAATAGCTTTGGTCCGGGGCCAGCAAGCTGGCTTCGGGTTGGTCCAGGCGGCTGACCCGCACCAGGCCGCGCACATCGCCCCAGATGTCGCTCAGCACGCGCTCCCACCAGGAAGCGCTGATGGCCCGCGCCCAGCTGCTGGTGGGTGCGTCTGGCGTGATGTCTTTGCCCGGGGTTTGCGCCACGCCCACGGCATTGGCCAGTGGCAATTCGTCGCTCCAGCGCACCAGTTCGTCCAACTTGATGAGCAAGCCGGGGGTGTCGGTGACCGCCGCGGTTTTCACGCGCTCGATGTCGCGCACCACGGCACGCTGCAAGGGCGCCAAACGGGGCTGCGAGACCTTGGCCAGGCGTTGCTCGGCCGAGCGCAGCGCGGCCAGCAAAGGCTGGATGCTACCGGTGAGCTGGGCTTGCTGTTGCGCCAAACGGATGGCGGACTCGATGTCCACCACCAGGTTTTCGTCGCGCGAGCGGGACAGGCTTTGCATCAGCTCTTCGAGTTGGCTGCGTTGCAGGGCCACTTCGTTCAGTTTGGTGTCGGTCAGCGCCAGCTTGGCCGCGGTGTCGCGTGACAATTCTTGCGCTTGTTTGGCGGCCGCCTTGGCCTCCAGGGCCTGGCTGCCGGTGTCGGCATTTTGTCGGGCCAGCAGCTCTTGGATGCCCGACAGCTTTTGCCAGACAAAGCCCGAGCCCAGCACGCCCAACACCGCGACCAGGGCCACGGTGAGGATCAACGTTCTGGACGGGGCGGTGGGCTCGGACTTGAGGGCGGTAGGGGCCGCAGGGGCGGCTTCGCGCGGGGTATCGGGCACAGAGGAAGGTGTTTTGTC
>CAINMN010000193.1 GCA_903850735.1 uncultured Burkholderiales bacterium | reverse complement strand
GACCTTGTCAGGCGCTTGGCACAAATTGCGTGACGACCCGGTGCTGCGCTTCCTGATCGTGTCCCTGTCTTTCTATGGCATGAGCACCTTTGAAGGCCCGATGATGTCGATCAAGACCGTCAATGCGCTGTCGCACTACACCGACTGGACCGTGGGCCATGTGCACTCTGGCGCCCTCGGTTGGGTGGGCCTGGTGTCCATGGGCACGATTTATTTCCTGATCCCGCGCTTGTTTGGACAGAAAAAAATGTTCAGCGTCAAAGCCGTTGAAGTTCACTTCTGGCTGGCCACCATCGGCATCGTGCTCTACATCGCCGCGATGTGGATTGCCGGCGTGATGCAGGGCTTGATGTGGCGCGCCATCAACGAGGACGGCACCCTGACCTACACCTTCGTGGAGAGCGTCAAAGCCACCTATCCCTACTACGTTGTGCGTGTGCTCGGTGGCTTGCTGTACCTCAGCGGCATGCTGGTCATGCTCTGGAATGTGCTCAAGACAGCCACGAATGGCCGCCCTGTGGCCGTGAACATTCCTGCCCCGGTGGCGCACGCTTAAGGAGAAATCATCATGGCAGACAATTCCAACAAAGGCTTCACGCACGAAAAGCTGGAGACCAACAACTTCCTGATGATCGTTTTGATTCTTCTGGTGGTGGCGGTCGGCGGCTTGGTTGAAATCGTGCCGCTGTTCTTCCAGAAGTCCACCACCGAGCCGGTCCAAGGCATACAGCCTTATCCCGCGCTTCAGTTGGCCGGGCGTGACATTTACATTCGCGAGGGCTGCTACAACTGCCATTCGCAAATGATTCGTCCCTTCCGCGCCGAGACCTTGCGCTATGGTCACTACTCGGTGGCTGGCGAGTTCGTGTACGACCATCCCTTTCAGTGGGGCAGCAAGCGCACGGGGCCTGACTTGCACCGTGTGGGCGGCAAGTACAGCGATGAATGGCATCGCGTGCACTTGAACAACCCACGCGATCTGGTGCCCGAATCGAACATGCCAGCCTACCCCTGGCTTGAAAAGAACATGGTCAATCCGGCGGAGATGGCGCCGCGCATGAAAGCTTTGCGTGTGGTCGGTGTCCCTTACACCGATGAAGAAATCGCCAAGTCGGCCGAGGATGTGCAAGGCAAGACCGAGATGGAAGCCCTGGTGGCCTATCTGCAAGGCATGGGCCGCGCGCTCAAATAAGGAGGACTGTTCATGGACATCACCACCCTTCGCGTTGCAGCCACCGTGCTGAGTTTTGTGGCCTTCATTGGCATTGTGTTGTGGACCATCGACCGCCGCAAAAACCGCCAGTTTGAGGAAGCGGCCCAGTTGCCCTTCCAGGAAGATTGAGGAAAGATCATGAGCGACTTCATTAGCCAATTCTGGTCAAACTACATCACGGTCATCACCGTGGCGGGCATTTTGGGCTGCTTGTGGCTGCTGTGGGCTACCGCGCGCACCAAAGTGAAATCCGCCGCGGACAACACCACCGGCCATGTCTGGGACGAAGACTTGCGTGAAATGAACAACCCCTTGCCCATGTGGTGGGTGGGGCTGTTTCTGATCACCATCGTTTTTGCCTTTGCTTACCTGGTGGCTTACCCTGGCTTGGGGTCCAATGCAGGCAAACTGGGGTGGAGCTCGCAGGGGCAATATGAGAACGAAGTGGCCAAGGCCAACGAGGCGCTCAAGCCTTTGTACGCCAGGTTCGACGGCATGCCGCCGCACGAAGTGGCAGGGGATGCCAAAGCCATGGCCATTGGCGAGCGCTTGTTCATGAACAACTGCGCGCAATGCCACGGCTCGGATGCGCGCGGCTCCAAAGGCTTTCCGAATTTGACGGATGCCGATTGGCTGTACGGCGGCACCCCTGAGGCCATCAAGGAAACCATCACCAAGGGCCGTATCGGCAACATGCCGCCCCTGGCCGCAGCGGTGGGAACACCCGACGACGTCAAGAGCGTGGCCAACTATGTGCTCAGCCTGTCTGCCAGCCCGCACGATGCGGCGCGTGCATCCCAGGGCAAAGAAAAATTTGCCGTTTGTGCCGGTTGCCATGGACTTGATGGCAAGGGCAACCAAGCCTTGGGCGCCCCCAACCTGAGCGACAAGATTTGGCTGCACGGGGTGGGCGAGGAAGCCATCGCAGCCATGGTCAATGGCGGCAAGGTCAACCAGATGCCGGCGCAAGAAGAGCGGCTGACCGCTTCTCAAATCCATGTGCTCACAGCCTACGTCTGGGGCTTGTCCAACAAGCCCACGCCCGCCGCCAAAAACTGAGTCCAGCGAAAGCAAACTGAACGGTGTCTGATTCATCGCCTCGAAAAACCATCCCGCTCGTGCCGGCGCCTGCCGGCGACGAGGGGGATGAAATTTCCCTCTACGCTGCCAGCAAAAAGATTTACCCCCGCACCGTTCAGGGCGTGTTCGCCCAATGGCGCTGGGGTTTTGTGGTTCTGACGCAGCTCCTTTTTTATGGCTTGCCCTGGCTGGAGTGGGGTCAACGCCAGGCGGTGTTGTTTGACCTGGGGGCGCGGCGTTTTTACATTTTTGGGTTGGTTCTGTACCCCCAGGACTTCATTTACCTGACCGGACTGCTGATCATTTCAGCCCTGTCGCTGTTTTTGTTCACCGCCGTGGCCGGCCGTTTGTGGTGTGGCTATGCCTGCCCGCAAACGGTGTACAGCGAACTCTTCATGTGGATCGAGCGCAAAATTGAAGGCGATCGGTCTGCGCGCATGCGGCTGGATGAAGGGGATTTTTCCCTCGAAAAGCTGGTCAAGAAATGGTACAAGCACCTGATCTGGATTTTTCTTTCCATCTGGACCGGCTTTACCTTTGTCGGTTATTTCACGCCCATTCGCGACCTGGTCATGGAATTTTTCCTCGAGCGCATGAGCTCCTGGGAAGTGTTCTGGGTGTTCTTCTACGGTTTTGCCACCTACGGCAATGCCGGCTTCATGCGCGAGCAAGTCTGCAAGTACATGTGTCCGTATGCGCGCTTACAAAGGGCCATGTTTGATCATGACACCCTGATCGTCACCTACGACGCCGAGCGCGGCGAGCCGCGCGGGGCGCGTTCCAAGAAGGCAGACGCCAGTGCTTTGAATTTGGGCGCCTGTATCGATTGCACCTTGTGCGTTCAAGTCTGCCCAACCGGCATCGATATCCGAAAGGGCTTGCAGTACGAGTGCATCGGCTGCGGCGCCTGCATCGATGTCTGCGACACCGTGATGGACAAGATGGGCTATGCGCGGGGCTTGGTGCGGTACGCGACACAAAACGCCTTGAGCCACCGTTGGTCTTCCAGGCAAATGTGGCAGCGCGTCATGCGCCCCCGCGTCGTGGCCTACACCGCGCTTTTGGTGGCCTTGATCCTGGGATTGCTCATCAGCCTGTCGCTGCGCACGCCTTTGAGGGTCGATGTGGTGCGCGACCGTGCCTCCTTGGCGCGCATCACCGAGGTGGGGACCTTGGAAAATGTGTACCGCTTGCAATTGATGAATGCCACCGAGCAGTCACAGACCTACCGCTTGCGTGTCTCCGGCCTGGAAGGCCTGGAGATCAAAACTGCCACGGATATCGAGGTGGCACCGGCGCAGGCGCGCTGGGTCATTGTGCGTGCGGACATTCCCTATGGCTCCGCGCCGCAGGGCTCTCACAAAATCACGTTTGACATTCAGGCGGCCAACGGCAAAGACCATGTAACCGAGAAATCGGTGTTCATGGTGCCCCGATGAGCGTCTTACCCAGGAGCTGACATGACAACACCTTCTATTCCAACCGTTCAGCCCTGGTGGCGTTATGGCCATGTGTGGCTGATCATTTCTGGCCCCTTGCTGGTTGTCATTGCCGGCTTTGTCACGGCCTACATTGCCATTCGCAACCCGGACCCGGTGATTGCCGAGGACTATTACCGCCAAGGCTTGGAAATCAACCAAACCCTGAAGGACCCCGCCCGCAACATGGCACCGGCCCATCAGGCGCGCAACCACGCGGCAACGCCTCAGGATGTTCCCTTGAAGCTCAAGCCCTGAACTGGGCGAGCGCGAGTTTCAGGCGTTGCAGGTTTGTGGGTTGACAATCATCCTGAGACCTTCGGGGTTCAGGATGCGAACGTGGCGTTGCTTCACTTCCACGATGCCGTCTTCCACAAATTTGGAGAAAGTGCGGCTGACCGTTTCCAGCTTGAGCCCCAGGTAGCTGCCGATTTCTTCGCGGGTCATGCGCAGCACCAGCTCGGACTGCGAGAAGCCACGGGCGTGCAAACGCTGAACCAGGTTCAACAAAAACGCTGCGAGGCGCTCCTCTGCGCGCATGCTGCCCAGCAACAGCATCACGCCGTGCTCGCGCACGATTTCACGGCTCATGATTTTGTGCACATGGTGCTGAAGCGCATTGACTTCGCGCGACAGCATCTCAATTTTGTCGAAGGGCATGACGCAGACTTCGGCGTCTTCCAGCGCAATGGCGTCGCAGGTGTGGTGGTCGCTCACAATGCCATCCAGGCCCATGACTTCACCGGCCATCTGAAAGCCGGTGACCTGGTCGCGACCGTCTTCGGTAGCGATGCTGGTCTTGAAGAAGCCTGTGCGAATGGCGTACAAGGAACTGAACTTCTCGCCGTTGCGAAACAAAGGGGTGCCGCGCTTGACTTTGCGGCGAACCGCCACGATTTCTTCAATGCGCTTCAGGTCGGGCTCGCTCAGCCCCATGGGCATGCACAACTCCCGAAGGTTGCAGTTGGAACAGGCGACTTTGATGGCAGTGGGATTCATGAGAGCAAGGTCTAAAACTTGATTGTGGTCATTTTTGACTGGCCATGGTTTGATCCAAGTCAAAAACGGAAGGTTCAACCCGAGGCACATTTAAGGTCATCACAAAGACCGACGCCATGGAATCTATCACGCCAGAATTACTGCAACGTTACGACGTCGCTGGCCCCCGTTACACATCCTATCCGACGGCGGATCGGTTTGTCGAGGCTTTCGGGGAGGCCGATTACATCCAGGCCTTGCAGCAGCGCAATGAGGGCGTGGCTTCGCGGGTGTCTCCCTTGTCCTTGTATGTGCACATTCCGTTTTGCGAGTCGCTCTGCTACTACTGTGCCTGCAACAAGATCATCACCAAACACCATGAGCGCGCCAAAGTCTATCTGGCTTACCTGCGGCGTGAGGTGGCTTTGCACACGGCTTTGTTGGGTAAGGGCCACACGGTGTCGCAATTGCACTTGGGAGGCGGCACGCCCACCTTTCTGAGCGACGAGGAGCTCGCCGAGCTGCTTGACATGCTTCGCAGCGCTTTCAGTTTTGTGCCGGGCGGCGAGTATTCCATTGAGGTCGACCCGCGCACGGTGACGACCCAGCGGCTGCAAACCTTGCATGGCTTGGGCTTCAACCGGCTCAGCTTTGGCGTTCAGGATTTTGAGCCGGCGGTGCAAAAAGCGGTTCACCGCGTTCAGCCGGCCGAGCAGGTCTTTGCGCTGACAGAAGACGCCAGGCGCATCGGCTTTGAGTCGGTCAACGTCGACCTGATTTACGGCCTGCCCCAGCAAACCGCGCAGAGCTTTGCGCGCACCATGGCCTTGGTCAATCAGCTGCGGCCAGACCGCATCGCACTGTATGCGTATGCGCACCTGCCGGAGCGCTTCAAGCCCCAGCGCCGAATTCACATCGAGCAGTTGCCAGCCGCAGGCGACAAGGTGGCCATGCTGTCGCAGGCCATGACGGCCTTGATGTCGGCGGGCTATGTGTACGTGGGCATGGACCACTTTGCCTTGCCCGACGATGCGCTGGCCGTGGCCAAGCGGCAAGGCCGCTTGCACCGCAATTTCCAGGGCTACAGCACGCAACCCGATTGCGACCTGATTGCCTTGGGGGTTTCTTCCATTGGCCGCGTGGGCGCCACTTACAGCCAAAACGCCAAGACGCTGGAGGAGTACTGCGACCTGATTGACCAGGGGCGTTTCCCCGTGGTGCGGGGCCTGGCGCTGAGCCGCGATGACATTGCCCGCCGCGCCATCATCATGGCCCTGATGTGCCAGGGGCAGGTGCTGTTCGAGTCCATCGAGCTGGCGCATTTGCTGCATTTCAAAACCAGCTTTGCCGCCGAGTTGGAGGCCTTGAAAGGCTTGCAATCACAGGGCCTGGTGGCCTTGGACGACACCGGCATCCAAGTCACCCCCAAGGGCTGGTTTTTTGTGCGGGCCGTGGCCATGGTGTTTGACCGTTACCTGCAGGCCGACCGCAACCGCGCGCGCTTCTCTAAAATCATCTGATGAACTCTGCTTTGGCCTTGACCGCTGTCCTGATGGGATTGGCGGGCGGCCCCCATTGCCTGGCCATGTGTGGCGCGGCTTGCCTAGGTCTGAGCCAGGCGGCGGCGCCCCGCAGCACGCAGGCCTTGGTGCTGTTTCAGCTTGGGCGCGTGTTGGGCTACGGTGCGCTGGGTGCCGTGGCGGCTTCCTCGCTTCAAGGGGTGGGCTGGCTCAGCGTGCACAGTGCGGCCTTGCGACCGGTTTGGAGCCTGATCCATGTGGCGGCCATGTTGCTGGGTTTGTTGTTGCTGTGGCGCGCAGAGCAACCTGTTTGGCTGCAAGGCACGGCGCGCAACATCTGGGCGCGTGCCAAAGCCTGGAATGCGCGCTGGCATTTGCGCGCAGATCGCGGCACACCGCTGATCATGGGCATGCTCTGGGCCTTGCTACCGTGTGGCTTGCTCTACTCGGCCCTCATGGTGGCGGCCTTGGCGGGTGGGCCGCTGGCGGGCGCAGCGGTCATGGTGTGCTTTGTCCTGGGCAGCGGTTTGGTGTTGCTGTTGGGGCCCTGGCTTTGGTTCAAGCTCGGGCGGCAAGGTCGCGTGAGCCTGGGCACAGGGTCATGGGGCGTGCGATTGGCCGGCCTGACCCTGGCGCTCACTTCAGGCTGGGCGCTCTGGATGGGCTTGGTCCACGACCAGGCCCCGTGGTGCATCACACCTTGAGGTGATCGGCCAGCAAACGGGCCACATGAACGGCCTGTCGTTGGGCGCCATCATGGATTTGATGGCGGCAACTGGTGCCATCGGCCACGATGACCGCGTCGGGGGCTGCACGCACAGCGGGCAACAAACTCAGCTCGGCCATGGCCATGGACAAATCGTGGTGCTGGGCCTCATAGCCGAAGCTGCCGGCCATGCCGCAGCAACTGCTTTCAATCAGCTTGGGATGCGCACCAGGAATCAGCCGAATGGTTTCCAGCACCGGGTTCATCACGCCAAAGGCTTTCTGGTGGCAGTGGCCATGCAGCAAGATGGTGCGGTGGGTAGGGTCCAGCCGTTTTTGCAGGACCGCGAGCTTGCCAGCCTTGGCTTCGCGCGCCAAAAACTCCTCGAACATCAAGGCCTGGTTGGCCACGGTCTGCGCCACATCCCCCAGGCCCAGCACCAGGGCCTCATCGCGCAGGGTCAGCAAGCACGACGGCTCCAAGCCCACAATGGGCAAGCCCTTCTCGGCGAAGGGGGCCAAGACGGCCAGCAACTCGCTGGCTTTTTCTTTGGCCTTGTCGACCATGCCGGTGGCCAGAAAGGTTCGGCCGCAACACAAATGTCCCTGGTTGCTGCCGTGGCCATGGGCATGCTTGGACGCCACATGCACCACATAGCCCGCGGCTTGCAAGACGCGCAAAGCGGAGAGGGCCACATCTGACTCAAAATGGCCATTGAAGGTGTCGACAAACAACACCACGCCACGCTCAGCCGCCAGCACTTCCTGGGCCGTGGCCCCCACCGTGCTGTGATTGAAGAAATGCGCTGACTCCCAGTGTGGCAAACTGCGCTGCGCCGAAATGCCGGTGAGCGCTTGCATGAGCTTGGCCAGCAAGGGCGAGCGGTTGCGCCAATTCATCACGCCGGCCGCGCGCGCCGCCCAGCGTGCATAGTTCGGCAGGTAGGCCACCAGCCGATCGCGCAGCGTGAAGCCGCGGCGTTGCTTGACCTGGTGCAAGGTTTCAATTTTCATGCGCGCCATGTCCACGCCGGTGGGGCAGTCGCGCTTGCAGCCCTTGCAGCCCACGCACAAGGACATGCTGTCCAGCAACGCCTTGCTGGTCATGGCCTCCGGGCCGAGTTGTCCGGACAGGGCCAGACGCAAGGTGTTGGCGCGCCCGCGCGTGAGGTGTTTTTCATCGCGCGTGACACGGTAACTCGGGCACATGGTGCCGGCATCCAATTTTCGGCAGTGGCCGTTGTTGTTGCACATTTCAACGGCTTTGGCAAAGCCTTGTGCGGGGTCACCGCCGGTGCCCGGCTCGGTGGTTTCTTCGGTGCGCGCATTGTTTTGCACGTTCCAGGCGCTCCAGTCCAAGGCCGTCTGCAAGGGAATGACTTTGTAGCGCGGCGAGAAGCGCATCAGCGAGGTGTCATCCATTTTGGGTGGATTCACGATGCGTTTGGGGTTCAGCAGGTTTTTCGGGTCCAGGTGTTCTTTGATGTCGGCAAAGGCATCGTGAATGGCGTCGCCAAACTGCCAGCGAATCCACTCGCCACGGCACAGCCCGTCACCGTGCTCGCCGCTGTAGGCGCCTTTGAATTTGCGCACCAGGGCGCTGGCTTCTTCGGCAATGGTGCGCATTTTGTAAGCGCCGTCGCGCCGCATGTCCAGAATCGGTCGCACATGCAAGGTGCCGACCGACGCATGGGCGTACCAGGTGCCGCGGGTGTCATGGCGCGCAAAAACTTCGGTCAGGGCGCTGGTGTATTCCGCCAGATGCTCAAGGGGCACCGCACAATCTTCAATGAAGCTCACCGGCTTGCCGTCGCCGCGCAGGCTCATCATGATGTTGAGGCCGGCTTTGCGAACTTCCCACAGGTTTTTCTGCGGGGTGTCTTCAATCAGTTGCACCACGCTGTCGGGCAGGCCGAGGTCGCCCATCAACTCCACCAGCGCGTGGATTTTGGGAATCAGGGCCTCTTTGTCTTCGCCCGAAAACTCCACCAGCAGCACAGCGTCCGGTGAGTCAATCAAGGCGCTGCGCACGGTGGGCGCAAACGCCGGATTTTTCAGCGAGAGCTCGATCATGGTGCGGTCGACCAACTCCACCGCCGTCAGCGTGCCATCGTTGCCCAACTTCACGATGTGCTGCGCCGCGTCCATGGCCTGGAAGAAGGTGGGGAAGTTGACCACCCCCAGCACTTTGGTGGCGGGCAAGGGGCTGAGCTTGAGCGTCAAGGAGCGCGTCAGGGCCAGCGTGCCTTCGCTGCCAATCAGCAAATGTGCCAGATTGACCGAGCCATCCTCTGTGTAGGGCCGCACATTCTGGTTGTGAAAAATGTCCAGGTTGTAGCCCGCCACACGCCGCATCACCTTGGGCCAGTTGGCGTCGATCTCGGGCTTGAGGTTGTTCACCAGGTGACGCACAAAATCGCCCGTCAAACGGGCGCGGCCGGTGCTGTTTTCATAGCGGCCCCAATCGACCAAGGTGCCATCGGAGAGCCAGGCCTTGGCGCCGGCCACGTTGTGCACCATGTTGCCATAGGCAATCGAGCGGCTGCCGCAGGAGTTGTTGCCGGCCATGCCGCCCAGGGTGGCTTGCGCGCTGGTGGACACATCCACCGGATACCACAGACCGTGCTTTTTCAAGGCGGCGTTCAGGTGGTCCAGCACCATGCCAGGCTCGACTTCCACCGTGCGGTTCTCGACATCGAGCGCCAGGATGTTGCGCACATGCTTGCTGTGGTCAATGACCAAGCCTGCCCCGACGGTTTGGCCGCACTGGCTGGTGCCGCCGCCGCGCGCCACGATGGGCACGCTGAGGTCGCGGCACAGGTCCAACGCGGTGGCCACTTCGTCCACCGATTGCGGTACAAAAACACCGACCGGCATCTCTTGGTAAATCGAGGCGTCTGTGGCGTAGCGGCCGCAGTCGGCGGCGCTGAACAGCACTTCGCCTTGGGTGTGCTGACGCAGACCGGCAGCCAGCTTGCCGGCCACTTCCTGGCTGACGCGGGCCACCGAGTCATAGACTTTGCCGGCGGGTTCAAGTTGCAAATTGCGGGGCAGGGGTGCGTTCATGCGGTTCAAACGTGTGAGGCGAGCGGGGCGGTGTCGCGCAGCTGCGCCACCACCACTTCGCACTTGTGTTGCAGGTGTTGTTGAAGAATCCGGCCCAGGGCCTGGCCATCGCGTGCGGCCAGCGCTTGCACCATCTGGGTGTGCTCCGCCATGGCATCGCCCCATTTGGCTTCATCCTGGTTGGAGCGAAACCGCAGGGCTTGCAGGCGGGCATTGACTTGTTGGTAGGTGGCACTCAGCACGGGGTTTTTGGCGGCCAGGTTGATGGCCTGGTGAATTTGGGCGTTGAGTCGGTAGTAATGCGACAGGTCTCGCCGAGTGTAGGCCGCCAGCATTTCAAAGTGCAGGGCCTGGATTTCTGTCAACTCCGCATCCGTGATGCGCTGTGCGGCCAAGCGGCCTGATTGCGCCTCCAGACCCGCCAGGACCTCAAAGGTGTGCTGAATGTCTTCTTCGGTGAGGGCGAGGGCCACGGCGCCACGGTTGGGGACCAAGGCCACCAGGCCCTCGGCGGCCAGCGCCTTGATGGCTTCGCGCAGGGGCGTGCGCGACACATGCAAGGCCTCGCACAAGGCGCGCTCGTTCAATTTGGCGCCGGGCGGAATTTGGTTTTCCACCAACATTTGGCGCAATCGGTGCGTCAGTTGGTCGTGCAGGGCGGCCGGCGCCAGGCTCACAATTTCAGCGGTCATGCTTTATTTTGCATGCAAAAAAGCGAGATGGTCAATGCATAAAGCCCCAAAGAGCTAGCGTAGATCCTGTTGACAAATTAATTTTGCATGCAAAAAATCCAGAATCATTTTCCAACACCATCATGCTGCAACTCGATTTCCATCCCACCGGCCGTCACTTCCTTCAAATTCCGGGCCCCTCCCCAGTGCCTGACCGCGTGCTGCGGGCCATGAGCTTGCCCACCATTGACCACCGCGGCCCCGAATTTGCTGTGCTGGGGCGCAAAGTGCTGTCGGACATGCAGAAGATTTTCAAAACCCAGCATCCTGTGGTGATCTATCCCGCTTCTGGCACGGGCGCCTGGGAAGCGGCGCTGGTCAATGTGCTGAGCCCGGGCGACAAAGTCATCATGTTTGAAACCGGCCACTTTGCCTCCTTGTGGAACAAGTTGGCGGGGCGCTTGGGCTTGCAGACCGAATTGCTGGGCCTGCCAGGCGCCGAAGGCTGGCGCCAAGGGGTTCAAGCGAACATGATCGAGCAGCGCTTGCGCGCCGATGCGGGCCACCAGATCCGGGCCGTTTGCGTGGTTCACAACGAAACCTCCACAGGCGTCACCAGCGACATCGCGGCGGTTCGAGCGGCCATCGACCGGGCAGGGCACCCCGCCTTGTTGATGGTGGACACCATCTCCGGGCTGGCAGCCGCCGATTACCGCCACGACGAATGGGGCGTGGATGTGTCCATCAGCGGTTCCCAAAAAGGCTTGATGCTGCCCCCCGGAATTTGCTTCAACGCCTTGTCGCCCAAGGCCATCGAGGCCAGCAAATCGGCCAAACTCCCACGATCATTCTGGGCCTGGGATGAGATGCGGGAGATGAACAAGACAGGCTATTTCCCCTACACCCCCAACACCAACCTGCTGTATGGCTTGAGCGAGTCCTGTGACATGCTGTTGGGCGAGGGCTTGGACCAAGTCTTTGCGCGCCACCAGCGTTGGGCGGCAGGTGCGCGGTCTGCGGTGCAAGCCTGGGGCCTGGAGATTCAATGCGCCGACAGCGCACTTTACTCACCCATCCTCACCGGCGTCATGATGCCCGAGGGGATCGATGCCGATGCGGTGCGCCGCGTCATTTACGAGCGTTTTGACTGCTCCTTGGG
>CAINMN010000192.1 GCA_903850735.1 uncultured Burkholderiales bacterium | reverse complement strand
GTCCATGCTGGTGAGTCCAGTGGCCCCGAGGGGGTCTGGGATGCCGTGAACTTGCTGGGAGCTGACCGAATCGACCATGGTGTAAGAGCCATTGAAGATGCGGCATTGGTCGGAATGCTGGCGGACCGGAAAATTCCCTTTGGGATTTGCCCCACTTCGAACCTGGTACTGGGCGTCTACCCGTCCATTCAGGAGCACCCCATCGAAAAACTGCGTGTGGCAGGTGTACGAGTCTCAGTGAACACCGATGACCCGGCCCTACTGGGCGCCAGTCTGGTCGGGGAATATGCCTTGTGCCGCCAGACGTTCGGATGGACGGATGCAATAACCAAGTCGGTGGCGCAAACGTCCATCGACGCCAGCTTCGCCAGCACGGAGGTCAAAACGCAACTCTTGGAAGCCTTGAAGGCTTGGTAGGCCCGCAGCCGAACCATGACCATCGAATCACTACCAACTTTCACCAAGCCCGCTCGCCAGAGCTGGGAGTCCATCCCGGTGAATATCCGTCAGCGACTGCTCTCCAACGTATGGTGCGGGCAGTGCCGACACGAAACAACCATCACCAATTTCAGCGGCACCATCAAGGGTGGTGACTTGTTGCTGGTAGGCAAGTGCGCCGAATGCTGCGATGACGTGGCGCGGGTGATTGAGGGCTCGTAGTCCGATTAGGCATCAACCCCGCCACATTGGGGGCGGTGAGATATGCGAGAGACCCATGCATCAAAGATTTCGGGCGACGTGGTGCAGTCTCAGTATTTCGACGTCATCACCACGCACGCGATAAATGGCGATGTAGTTCTTGTGCAGGACCAATTCACGGGTGCCTGGTACACGGCCGGCCCTGCCCATGCCCGGGTGAGCTTGCAGTTTGGTCACTCCGTCTTTTTGCTCCTGCACAAAACTGGTGGCCCGGCTTGGGTTGTCTTTAGCAATGAAGCCCGCGATGTCATCAACGGAACGAAGTGCCGTCTTGGTCCATTTCAGCGCCATTGATCAGGCACCGTATTTGGCAAACACGGCCCTGACTTGGTCGTCGGTAGCAAACTCGCCAGCATCTGCTTCCTGGATGCCCTCATGGATGTCACGGATCTGCCAGGACTCCCGCTGCACATAGTGGGTCAACGCGTCGATGGTGAGAAAGCTCTTGGTCCGAGCCGTTGCTTTAGCCAACTCTTCGATCTGGTTGTAAAGAGCCTCAGGCAGGCGCACGTTGATGGTTTTTGCTGTCATGCTTGCATCACTTCGCATTGCTTGTAATACACGGAATTATCCGTCTCACGACCGACAAGTCAACCTTTCGAGTCCCATGAAACTCCACTTTCGAATCCCGGGTCAAAAGCCTTCAAGCGTGAGTTGGGCCCGGCTTGATTGATGCCGAGATGTGAAAAGGACGATCTCTGCAATTCGGGGACAAACGCCTTAGACTTGGCGCATGTGTTGTAAGAGTGGATTTGAACCGTGGTCCGCATTCCACCACCAATATTCAAAATCCCAAGCCTTTTCCGGGAAGGGGTGCGATGCACAGGGGGCATCCCTGTCGTCTCTGCGCACAGCCACGCCAGCAATACACCGACCGGACGGCGCAATACCTTGGGAGGTGGGGCGGCTGCTTGGACAGGCTGAATGCCTGGTCGCAACAACTGCAAGCGCAATATGGCCCGGGACTTTGCCTCGCAGGCACTGACGGCAAAACCCTCGGCATAGGCGTGCTCCGAGAATGACATCATGGGCAGTCTTTCCCTTGAGAGCTCGATGAGACAAGCGCCCAGCGGAAAATCCACTGCTGTTAAGCCAATACCTACAAGGAAAGCCCCATGAGTCACACCGCCCTCTCGCCGTTCGTGATCACCCGCGAATTCCGCGCCCCGCGCGCTCTGCTCTGGCAGGTGCAAACGCAAGCCCAACATTTGCAGCACTGGCTCAGCCCTGAGGGCTTTCACGCCATTCATGCGGACATGGACTTTAGAGTCGGTGGGCGCTACCACTACGGGATTGAAGGGCCGAATGGCCTGCAAATGTGGGGTTTGCAGCAGTTTTTGGATATCGAACCCGAGCGAAAGATCGTGCATCTGCAAAGCTTCTCCACCCCAGAGGGTGGTCTGGGCCGCCATCCCATGGCGCCTGCATGGCCCGCCTACATGCATGTGACCTCCACATGGGAAGACCTTGCCAACGGCGGAACGATGCAATCCATTTCCTGGCTGCCGCACGAGAGCGACGACGCCGGGATCGCCACCTTTGACGCGGCACGCGCGGGCATGCACGCTGGCTTTGCCGGCACTTTCGCCAAGCTTGATGCGTACTTGCTCAAGCTACAAGGCTGAGGCCTTCGCGCACGCACCACGTCAACTTTGCATTCTTGCCAGATTGAACTTCATACACGTAGACCATGAGCGATACCGTCACTTTTCCTTCGCCCACCGAAATGCATTTTTCGCGTTTCATTGCCGCCCCACTGACTCTGGTGTGGCGCGCCCACACCGAACAAGGCCAGTTGGAGCGGTGGTGGGGGCCTGAGGGCTTCTCAATCATCACCCATGAAATGGACGTTCGTCCCGGAGGGCGTTGGAAATTCATCATGCAGGGGCCGGGCGTGAGCACGGACCCCGATACGCCATTTGGGGGCCCGCCCACCGACTACCCCAACCTCATCCAGTACGAGGAGGTGGTGCCCGAGCAAAAGCTCGTTTGGTCGCACGGCGATTTTGACCAGGTGATGTTCCATGTGACCACGACCTTCAAAACTGAGGGTGACGGCACATGTCTGGAGACCACCATGCGCCTGCCCAACCAAGCCGAGCGCGATGCCAAGGCCACCTACGCGGTGCCGGGTCACGAGTCCACCATGTGCAAGCTGGAAGCGTATCTGCGTCACCCGCACCACGAGTTGTCTTTCACGCGGGTGCTGCAAGCGCCCATTGCCAGGGTTTGGGCGGCCTGGACCGTGCGTGAGCAGCTCATGCCCTGGTTTTGCCCCAAACCCTGGCAGGTGACTGCCTGCGAAATCGATCTTCGACCCGGCGGCGCGTTTCGCACCCTGATGCAGGGCCCCGACGGTGAAAGCCAAGACCTCACGAGCTGCTATTTGGTGGTGGAGCCTGGGCGTCGCCTGGTTTGGACCAATGCCTTGCAGCCGGGCTACGCACCCGCCACCCAACCCTGGTGCACATGCGCCGTGGAGTTGCAAGCCGTTAGCGACACAGAAACGCGCTTGACGGCACGCGTGATGCACGCAGACAGTGTCACTTGCGAAGATCACGCCAGGATGGGTTTCCCCCAGGGTTGGCATGTGGCCTTGGATCAACTGATGGCCTTGCTCGTGCAGTGACGATCCGGACACGATCAGCCATTAGCACCAAGGCGATGTTCCCCGTGAATACAGGAAACACCCATCTTTCGGGGTTGGCTTTGTTTCTATCCCGTGCGTGCACGGGTTCCTACTGACTCTGGGGGCTCAGTCCACCTTGGCGCCAGATTCCTTGATGACCTTGGCCCATTTGACGGCTTCCGAGCGCATCAGCTGGGCCATTTGTTCGGGCGTTGAGGGCAGGGGCTCCAGTGCCGCTGCTGCAAATCGCTCACGGATCTCGGGCAGTCGCAGCACGGCCGTTATCTCGGTGTTCAGGCGTGCCAGCACTGCCGCGGGCGTGTCAGCCGGGGCCAGTATGCCGAACCAGCCGGAAGACTCGTACCCGGGCACGCCGCTCTCGGCCAGCGTGGGCATCTCGGGCGCCAGCGTGGATCGCTCTTTGCCCATGACCCCAAGCACCTTGAATCGGCCTGATTTCAGCTGCGGCTGGATCGACGCAATGTCAGCAATCGCCAACGAGGTGTCGCCGGCCATCACGGCCAGCACCGCCGGTGCGCTGCCCCGGTAAGGTACATGCAGGATGTCGCTGCCGGTCATGGACTTGAGCAATTCACCTGACAGATGCATGGCCGTACCGCTGCCGCCCGATGCGTAACTGAGTTTGCCGGCCTGGGCTTTGGCCAGAGCCACCAGCTCCCGGGCATTGTTGGCGGGCACCGTCGGGTGGGCTACCAGGACAAACGGGCTGGTGCCGAACAGGGTGATGGGCGCGAAGTCGCGCAGGGGGTTGTAGCCCAGGTTGGGATACAGCGACGGATTGGCCGT
>CAINMN010000191.1 GCA_903850735.1 uncultured Burkholderiales bacterium | reverse complement strand
TGTCCTGCTGCACCAGCGCTACCAGACCGACATAGACCACGGCGATCAGCGACAAGGTAATCATCAGCCAGGCCCACTCGTGCGCCGCATCAGGGGCAATCGGCATGGAGAAGCGCAGGAAGCCATAGGCACCCAACTTCAGCATGATGGCCGCCAGCACGGCCGAGCCGCCGGTGGGCGCCTCCACGTGCACATCGGGCAACCAGGTGTGAACGGGCCACATCGGCACCTTCACGGCAAACGCCGCAAAGAAGGCAAAGAACAGCAAGGTTTGCACCGTGCCCGGCAGGGGCAGCTTGTGCCAGGTGGCCAGGTCAAAGCTGCCGGCCGACTGGATGTAGAGGTAAATCAGCGCCACCAGCATCAGCAGCGAGCCCAGCAAGGTGTAGAGGAAGAACTTGAAGGCGGCGTAAATCTTGTTGGGGCCACCCCAGATGCCAATGATCAGGTACATCGGGATCAGCGTGGCCTCGAAGAACACATAGAACAGCATGGCGTCGGCGGCCGAGAACACGCCAATCATCAAGCCGCTCAGGATCAGGAAGGCGCCCATGTACTGATTCACGCGCTCGGTGATCACTTCCCAACCGGCGATCACCACGATGACGGTGATGAAGGCGGTCAGCAACACGAACCACAGCGACAGGCCGTCCACGCCCAGGTGGTAGAACACATTGAAGCGCTCGATCCACTCGGATTTTTCAACAAACTGCAGGGCTGCGCTGCCGTTGTCAAAACGGCTGTACAGCGGCAGGGTGACCAGGAAGCTGACGAGCGACCCGATCAGGGCCAACCAGCGCACGGCTTTCGCATGCTCGTCACGCCCCAGGGCCAGCAACACGGCACCGAAGACAATCGGTGTCCAGATGGCAAGGCTTAACAATCCCATTTGTTTTCTCTCTGTTCAGTGTCGGGTGATCTTGCGTTCAGCCCAGTTCAAGGATTCAGCCAGACGAACCAGGTCATCAGCAGGAACACGCCCAGGATCATCACCAAGGCATAGTGGTAGAGGTAGCCCGACTGGAAGTGGCGTGCCAGTCCCGACACCCAACCCACGAGTTTCCAGGAGCCGTTGACCAGGCCGCCGTCGATGATGGCTTGGTCGCCGCCCTTCCACAGGCCCAGCCCTAAGCCGCGTGCGGCGCGGGCCAGAATGTTTTCGTTGATCCAGTCCATGTAGTACTTGTTTTCCAACAAGGTGTAGACGGGCTGGAAAGCGCGCTTGATCGCAGCCGGCACGGCCGGGTTGATCATGTACATGTAGTAGGACACCACCACGCCACCCAGTGCCAGCCAGAATGGCAGCGTGGAGAAGGCGTGCATGGCCATGGCCACGGGGCCATGGAAGGCCTCGCCCAGCTCTTTCATCACATGGTGACGCTCGGCGTCCACAAAGATGGCATCTTTGAAGAAGGCGCCAAACAACATGGGGTCGATGGTCATGTAGCCAATCACCACCGACGGAATCGCCAGCAGCACCAGCGGCACCGTCACCACCCAGGGCGACTCATGCGGGCTGTGATCGCCGTGGTGGCCGTGGTCGTCGTGCCCATGGCCATCATGGTGTGCCTCCGGATTTTGGTCATAGCGCTCTTTGCCATGGAACACCAGGAAGTACATGCGGAAGGAATAGAAGGCCGTGACAAACACCCCGGCCATCACCGCCAGGTACGCAAAGCCAGCGCCCGGCAGGTGGCTTTCGGCCACCGCTTCAATGATGCTGTCCTTGGAGTAAAAGCCGGAGAAGAACGGCGTGCCAATCAAGGCCAGCGAACCCAGCAAGGACGTGATCCAGGTGATGGGCATGTACTTGCGCACGCCGCCCATCCAGCGAATGTCCTGGTTGTGGTGCATGCCCATGATGACCGAGCCTGCGCCCAAGAACAACAGGGCCTTGAAGAAAGCGTGCGTCATCAGGTGGAACACCGCCACCGAGTAGGCCGAGGCGCCCAGGGCCACGGTCATGTAGCCCAGCTGCGACAAGGTGGAATACGCCACCACGCGCTTGATGTCGTTTTGAATGATACCCAGAAAGCCCATGAACAGCGCCG
>CAINMN010000190.1 GCA_903850735.1 uncultured Burkholderiales bacterium | reverse complement strand
TTGTTGCCAGCCCTGGCCCACGCGGCCCCGGACGTGCCCGCCGACAAATACCCAGAGCTCGGCGCGCGTTACCGCCACCACTACCTGGCCCACCAGAACGACATTTGTCTGTTTGACGGCATCTTGCCCTTGCTGCAAACCTTGCGAGAGCGCCACCATTGGCTGACGGTCGCCACCGGCAAAAGCCGCCAGGGCCTGAACGAGGCTTTGCAAGCCGTGGCCTTGAAGGGCGTGTTTGATGGCTCCCGTACCGCCGATGAAACCGCCGGCAAGCCCAACCCCCGCATGCTGCACGAGCTGATGCGCGAATTCGGGGTGGACCCTGAGCGCACCCTCATGATTGGCGACACCACCCACGACCTGGAAATGGCCCGCAACGCCGGCTGTGCCAGCGTGGGGGTCAGCTACGGCGCCCACGAGCCCGAGGCGTTTCATGCCTTTGGCCCGCGCTGCGTGGCCCACTCGGTGGCTGAACTGCATCAGTGGTTGGCGGACCATGCCTGACACGCAACTTCCCTTGTGTGGCTCCGTCGAACTGGTCGACGGCGGGCTGGCCGTGCCCTTTGACGTGGTTTACGCTGGCCAGACCTGTCGCGCCTTTGCCATCCGCTACCAAGGGCAGGCGCATGCCTACCTGAACCGCTGCAGCCATGTGGCCATGGAAATGGACTACCAGCCCAACCGGTTTTGGGACGAGGGTGGCCGCCAGCTGATTTGCGCCACCCACGGCGCCACTTATGCCCCCGACACCGGCCGCTGCACCGGCGGGCCCGGCCGCGGCGGCCTGATCAAAATTGACCTCACGGAACGCGATGGCGTGGTCCACTGGCATACTGCCTACAACTTGAAACCTGTTGAATTTTGAAATGACCGACCCCCTGAACCAGCGTGCTTCCTCTCCTGAACCCACGGCCACCCCCGGCTGGGAGCGTGCCACGCTGGAGCGCCTGGCATTCGCCTCGCTGGCAGAGCAAAAAGCACAACGCCGCTGGCGCAATTTCTTTCGCCTGGCCTGGTTGGTGCTGATCTTCACGGCGCTCTGGCTCAGCCTGAGCCGATCGCATGTCAGTCCCAACGCCAGCACTGCGCACACTGCGTTGGTGGAAATCAGTGGCGAAATTTCTTCCGAGGCCGATGCCAGCGCCGACTGGATCGTCAGCGCCTTGCGCAACGCCTTCGACGACGAAGGCTCGCAGGCGGTGGTCTTGCTGATCAACTCGCCCGGAGGCAGCCCGGTGCAGGCCGGCATCATCAACGATGAAATCCATCGCTTGAAGAAAAAGTACGGCAAGCCGGTTTACGCTGTGGTCGAGGAGTCTTGCGCTTCTGCGGCTTATTACATTGCGGTCGCGGCCGATCAAATTTACGTGGACAAAGCCAGCATCGTGGGCAGCATTGGCGTGCTGATGGACGGCTTTGGCTTCACTGGCCTGATGGACAAGCTCGGCGTCGAGCGTCGCCTCATGACGGCCGGCGAGAACAAGGGCTTTCTGGACCCCTTCAGCCCACAGACCAAAACCCAGCGCGCTTTCGCGCAGGCCATGCTGGACCAAATTCACCAGCAGTTCATTCAGGTGGTGCGTGAAGGCCGGGGCAACCGCTTGAAAGAAACCCCCGAGTTGTTCAGTGGCCTGTTCTGGACCGGCCAGCAAGCCATTCAAATGGGCCTGGCCGATGCGCTGGGCAGCCTGGACTATGTGGCGCGCGAAGTGGTCAAGGCCGAAGACATCGTGGACTACACCCGCCACGACAATGTGGCCGAGCGCCTGGCCAAGCGTTTTGGCGCCGCCATCGGTGAGGGCGCCGTCAAAGCCTTGCGCCAATTGCCCAGCGTGCGCTGAGCGCGGCGTAGCCGCCGCTCAGCGCCCGATGAGGAACACGCAAGGCGTGTTTTTGTCGGGCGGCACCGGCTGGTTTTTCCAGGCTTGCACCGTCTGGCAGCGTACCTGCTGGTGCGGCAAGCTCAGGCCGCTGCACACCGCCAGCCGGGTCTGCCCCGGCAACTCGCTCAGCAGCGCTTGGAACAAGGCGGCATTGCGGTAGGGCGTTTCAATGAACAGTTGGGTCTGACCGGTTTGCTGCACCAGCTGGCTCAGGCTGCGCAAGCGCGCACTGCGCTCTGCACTGTCTTGCGGCAAGTAGCCGACAAACGCAAAGTTCTGGCCGTTCAGGCCACTGGCCGCCAGGGCCAGCATCAAAGAAATCGGGCCCACCAGGGGCACCACGGTCACACCCAGTTGATGCGCGGCCCGCACCACCGAGGCGCCGGGGTCGGCAATCGCGGGCATGCCGGCCTCGCTGACCAGGCCCATGTCGTGCCCTTGCAGCGCAGGCGCCAGCAAGGGGCGGGCGTCAAATTCGCCCTGGTGGTCGCCGCGTTTGTGCACCTCCCGCGGCAATTCCACAATGTTCATTTGTTGCAGCGGCTGCGCCAGTGGCACAAGCGCGTCAATGCGCTTGAGGTAAGCGCGCGTCGTCTTGGCGTTCTCGCCCACCCAATGCGTCAGTCGGGCCGCGGTGGCCAGGGTGGCCTGCGGCATCACCTCTGTGAGTGGAACTTCCGGCGTGCAGCCAAAATCCAGCGGCGCTGGAACCAGGAACAAAATGCCGTGGGCCATGGCTCAGCCCAGCAACGGCAGGCCCGCCGCGCGCAGCATGCGGCAGGTGCGAATCAGGGGCAGGCCCACCAGCGCCGTCGGGTCATCGTTGTCGATCGCCTCCAGCAAGGCGATCCCCAAGCCTTCGCTCTTGGCGCTGCCGGCACAGTCGTAGGGCATTTCCAGGCGCAAATAGGTTTCGATTTCGGCGTCGCTCAGCGCGCGAAAACGCACGCGCACCGGCGCCAACTCCAAGGCTTCATAGCCGGTGGCCTGGCAGACCACGGCCACAGCGGTTTGAAACACCACAGTCTGTCCGCGCATGCGCTGAAGCTGCTCGACGGCGCGCGCATGGTGGCCAGGCTTGCCCAGCGGCTCGCCGGCCAGGTCAGCCACCTGGTCCGAGCCAATCACCACCGCCTCGGGGTGTTGGCGGGCCACGGCCTGTGCCTTGGCCAAGGCCAGTCGTTGCGCCAGGGCGGCGGGCGCTTCGCCGGCCTGTGGCGTCTCGTCCACCTCCGGGGCCACCACCTCAAAAGGCAGGTGCAGTCGGCTCAACAGCTCGCGCCGGTAGCGCGAGGTCGAGCCCAGAATCAAGGGGCGGGGCAGGGTGGCAGAAACTTGGGTCATGTGCCAATTCTCTTACACTGCAGGCATGAAACACGCATGGGACCCTGCCAACCTGGACATTCGCGCCTTTGCGCGGGCGGGTGGCCAACTTGATGGGCAGACACCTTTGTCGGCACTGCCTCGCCTGGCCGAAGAGCAGCCGGTGGGCGATGGCGCCTTGGCGAATGCGCCGGTCACCTGGTCCTTGCAGGGCGAAACGCGCGATGTGCGCGGCGGCGCCCATCAAATTTGGCTGCACCTGAAGGCGCAGGGCCACGCGGCCCTGATGTGTCAGCGCTGCC
>CAINMN010000189.1 GCA_903850735.1 uncultured Burkholderiales bacterium | reverse complement strand
GCATTTACAACCCCGATGGCCAGCTGTACACACCGGTGGACAAAGACCAGGTCATGTACTACAAGGAAGACAAAGCGGGGCAGATCCTGCAAGAGGGCATCAACGAAGCGGGCGGCATGGCCAGCTGGATTGCGGCAGCCACGTCGTACTCGACGAACAACCGCATCATGATTCCCTTCTATGTGTACTACTCGATGTTTGGCTTCCAGCGCATTGGCGATCTGGCCTGGGCAGCGGGTGACATGCAGGCGCGTGGCTTCTTGCTGGGCGGCACCTCGGGCCGCACCACGCTCAACGGCGAAGGCCTGCAGCACGAAGATGGCCACAGCCACATCCTGGCCGGCACCATTCCGAACTGCGTCAGCTACGACCCCACCTTCGCGCACGAAGTGGGCGTGATCATGCAGCACGGCTTGAAGCGCATGGTGGAAAAACAGGAAAACGTTTTCTACTACATCACCCTGCTCAACGAGAACTACGCCATGCCTGGCCTCAAGCCGGGCACAGAAGAACAAATCATCAAGGGCATGTATTTGCTGCAAGAGGCCGAGGGCGCCAAGAAGCTGCCGCGTGTGAACCTCCTGGGATCGGGCACCATCCTGCGCGAGTCCATGGCCGCGCGCGAGCTGCTGGCCAAAGACTGGGGCGTGGCGGCCAACGTCTGGAGCTGCCCCAGCTTCAATGAGCTGGCACGCGACGGCCAGGACGCCGAGCGCTGGAACCTGTTGCACCCGACCGAGACGCCGCGCGCATCGTTTGTCGAGCAGCAGCTGACGCCGTTTGCCGGACCGGTGGTGGCGTCGACCGACTACATGAAGTCGTATGCAGAGCAAATTCGCCCCTTCATCCCCAAGGGTCGCAGCTACAAGGTGCTGGGCACCGACGGCTTTGGCCGCAGCGACTTCCGCAGCCGCCTGCGCGAGCACTTCGAGGTGAACCGCCATTACATCGTGGTCGCTGCGCTCAAGGCGCTGAGCGAAGACGGCGCAGTACCTGCCACCAAGGTGGCCGAGGCCATCCAGAAATACGGCATCAAGACCGACAAGATCAACCCCTTGTACGCCTGAGCACGGAGACACAGAACATGGCAATCGTAGAAGTCAAAGTCCCCGACATTGGGGATTTCAGTGAAGTGGCCGTCATCGAGTTGCTGGTCAAGCCGGGCGACACCGTCACGGCCGAGCAGTCGCTGATCACTGTCGAGTCCGACAAAGCCTCGATGGAAATTCCCTCGTCGCATGCCGGCGTGGTGAAAGAGTTGAAAGTGAAGCTCGGCGACAAAGTCGCCGAAGGCTCCATCGTCCTCACCCTCGACGTCGTTGCGAGCCCGCAGAGCGCGGCAACCCCCGCCGCGCCGGCCGCTCCGCCGCCCGTTGCCGCAACGGCCCCCGTCCTTGCGAGCCCCCAGAGCGCGGCAACCTCTGCCCTGATCGACGTCCGCATCCCCGACATCGGCGATTTCAAAGACGTTGCCGTCATTGAAGTTTTCGTCAAGCCCGGCGACACCGTGAAGGTCGAGCAATCCTTGATCACAGTCGAGTCGGACAAAGCGTCGATGGAAATTCCGTCCTCGCACGCGGGCGTCATCCAAGAGCTTAAAGTCAAAATCGGCGACAAGGTCAACATTGGCGATTTGCTGGCTGTGCTGCAAGGCACAGGCGGCGCTGTGGCGCCTGCTGCGCCATCGGCCCCGGCGCCAGCCGTGGCCGATGCTGCGCCTGCGCCAGCCGCCGTGGTGTCTGCGCCGGCCGCTGCCGCACCTGCTGCGGCCGTGCCTGCGCACAACCCCACCAGTGCACCGCTGAACGTGCCGCATGCTTCGCCTTCGGTGCGCAAGTTCGCCCGCGAATTGGGTGTGCCATTGCACGAAGTCAAGGGCAGCGGCACCAAAGGTCGCATCACCCAAGAAGACGTTCAATCGTTCACACGGTCTGTCATGGCGGGTGCGGTTCAAACGCAAGCGCAGGCTGCCAGAGCACCTGCCGGTGGCGGTGGTTCCGAGCTGGGCCTGATCCCCTGGCCGAAGGTCGACTTCACCAAGTTCGGACCGATCGAACGCAAAGAGATGAGCCGCATCAAGAAGATCAGTGGCGCCAATTTGCTGCGCAACGCGATCATGATTCCGGCTGTCACCAACCACGACGATGCCGACATCACCGACCTCGAAACCTTCCGCGTGTCCACCAACAAGGAAAACGAGAAGAGCGGTGTCAAGGTCACCATGCTGGCTTTCCTGATCAAAGCCTCGGTGGCGGCGTTGAAGAAATTCCCCGAGTTCAACAGCTCGCTCGATGGCGATGCGCTGATTTACAAAAACTACTGGCACATTGGCTTTGCGGCCGACACGCCCAATGGCCTGGTGGTGCCCGTGATCAAGGACGCCGACAAAAAAGGCGTGCTGCAAATCTCGCAAGAGATGGGCG
>CAINMN010000188.1 GCA_903850735.1 uncultured Burkholderiales bacterium | reverse complement strand
GTCCTGCTTCGCGCCGTGGGCGAAGACACCCGTTTTGCCCAGATCGTGGGTCTCATGGAGAGTGCCGCGTTGGGCAAGCCCAGGTTGGCCTTGCTGGCTGACCGCATTGCCAAACCGTTTTTAGCCCTGGTCTTGCTGACCTCGGCCGCGGCCGTGGTGTGGTGGTGGCCGTCCAATCCAGCACACGCCATGATGGTGGCGGTGGCCGTATTGATCGTGACCTGTCCTTGCGCACTTTCTTTGGCCACGCCTGCGGCTATGTTGGCGACTGCCGGCCGTTTGGCGCGCGAAGGTGTGTTGGTGCGCGAGTTGCAAGCACTGGAAGCCTTGGCGCACGTTGACATGGTGGTCTTTGACAAGACCGGGACCTTGACGCGCGATGGCCAACGCTTGAATGTGCTGCACACCCCGCAAGGTGCCCAGGGGCCAGGCACATTCGATCCGAAGATTCTGTCTTGGGCCGCAGCCTTGGCGCGGCATTCCTGGCATCCTTTGTCACGGGCCCTGGTGGCGGCCAGCCCCGAGCAAGCGCTGGCCCGCGATGTTCAAGAACTGACGGGGCAAGGGCTGGAGGGCGACGTTCTAGTCGGTCCGGATGGCGCTTGGTCGCGCTATCGCTTGGGCTCATTGGCTTTTTGTGGCCCGTGGCTGGGCGCCTCAGGCGCATTGCCTGCACAGGCTCAAGACTGCCAGGTCCATTTGTGCGATGCCCAGGGCTGGGTCGCCAGCTTTGGCCTCAGCGAGGACCTGCGCGAAGGTGCGGCCGACGTGGTCGCGGCCTTGCGACAGCAAGGCCTCTCGGTGTGGGTGCTGTCGGGCGACCGCCCCCAAGCCGTGGCCGAGATCGCCCAGCGCTTGGGGATTCAGCCCTCGCAGGCGCTTGGCGCGTGCACCCCCCAAGACAAATTGCAGCGTCTGCAACAGGCGCAAGCGCAAGGACGCCGTGTGCTGATGGTCGGCGATGGCTTGAACGACGGCCCTGTGCTGGCGGCGGCCGAGGTGTCGCTGGCGTTTGGCGCCGCCGTTCCGCTGGCTCAGTTGCGCGCTGACCTGGTGATGATGGGCGGCGACTTGCATGCCATTCCCTGGGTGCTGGCACGTGCACGGCAAACCCTGCGCGTGGTGCGCCACAACCTGGGCTGGGCAGCGCTTTACAACCTTGTGTTCGTGCCCTTGGCCCTCATGGGTTGGCTTCCTGCATGGTTGGCGGGCCTGGGCATGGCCGCCAGTTCATTGTGGGTGGTGCTGTATTCCTTGCAATTGGCACGCTCACCGGCGCCGACCCCTTCTCCTGAGGGACTTGGACGCTCGACAGATGGTTTGTTAACCCCAAATCATTAACGCGCATGGACATTCTCTATCTTTTGATCCCTCTGTCTGTGGTGTTGGTGTTGCTGGTGCTGGGCGGGCTGTGGTGGGCCATTGAACATGGTCAATTTGAGGGCGTCGAGCAAGAAGGCGAGCGGATTCTTCACGAGGATTGACATACATCAATACGTATCCGGGGGCGAAAACGGACACTCGAAACGTATGAAGAAAGGCAACTCATGAAGACTTCAGCGTCACAAGCTGTCTACAACGACAGCGTTGTCCGTCAGTTCTCCATCATGACCGTGGTTTGGGGCGTGGTGGGGATGTTGGTGGGGGTGATCATCGCCGCCCAACTGGCCTGGCCCGAATTGAACTTTGGCATTCCCTGGCTGACCTACGGCCGTTTGCGCCCCTTGCACACCAATGCGGTGATTTTTGCGTTTGGTGGCTGCGCACTGTTTGCTGCCAGCTACTACGCGGTGCAACGCACTTGCCAGGTGCGGCTGTTTGCGCCGGCCTTGGCCAGCTTCACCTTCTGGGGCTGGCAACTGGTGATCTTGCTGGCCGCCATCAGCTTGCCCTTGGGGATCACCAGCGGCAAGGAATACGCAGAGCTCGAGTGGCCGATTGACATCCTGATCACCCTGGTCTGGGTGTCCTATGCCATCGTCTTCTTCGGCACGGTGGGCACCCGCCGCGTCAAGCACATTTATGTGGCCAACTGGTTCTTCGGCGCCTTCATCCTGACGGTGGCCATCCTGCACTTGGTCAACAGTGCGGCCATTCCGGCCAGTTTCCTGAAGTCTTACTCGGCCTATGCGGGCGTGCAAGACGCCATGGTGCAATGGTGGTACGGCCACAACGCCGTGGGCTTCTTCCTGACTGCTGGCTTCCTGGGCATGATGTACTACTTCATTCCCAAGCAGGCCGAGCGTCCGGTTTACTCGTACCGCTTGTCCATCGTGCACTTCTGGGCGCTGATCTTTACCTACTTGTGGGCCGGCCCGCACCATTTGCACTACACGGCCTTGCCCGATT
>CAINMN010000187.1 GCA_903850735.1 uncultured Burkholderiales bacterium | reverse complement strand
GTCATTCAGGGCCTGTTCTTTGCGGGCCAAATCAATGGCACGACCGGTTACGAAGAGGCGGCGGCGCAAGGCCTGTTTGCCGGCATCAATGCCGCATTGCAGTGCCGGGGGGACGGCCCCTGGGTGCCCTCGCGTGACCAGGCCTACCTGGGCGTGCTGGTGGACGACCTGATCACCAAGGGCGTGACCGAGCCCTACCGCATGTTCACCAGCCGCGCCGAGTTCCGCCTGCAATTGCGCGAAGACAACGCCGACATGCGCTTGACCGAGGTCGGTCGCCAAATGGGGCTGGTCGATGACGCGCGCTGGGATGCGTTCTGTCGCAAGCGCGATGCTGTTTCACGTGAAACCGAGCGCTTGAAATCCATCTGGATCAACCCGCGCAACTTGCCCGCAGAAGAAACCGAGCGTGTGTTGGGCAAAGCCATTGAGCGCGAGTACAACCTGGGCGACTTGCTGCGCCGACCCGGCATCCGGCATGCGGATCTCATGAGTCTGGCGCAGGGTCGTTTTGTCAGCACCGAGCTGGAGGCGCTGGACCCTGTTTCACGTGAAACTGTGGTGGAGCAGGTCGAAATTGCCGCCAAGTACGCAGGCTACATTGGGCGGCAACGCGATGAAGTGCAGCGCGCGTCTTATTATGAAAACCTGCGCTTGCCAGAGAGCCTGGATTACATGCAGATTTCGGCCCTGAGCATCGAGGTTCGGCAAAAGCTCAGCCGACAGCGGCCCGAAACCTTGGGCCAGGCTTCGCGCATTTCCGGCATCACGCCAGCGGCCATCTCCTTGCTGTTGATTCATTTGAAGCGGGGCCGCTTCAGCGGCTTTGCAACCGAAGACGCCCAGGTGGCGGCGTGATGGCCGAGTTGGAGCGGGGTCTGCGCGAGGGCCTGGCCGATTTGGGCTTGGTCTTGGCAGATGCGCAAGTTTCGCAGTTGTTGGCCTACCAGGCCTTGATTGCCAAATGGAACCAGGTTTACAACTTGACGGCGGTTCGGGACCCGCAAGAGATGCTGACACATCATCTGTTGGACAGCCTCGCGGTTGTGTTGCCGCTGCGCCAGCAGTTGGCGGGCCGCACCACGCTTTTGGATGTGGGGTCGGGCGCCGGACTGCCGGGCGCGGTCTTGGCCATCACCTGTCCTGAGCTGAACGTGACTTGCGTGGACACGGTGGCCAAAAAAGCCGCCTTTATTCAGCAAGTGGCGGTGAGCTTGGGTTTGCCGCATTTGAAAGGCTTGCATGCCAGGGTGGAAACTTTGCCCGGGCCCTACGACGTGATCAGCTCTCGCGCCTTCTCTTCTCTGCCCGATTTTGTGAAAGGTTCCCGCCAAGCCTTGGCGCCCCAAGGCGTGTGGATGGCCATGAAAGGCAAGCATCCACAGGAAGAACTGGCGGCTTTGCCCGCCGATGTGGACGTGTTTCACGTGGAACCCTTGACCGTGCCCGGCTTGTCGGCAGAACGTTGCATTGTGTGGATGCGTTTGGCGGCGCAAGACAGTTAAACTCTGGGCTCTGCCGCTGAAAGGTTGTGATGCTCGGGGTTTCAGATTACGCTGCATTTGTGCTGGCCATCGTGGTTTTCCTGGCAATTCCAGGCCCCGGCAATTTGGCGTTGTTGACTTCCACCGCCAAGGGCGGTGTGCGCGGCGGCTTGGCTTCGACCTTGGGCATCATGGCCGGCGACCAGGTCTTGATGTGGCTGGCCGTTGCCGGTGTGGCCGCCTTGTTGACGGCCGCCCCTGCCCTCTTCTTTGCCGTGCAATGGCTGGGCGCACTGTACCTGGCGTACTTGGGTTGGCGCATGTTGCGCGCGCAACCCGGTGAGGCGCCGGTGGTGAACATTGCGGTCGGACAATACTTTCGGCAGTCCATGCTCATCACCTTGCTCAACCCCAAGGCGATTGTTTTTTACATGGCTTTTTTCCCTTTGTTTGTGGATCCGCAGCAGCACCAAGGCGGGCTGACCTTCGCCTTCATGGCGCTGACCATTGCGGCCCTCACCTTTTTGTACGGCTTGGTGCTGGTGGTGCTGGCGCACCGATTGGCGGCGCGCATCCAAGCCAAGCCTTGGATGGCGCGGGTGCTGAACAAAATCGCCGGCAGCCTGCTGATTGCTTTTGGCCTGAAACTGGCCTTGTCCAAGTAAACCGATCACGACACCGAAAGACCTGAATGGCCCACATTTTTTGCATTGCCAACCAAAAAGGCGGCGTCGGCAAAACCACCACCACGGTGAACCTCGCCGCAGGCTTGGCCGCGGTGGGTCAACGGGTGCTGATGATCGACCTCGACCCCCAAGGCAACGCCACCATGGGCTCGGGTGTGGACAAGCGGCAACTGACGCTCAGCGTTTACGACGTGTTGCTGGAGTCGGCCTCGGTCGCCGAGGCCCGCGTGCGCAGCCAATGGGGCGAAACGCCCTCGCAAAAAGCCAAGCCCACCTACGACGTGTTGGGCGCCAACCGCGACTTGGCCGGGGCAGAGGTGGAGTTGGTCGGCCTGGAGCGACGCGAAAAGCGATTGAAGCAAGCCCTGGCTGAAGTCGATGCAGATTACGACTTTGTTCTTATCGATTGCCCGCCCTCCCTGTCCATGCTGACCCTCAATGGCCTGTGCTGTGCCCATGGCGTGGTGGTGCCCATGCAATGCGAATACTTTGCCTTGGAAGGGCTGACCGATTTGGTCAACACCATCAAGCAGGTACACGCCAACCTGAACCGGGAACTCAAGGTGATTGGCTTGCTGCGTGTGATGTTTGACCCGCGCATCACCCTGCAGCAGCAGGTCAGCGACCAGCTCAAAGCACACTTCGGCGACAAGGTGTTCAACACCATCATTCCGCGCAACGTGCGCTTGGCCGAGGCGCCCAGTTATGGTTTGCCAGGTGTGGTGTTTGACCCTTCGGCCAAGGGCAGCCAGGCCTTTGTGGCCTTTGCCCAAGAGATGGTGGAGCGCATCCCC
Organism: uncultured Burkholderiales bacterium; assembly: GCA_903850735.1. GTDB lineage: Bacteria > Pseudomonadota > Gammaproteobacteria > Burkholderiales > Burkholderiaceae_C > Limnohabitans. The sequence continues at coordinate 12,096 of CAINMN010000187.1, read as the reverse complement.
ACCTTGCGAGGCTAAGGGCATGTCATGGCATGTCTTGGGTCTGCCGGATGGGCGCGGTGGCATGCCCAGTCCCTGGCTGCTGCACTGGGCGCAGCGGCATGGTGTGGAACAAGTCCCGCAACACGACTGGCAACGCCCCCTGCGCGGCGATTGGATGATGCAGCTGGAAGAGGCCGTGTTGCGCCATCCGCGCGTGGTGCTGGTGGCGGATCAACTGGCCTGCCATTTGGTCGCGGCCTGGGCCGCACACTCCCGGCTCACGAACCGGGTCCTGGCGGCGTGGTTGGTGGCAACGCCTGCCTTGGCGCGCACCGAGGACAAGGCCCGTTTGCCGAGTTGGTTTCCTATGGTGCGAGCGCCTTTGCCTTTTCCGGCTTGGTCGATTGCTGCCGAAGCGGACGCACCGGTACAAGACTGGGGCGCGCAGATCCTGACGATGGCCGGGCCCGACAGCGACGAACCTGCTTGGCAGGCGGGCTGGGACCGCTTGCAGACCCAAATTCAAGAACTCATTGAAACGAACTGAAAAAGAAAGACATTCGATGGTCACGAAAAAACCCAAAGGCCTTGGCCGCGGACTGGAAGCCCTGCTCGGACCCAAAGCCGAAGAGCCGTCCGTTTCAGAAACCTCAGCCACAGGAAAGCCTTCTACCTTGGCCTTGTCGGAGTTGGTGCCGGGTGTCTACCAGCCGCGCACCCGCATGGATGAGGGCGCCTTGTACGAGCTGGCCGAGAGCATCAAAGCGCAAGGCATCATGCAGCCTATCCTGGTGCGCCAATTGACCCAGGGAGAAAACGCAGGCAAGTACGAAATCATTGCAGGCGAGCGCCGCTTTCGCGCCTCGCGCCTGGCGGGGCTGGACACGGTGCCCGTGCTGGTGCGCGATGTGCCCGATGAGTCTGCCGCCGCCATGGCGTTGATTGAAAACATCCAGCGCGAAGACCTGAACCCCTTGGAAGAAGCCCAGGGCTTGCAGCGCCTGGTCAAAGAGTTTGGCCTGACCCATGAACAAGCCGCCCAAGCCGTGGGGCGCTCACGCAGCGCCGCCTCCAATTTGTTGCGCTTGCTGAACCTGGCCGAAGCCGTTCAAACTTTGTTGATGGCGGGCGACCTTGACATGGGCCATGCGCGCGCCCTGCTCTCTTTGGACAAGGCCGCCCAGATCACCGCAGCCCATCAAATTGCGGCCCAACAAATGTCGGTGCGCGATGCCGAGCGCTTGGTGAAAAAGCTCAGCGCGGAGTTTCAGCTCGTCTCACCCAAACCCAAGAAAGAAAAGTCGCGCGATTTGCGGCGTGTCGAAGAAGAGTTGTCGGACTTGCTCACCGCGCAGGTTGAAGTGCGCATCAAGAAACGCATGAAACGCTACGGCCGTGTGGAGGAAATGGGCGAGGTTTCCATTCAGTTCGGCTCCTTGGACGAACTCAATGGCCTGATCGAAAAACTGCGCAACGGCAACTGAGCTCGCGCGACATCGCGCGCGAAGCGTGGCGATCCCTTTGCGCTGCAAGATCGCAACGGCCCGTTGGGCCGCGCGATGACCTTGTTCAGAGGGTGAAAATTTTCCCGGGGTTCATGATGTTGTGCGGGTCGAGGGCGCGCTTGAGGGTGCGCATCATCTCGACCGCGCCAGCACCGGCCTCGTTCACCAGGAAGTCGATCTTGTGCAGGCCGATGCCATGCTCGCCGGTGCAGGTGCCTTCCAAGCTGAGGGCGCGGCTGACCAGTTTGTGGTTCAGCGCTTCGGCGGTGGCGCGCTCTTCGGCGCTGTTGGGGTCGATCAGGTAGCCAAAGTGGAAGTTGCCGTCACCCACATGGCCCACCAGGAAGTAAGGGATGCCGCTGGCATCGGCTTCGGCCACAGAGTCGAGCAGGCAGTCGGCCAATCGGCTGATGGGCACACAGGTGTCGGTGCTGATGCAACGGCAGCCAGGGCGGGACTGTACCGCTGCGAAATACGAGTTGTGACGCGCCGTCCACAAGCGGGTGCGCTCTTCAGGGGTGGAGGCCCATTCAAACGACTCGCCACCGTTGTCCGAGGCAATCGCTTGCACTGTTTCGGCTTGCTCTTTCACGCTGGCCGGCGAGCCATGGAACTCCATCAGCAACAGGGGCTGCTCTTTCAGCGTGAGCTTGGAATAGTTGTTGACCAGGCGCACGCTGTTCACATCGATCAATTCCACGCGCGCAATCGGCACGCCCAATTGAATCGTCTGAATCGTGGTGTGAACCGCCGCCTCCAACGAGGGGAAGGAGCAGATTGCGGCAGACACCGCCTCCGGCAAGGGGTACAGTTTCACCGTGACTTCGGTGATCACGCCCAGCGTGCCTTCGCTGCCCACAAACAGGCGCGTCAGGTCATAGCCCGCGCTGGATTTTTTGGCGCGTGAGCCCGTGCGAATCACTTCGCCGCTGGCGGTGACCACTTCCAGTGCCAACACGTTGTCACGCATGGTGCCGTAGCGAACGGCATTGGTGCCGCTGGCGCGGGTGGCGCTCATGCCACCGATGGAGGCATCGGCGCCAGGATCGATGGGGAAAAACAGGCCCGTGCTTTTGATCTCTTCATTGAGCTGCTTGCGGGTGACGCCAGGCTGCACCGTGACGGTCAAGTCTTCGGCATTGATGGACAGCACTTTGTTCATGCGGCTCACGTCCAGGCTGATGCCCCCCTGAACGGCGAGCAAATGCCCTTCCAGTGAGGAGCCCACGCCAAAAGGAATCACCGGCACGTGGTGCTGGTTGGCCAGGGACACAGCGGCGGCCACATCGGCCGTGCTTTCTGCGAACACCACGCCCGCAGGCGGGGGCACTTGAAAGGACGATTCATCGCGGCCGTGCTGTTCGCGCACCGCCATGGCGGTTGAAAACCGGTCACCGAATTGGGCTTGGAGGGCTGCGATCAGGGCAGCGGGCACCTCACGTTGCGCAACGTCGGGCACCAAATGGTTCAAAGCGGCGGGGGCGTTCATGGGGATCTCCAATCCAGAGTGAAGGCTGATTCTACGAAGACCGGCCCAGGCTTGCATGGGCCACTTGTGCCAGCAGCGACAGGCCGCTGAGGATCAGCAAGCCCAAGATGGCCTGGCGCAACTGGGCGGCCGGCAAGCGGTGCGCCAGCCGATGGCCGAGCAACAAGCTGATCAGGGCGGTCAGCGCCAGACCCGGCAGCCAGGCACCAAGCTCGGGCGACGACAAGCGCCCGGTCAGCCCCATCACGATGCTGGCCAATCCGGACAACAGCAACAGGGCCGCCGAAATGTTCACCCGCAGGGTGTGCGCGTCGCGGAAGCGGGTCACCAAGTGACCCACCATCACGGGGCCAGAGGTGCCAAAAATCACTTAAATCAAACCTGCCAAAAGACCGCTAAACGGGGGGCTTTTCAAGAGTGAGTGCTGGCTTGTCGTGGTCTGTCGCAAGCCACGCACCCCCACCCAAATGACATAGCAGCCCAAGACCAGCAACAAAAGCGGGCTGTTGGCCCAAGCCGGTTGTTGCATCACCAACCAACCCAAACCTGCACCGCCCAACAACCAAGGCAGCAAGCGCAGCAACAGGCGTGCCTCAATGCGCTCCCATTGCAAGCCACCCAACAGCAGGCAGCCCGCGAAATCCAGCAACAACACCAGGGGGACCACCTGGGCCAGTGGCCATTGCCAACTCAACAGAGGCACAATCACCAACGCCGAACCAAAGCCTGTGACGCCCAGCACAAAGAAGCCCAGGGCGATGACGGCGACGGGATAAATGATTTCAAACATGAGGCCTCAAGGTCAGCACAAGACTTGGGACAATACTGCATCTTGAAGGAGTGAACTCATGGGCAACCGCTTGACCCAAATTGCAACCCGAACCGGGGACAACGGCACCACTGGCCTGGGCAACAACCAGCGGGTGTCCAAGAACAGCTTGCGCGTGCACGCCATGGGCGAGGTCGATGAGTTGAACTCCAACATCGGTGTCCTGCTCTGTGAAGACATGCCGCAGGTTGTGCGTGACTTGTTGGTGGAAATTCAGCATCAACTGTTTAACCTGGGGGGCGAGCTTTCCATTCCCGGGTTTGAATTGCTCAAGACGGATGCGGTGCTGGCGTTGGACGAAGCCTTGGCGCATCACAACGAACAATTGCCTCGATTGGAAGAGTTCATCTTGCCCGCGGGCACGCGCGGGGCCGCGCTGTCGCATGTGTGCCGCACGGTGGCACGGCGTGCCGAGCGTGCGGTGGTGGCCTTGGGCAATGAAGAGGCCTTGCAAGACACACCGCGCCAATACCTGAACCGCTTGAGCGACCTCATGTTTGTGCTGGCCAGGGTGTTGAACCGGGTGAACGGTGGCGACGATGTGTATTGGCGCAGCGAGCGCATGAAAGGCCAAGCCGGCGGCGCGGCTTGACGCCTCAGGCGCTGCTGGCGTTGAGGGCCTCGTCAAAAATGGCGACGGCGCGCGTCCAGCCCGCCGAGGCACCCCGGATCTTGTGCGGGAAACAGCTGATGTAGAAACCGCTGGCGGGCAGCGCTTCCAGGTTGTGCAGCTTTTCCAGGTGGCAGTAGCCAATGTCACGGCCCGCTTTGTGGCCCTCCCAAATCAGCGAGGCGTCCTGGGTCTCGCCGTATTTTTTGGCGGTGTGCACAAACGGGGCATCCCAACTCCAGGCGTCGGTGCCGGTCAGGCGCACGCCGCGCTCTAACAAGTACATGGTGGCCTCATAGCCCATGCCACAGCCGCTGGCCACGTAGTCGGACTGGCCATAGCGCTGGCCCGCTCGCGTGTTGATGACCACGATCTCCAGGGGCTTGAGGGTGTGGCCGATGCGTTGAAGCTCCGCTTCGACATCTGCTGCGGTCACCACATAGCCGTCGGCGAAATGGCGAAAGTCCAGCTTCACGCCCGGTTGAAAACACCACTCCAGCGGCACATCATGGATGGCGATGGCGGGCTTTTTCTCGCCCAGCGCTTTGTCCATGGTGGAGTGAAAGTGGTAAGGCGCGTCCAGGTGCGTGCCGTTGTGCGTGGACAGTTGCACAAACTCCACCGCCCAGCCTTCGCCGTCGGGCAGGTCGCCTTTTTGCAAGCCCGGGAAAAAAGGCTCAATTTGCGACACGGTGTTCTCGTGCGTGAAGTATTCGATTTTGGGGGCGAAAGCCGGCGGGTCACTGACCACGTCGTTTTCAAGAAAGATGGACAGATCGACAAATCGGCGTGTCATGAAATCTCCGGAATCAACAGGGTTTGAGAATCAGCTCTGGGGCCAGTGCACCATGGGCAAACCCGCCACAGGGGAGCGAAAAGATGGCAAGGTGGTGCCCATGAGGCTGCCGATGTACACCGTTTTCAGGTCGGGCCCGCCAAAGGTGATGCTGGCCATCCAGGGCGCCAGGGTGCCGCGCGCTTGCAGCATGTCTTCGGTGGTCAGGGTGCCGGCCGCCATTTTGCTGAGCAGCTTGCGCGAGGCCTCGGGGTTGCCGTCGTCTAGCAGCAGGCGCTTGTCGCCTTGTGGCGTGAGGGCAATCAGCTGATCCACCATGATCAAGGTGCACCAGAGGTTGCCGGCGCTGTCGAAGGCAATGCCATCGGGAAACCCGCCCAGGTGCGAGGGACCAAAAATTTCGCGGTCCACCAGTTGCACGCCCTGGGGCCCTTCTTGCAAACGCATGCGGCTGATGCGCGGCCCGGTGGTCTCGACGATGTAAAGCCACTCTTCGCGCGCGTCCAGTCGAATTTCGTTGGTAAAGTAAAAGCCGTCGGCGACCACGCGCAGGCCGTGTTCGTCCACCACGGCGACATAGCCATCGCAAACGCGGGAACTGGCGGCAGCTGTCCAGGGGTTCATGCGGGTCGAAATCGTCAGCCAGATGCGGTTGCGCCGATCGCGCAACACAAAGTTCACCTTGCCGATCGGCTGTCCATCGATGCGGTCATACAGCGTGCGCGTATGACCTTCTCGGGTCATGACCTCGAGCACATCGGTGCCAAAGTTGGAAATCAGGATGTCGCCGTTGGCGGCAAACGCCAAGCCATTGGGCAGGGTGCCGGTGGTGAATTTGGCTTCCACGGCATCGTTGCTGGCCGTGGGCGCTGTCGCAAAGTGCGGGTCGGCCTGCTGGCCAATGAAGTGTTGCTGGCCGTCGGGGTCGATGCGCGTGACGCCGCCGCGCGCATCGGCCACCCACAGGCAGCCGTTGGGCTCGGCCAGAATGCATTCGGGGCGTTGCAAGTCGTGCCCCACCGTTCGGATGGCCGCGCGAGAAACTTCAAAACCATCGAGAGGATTGGGGGCTTGCATCCCTTGGATTGAACCGGTTTCGACGGGCCCGCAACAAGCGGAGTTACCCTAGCGCTGTCGCTCACGAAACGCCCTGCATTGGCAGCAGCGAGCGACGCTGCTAATCTTGCAGCATGAATGCCGCAAACCACGCCGACACCACGCCCCCCTTTGTGCCGCAAATGCGCCTTTACACCCAGTGGCTGGCAGAAAAGCACGGCCTGCATTTTGAAGATTACCAAGCACTTTGGCGATGGTCCGTGACCGAACTCGATGCCTTTTGGCAAAGCATCTGGGATTACCTGGATTTGCAGTCACCCACGCCCCACACCGCGGTGTTGGCCCGCAACACCATGCCTGGGGCCCAGTGGTTTCCTGGCGCGCAGGTGAACTATGCGCAGCAAGTCTTGCGGCATGTAGAAGCGGCGCACGCGGCCGGGCAGTTGGCCATCATCAGCAACAACGAGCGGGGCCAGCGGCGCGAAATGACCTGGCCGCAATTGCGTCGCCAGGTCGCCGCCATGGCACGCCACCTCCGCGCACAAGGTGTCCAGCCCGGTGACCGCGTGGCCGTTTACTTGCCCAATATTCCAGAAACCATGGTGGCTTTTCTGGCGGTGGTCAGCTTGGGCGCGATCTGGAGTGTGTGCGCGCCCGACATGGGCACGAACGCCGTGCTGGACCGCTTCAAACAGATCACGCCCAAGGTGTTGATCGCCTGCGATGGCGTGACCTATGGCGCCAAAGACCACGACCGCACCGGTGTGGTGGCCGAGTTGCGCGCCGCCTTGCACAGCGTGACCCATGTGGTGGTGTACCAAAACCTCAAGGGCTTGCCTGCCTTGCCAGACACCGCAGACTTTGAGGCCATCGTGCAACAGCAAGACCCGTCGATGGACGCGTTTGAGCCGCAGTGGCTGCCCTTCGACCACCCGCTGTGGATTGTGTATTCCAGTGGCACCACCGGTTTGCCCAAACCCATCGTGCACACCCACGGCGGCACGGTGCTCAATGGCATGGCCCACAAGTCGCTGCATTACGACGTGGCTTGCAGTTACGAGCCCAACTCCTTGGGTGAACGCTTTCTTTGGTACAGCTCCACCGGCTGGGTGATGTGGAATGCCCAGCTCAGTGGCTTGCTCAGTGGCACCACCTGTGTCATCTTTGATGGCAACCCCGGAGGGTCCAAGGACAAGCCCGACTGGGGCACGCTGTGGCGCTATGCCGCCGAAGAAAAGGTGACCTTCTTTGGCGGTGGCGCCGCTTTCTTTGCCAATTGCATGAAGGCTGGCGTCACGCTGACGCCCTACCCCGGCTTGTCCCGGGTGCGTGCATTGGGGACCACGGGCTCGCCCCTGAGCGCCGAAGTGCAGCAGTGGGGCACCGACGAGTTTCGCAAGGTCTATGACCTGGCGGGCGTGCAGGCGCCGGACATTTGGTGGTGCAATATTTCCGGCGGCACCGATGCGGGTGCGTTCGTGGGTGGCTTGCGTGACTTGCCCATGGTCGCGGGTGAAATGCAATGCCGTCTCTTGGGCGTGGCCGTGGAAGCCTGGAACGAACAAGGCCAACCGGTGGTGGACGAAGTGGGCGAGTTGGTGGTCACCCAGCCCGTGCCCTCCATGCCCCCCTTCTTCTGGGGCGATGTTGACCACCAGCGCTACCTGGGCAGCTATTTCGACATGTTTCCAGCGGGGCAAGGTCGCCAGCCCGGTGGCGGTGACGCTGACGCGGCCTATGGCGCGGTGTGGCGCCATGGGGATTGGCTCAAAGTGACGCCCGAAGGCCGTTGCGTGATCTATGGTCGCAGCGATGCCACCATCAACCGCCATGGCCTGCGCATGGGCACCAGCGAGCTGTACCGCGCCGTCGAGGCCTTGCCAGAGGTCCTCGACTCAATGGTGGTCGATCTGGAGTATTTGGGGCGCGACAGCTACATGCCTTTGTTTGTGGTGTTGCGCAGCGGCGTGGCCCTGGATGCGGCCCTGAAAGAGCGTTTGAATGCGGCGGTGCGCGTGGCGCTGAGCCCACGCTTCGTGCCCGATGAGATTTTTCAGGTCGCCGAAATCCCGCGCACCTTGTCGGGCAAAAAACAGGAGCTGCCGATCAAAAAGCTGCTCTTGGGCCAGCCCATCGACAAAGTGCTGAACCGAGACGCGATGGCCAACCCGGCGTGTCTGGACTGGTACATCGCACTCGCTCAAAAGCGGCTGGCGTCTGCCGCCTCCTGAAGCACCCAGCCCCGAAAGCGCTCCAGCACGGGATTGCCTGCAGAGGTTTCCGGAGTGATCAGGTAGTAAGCGCGCTCGTCCCCCAAGGGGCGGGGGCAGGCCACCACCAGCTCGCCGCGCGCCAACTCGCCGCGGATCAACAGCAAGGGCATCAAGGCCACGCCCATGCCGTGGGTGGCCGCCATGGCCAGCATGGAAAAAAGCTCATGGCGCGGGCCGCGACCGGCTTGGGGTGCGTCAACCTGTTGCGCGTCAAACCAGTGCCGCCAGCCATCGGGTCGGGTGGATTGTTGCAGCAGGGGCAAATCGCGCAGACCTTCGGGTGTCAACGCCTGGCCCTGCGGCAACAGCGCAGGGCTGCATACCGGCACCACCGTTTCGTCCATCAGTTTGTCGGCACGGGTGCCCGGCCAGTTGCGAATTTGTTCGGGCGTACCGGTGTAGAGCGCCGCGTCAAATGCGCTGTCTGCGAAAAGAAAGGGCCGGGTTCGGGTGTCGATGTGAACCGTGATGTCGGGGTGCTGTTGTGCCAACCGCCCCAGCTTGGGAATCAGCCAGTGGGTGGTGAAGGTGGGCACGGCGGCCAGGGTCAGGTGTCCGCCGCTGCCTTGTTGCGTCACCGCTTCAAAGGCATCGCGCTCCAGCCCTTCCAGGCGTTGGCTCACTTGGCGCGCATAGGCCTGCCCCGCCGGCGTCAGGCTCACACCATGCCTGGTTCGACGAAAAAGTCGCAAGCCAAGGAAATCCTCCAACAGGCTGATTTGCCGGGACACTGCACTTTGTGTGAGCGCCAACTCTTCGGAAGCCTTTGTGTAGCTCTCGTGTTTTGCGGCCGCTTCAAAGCAAATCAGGGCTTGGGTGGAGGGGATTTTGCGACGCATGAAGGAGCAGAAAAAACTTTGATTTATCGAATTTTCTCATATCTAAGTGTGAAATCACCGTTTGCCGTCAGGGGCGAAATCTCTGTAACATGCCTGTTTTGTTTCGAATTTCAGGAGACGCTGCAATGGCCCACGCCGCATTTCAATGGCAAGACCCCTTTCTGCTCGACCAGCAATTGACCGAAGAAGAGCGGATGATTCGCGACGCCGCCCAGGCCTATTGCACCGACCGCCTGATGCCGCGCGTGCGCGATGCCTTCCGCCACGAGTCCACCGACCCGAGCATTTTTCGCGAGATGGGTGAGCTGGGCTTGCTCGGCCCCACCATCCCGACCCAGTACGGCGGCCCTGGCCTGAGCTATGTGGCCTATGGCCTGATTGCGCGTGAAGTGGAGCGTGTGGATTCTGGCTACCGCTCCATGATGAGCGTGCAGTCTTCGCTGGTGATGGTGCCCATCAACGATTTCGGCACCGAGGCCCAAAAGCAGAAATACCTGCCCAAGCTGGCCACCGGTGAATGGATTGGCTGCTTTGGCCTGACCGAACCCGATCATGGTTCGGACCCGGCCAGCATGGCCAGTCGCGCCCAGAAAGTGCCTGGCGGCTACAGCCTCAAGGGCAACAAGATGTGGATTTCCAACAGCCCGATCGCTGACGTGTTTGTGGTCTGGGCCAAGGAAGTCAGCGAGAGCGGCCAGGTCGGCCCGATCCGCGGCTTTGTGCTCGAGAAGGGCATGAAGGGTTTGAGCGCCCCGGCGATCCATGGCAAGGTGGGCTTGCGCGCCTCCATCACCGGTGAGATCGTGATGGACGGCGTCTTCGTGCCCGAAGAAAATGCCTTCCCCGAAGTGCAGGGCCTCAAGGGCCCCTTCACCTGCGTGAACAGCGCGCGTTACGGCATTGCCTGGGGTGCCCTGGGCGCCGCCGAGTATTGCTGGCACACCGCCCGCCAGTACACCCTGGACCGCAAACAGTTTGGTCGCCCCTTGGCGGCCAACCAGCTGATTCAGAAGAAGCTGGCCGACATGCAAACCGACATCGCCCTGGGCCTGCAAGGCTGCCTGCGCCTGGGCCGCATGAAGGACGACGGCACGGCCTCGGTGGAAGTGACCTCGATCCTCAAGCGCAACTCCTGTGGCAAGGCGCTGGACATCGCGCGTGTGGCGCGCGACATGATGGGCGGCAATGGCATCAGCGACGAGTTCGGCGTGGCGCGCCACCTGGTGAACCTGGAGGTGGTCAACACCTACGAGGGCACGCACGACATCCACGCCCTGATTTTGGGCCGTGCACAAACCGGCATTGCCGCGTTCGCCAACTGATCGTTGGCGGCGATCCGCTGCCTGTGCACACCTCACAGGCAGCCAACTTGCCCGCGCGGGATAATCCAGCCATGGCAAGCAAACAACGTGTCGTCGTCGGACTCAGTGGCGGAGTGGATTCCGCGGTCAGCGCCTGGCTGCTCAAGCAGCAGGGCTACGAGGTCATCGGCATCTTCATGAAGAACTGGGAAGATGACGACGACAGCGAATACTGCTCGTCCAACATTGACTTCGTCGACGCCGCTGCGGTGGCCGACGTCATCGGCATCGAGATCGAGCACGTCAATTTTGCGGCCGACTACAAAGACCGCGTGTTTGCCGAGTTCTTGCGCGAATACCAGGGCGGGCGCACACCCAACCCCGACATTCTGTGCAACGCCGAAATCAAGTTCAAAGCGTTTCTCGACCATGCCATGCGGCTGGGGGCCGAAAAAATTGCCACCGGCCATTACGCGCGTGTGCGCGAAAGAGAAGGCGCCTTTGAGTTGCTCAAGGGACTGGACCCTGGCAAGGACCAAAGCTATTTCTTGCACCGCCTGAACCAAGCGCAACTGAGCAAAACCCTTTTTCCGGTGGGCGAGTTGCACAAAAGCGAAGTGCGCCGCATTGCCACCGAGATCGGCTTGCCCAATGCGCGCAAGAAAGACTCGACCGGCATTTGCTTTATTGGCGAACGACCGTTTCGCGAGTTTTTGAACCGCTTCATCGCCCAAGCGCCAGGCCACATCAAGGACGAGCGCGGCCGCGTGCTGGGGCGCCATGTGGGCCTGAGTTTTTACACCCTGGGCCAGCGCCAGGGCCTGGGCATCGGCGGCGTCAAGGAAAAAGGCGCGCAGCGTGGCGGGGGCGAGCACGCACCCTGGTTTGTGGCGCGCAAAGACTTGGCCAACAACACTTTGTATGTGGTGCAAGGGCACGACCACCCTTGGTTGCTGTCGCACGAGGTGAACGTAGACGACCTGAGTTGGGTCGCTGGGCAGCCGCCAGCGCCGGGAACCCTGGCCGCCAAGACGCGCTACCGACAAACCGATGCGCCTTGCGATCTGCACTACCCCGCGCCGCAAACGCTGGCACTGCATTTTCCCGATGCCCAGTGGGCTGTCACCCCGGGCCAGTCCGCCGTGCTTTACCAGGGCGATGTCTGTCTGGGCGGGGGCGTGATTGCTGCCGCGCAAACCCTTGATCTTGAGAAAGCCACAGCATGACTCTGACCCGTCGCGCTTTTCAGCGACAACTTCAAGCCAGTGCGCTGGCGCTGGCCTTGGCGCCTTGGCAGCGGGCTTTGACCCAGCCTGCAGACCAAGCCCGCACCTGGAAAAACAACCCCTTCAGCTTGGGTGTTGCCAGCGGCCGACCGCGGCCCGATGCCATCATGCTGTGGACGCGCCTCTTGGTCAG
>CAINMN010000186.1 GCA_903850735.1 uncultured Burkholderiales bacterium | reverse complement strand
TTGGCGCGGGTGGCGCGGTACTCGGGCAAATAACGCCCGGCTTGGCGCATCAGCCAGAGGGGGGTGTGGTCGGTGGCCTGGCGCCAGCAGGCCTTGAGAAAGCTGTCGTTTTGGAGTGCGGAAGTCATGCGAACATTGTCGCAGGACTTCACTGACGCGCGCTCAGTTTGCCGGTGCGCAGCAACTGCGCGTGCTCTACTTTCAGGCACAGGTCTTGAACGGTTTCCAGGCCATGGCTGGCCGCGTGGGCACAGGCTTCGTCGTTTTCAATGCCGAGTTGCAGCCACAAGGCTTTGGCGCCGATGGCCACGGCTTCGTTGGCAATCGGGGGAATGTCTTCCGAGCGTCGAAAGACATTGACCAAATCGATCGCCATGGCTTGCGCTGCCGCGCTCAGGGTGGGGTAAGCTTTTTCGCCCAGCACCTCAGAGGCCGCGGGGTGGATGGGCACGATCCGGTAGCCCTGCGCTTGCATGTACTTCGAGATGCGAAAACTCGCGCGCTCCGGATTGGGGCTCAAGCCGACCACGGCAATGGTCTGGGCGTTTTGCAAAATGGAGAGCACGCTCATGGTCACCTCGGGGTTGGGGGCAAGTCTTGCATCGCTTGGCGCACCTCGGACACGCTGATCAATTCCGACAGCACACGCGCTGGCCGGTTTGGACTGTAGAGCACATAGACGGGGACACCGCTGCGCCCCAGGGCTGACAAAGCGCGGGTGATGACAGGGTCTTGTCGCGTCCAGTCCGCACGCAGCAACAAGACCCGGCGGCTGTCAAAGTCGGCCAGCAGATCAGCGTTGGCCAAGGTGGTGCGCTTGTTGACTTGACAGGTGACGCACCAGGCGGCCGTGAAATCCACAAAAACGGGTTGACCGGCGGCCAAGGCCGCTTTCACCCGCGCCTCGCTCCAGGCTTGCCAGCGTTCAGCGGAGGGGGATGTCACCGAGGGGGTGGGGTCCGAAGCCTGCGTAAGCAGTGGCAAGGTTTGGGTCAGTGCCCAGACCAAGATTGCGCCAAACAAAGTGCCCAGCAGCAGGCGCCCGCGTGGATGCAGTGTCAGTGCCCACAAAAGGCCGGACAGCAACAGCAAGACCCCCAGCAAGGCTGCCACCGCATGCATGTCTGTTTGCTGTCCCAGCACCCACAACAACCAGATGACCGTGGCCAGCATGGGAAAGGCCAAGGCGTGGCGCAAGGTGTTCATCCAGGGGCCAGGGCGTGGCAGACGGTTGGACAAAGCCGGAAACCAGCTGATCAGCAAAACAGGCAGGGCCAGCCCCAAGCCCAGCATGGCAAAGATCAGCAGGCCTTGCCAGGCTGGCAAGCCAATGGCCAGCCCGATTGACGCGCCCATGAAGGGGGCGGTGCAAGGGGTGGCGATGGCCACCGTCAGTACCCCGGAGAAAAGTGCGTCAACCGCTGGGTGACGCGACTCCCAGGAAAGAAGTCTCGCGGGCAAAACGAGTTGTACGCTGAACACATCCCAAAGATTGAGCGCGATCAGCGTGAACAAAATGCACAGGCCACTCACCACCCAAGGGGATTGCAGTTGAAAGCCCCAACCAAGTTGGTCGCCCGCCGCGCGCAAGCCCATGACCACCGCCCCCAGCAGCAAGGTGGACGCGACCACGCCCAGGCTGTAGGTCAGTCCCGCCATGCGATGGACCCAAGGGTTGGCATCGTGCCGGGTGAAGCTGAGCACTTTGATGGCCAGCACCGGCAGCACGCAGGGCATGAGGTTGAGGATCAGGCCGCCCAGCAAAGCGCCCAACAGTGCCGCGCCAAAGCCAAGGTCCGCTGCCGCTGCAGCAGGAGGCGTGGGCACCATCGCCGGGGGGGTGACGGGCGAAGGCTCGGCCCAAGCGCCCTGGACGGCGACTTCTGCCAGCCAAGCGCTGCGCACAGCGCCTTGGTCCTGGACCAGCATCAGGCCGAACTGCGCCGGTTGGCTCACGCGCATGCTGCTGACGGGCAACACCGCGGTCCAGACCTCGCCCTCCCATGCTTGTTGGGCCTGGGGGTGACGCTCTGCGCTGGCTTCCAGCAAATCGCTTTGGGTGGGGAAGACCGCCAGTTGTTGGCCTTGCAGCGCTTTGGGCAAGCCACTGACCTTGACTTGCATGGCATGTCCCGCGGCGCTGGCCGTGTGGCGAGCGCCTGTCAATGTCTGGGGTTGCTGGCGCAGCACATCTTCAAACAAGGCTGCAGATGCAGCGTGGCTGGTGTGGGGTGACAGCGTCAGCTGGAACGTGCCTTCTTGCGGAATGCATTCCTGGCGACACACCAGCCATTGCGCTTTCAATTGCAAGCTGAGCGGACCTGCGCCCGCCTTGAAGTCCGAGCCGACGGTGACGGGCGTGACCAGCAGTGTTGAACCCTCATAGCCATAGTTGGTGAGGTTGCCAACGGCAATTTTGTGGGGCAGGGGCCAGGCCACTTTGCCGGCAGACAGGCCGGCAGGCAGTGTCCAGTCAAGCTGCGTGGCCAGGCCCGAGTCCCCAGCATTGAGCCAGTAGGTGTGCCACTCGGGTTGATGCTTGAGCCACAAGCCCGCATACAGGGGCTTGCCTGGCGCCACGCCCTCGGGTGCGTGCCACAACAGTTCTGCCCGCACTTGGGCGGTCGACACCACAGCCGTGGGGGCGAGGATTTGGGCCTGGAGGCCGCCCGCAAGCGCCAGCAGCAACAAGAAACCGAGCCAAAGTCGATGGACAGGGGTGAACATAGGTCAGGATGTTACCGAACCCCGTAAGATGTCGGGTATGAAAGCTCTTTCACGTTATTGGGCCGAGCTCAACACTCAGGATTTTGCGCGCATGGATCCGCAACGGGCGGTGGCCGTGTTGCCCTTGGGCGCCACCGAACAGCATGGCCCGCATTTGTCCTTGAATGTGGACACGCAGTTGGTGGATGGGGTGGTGCAAGCCGCTTTGCCACACTTGACGGCCGAAGACCAAGTGCTGGTGTTGCCAACCCAGGCCCTGGGCTTGAGCACCGAGCATCAAGCGTTTGCGGGAACCCTCACGCTGTCGCCAGAAACTTTGCTGCGCGTCTGGTGTGAGATGGGTGAAGCCGTGGCGCGTGCGGGGCTGCGCAAGCTGGTGCTGTTCAATGCCCATGGCGGCAACGTCGCGCCCATGGACATCGTGGCGCGCGAATTGCGCGGCCGCTGCAACATGCTGGTGTTCAGCAGCAACTGGTACCAGCTGCCCTTGGGCGCTGCCGTGACGGGACTGTTCTCTGAGCACGAGCATCGCTTTGGCGTGCATGGCGGCGACCAAGAAACCTCCATGATGCTGGCCTTGCACCCGCAAGGGGTGGACATGGCGCAGGCCGAAAACTTTCCCTCCACTTCCGAGCAACGCGCCGCCGAATTTGACGTGCTGGGCAATGGGAAAAGTGCCAAGATGGGTTGGCACATGCAGGACTACAACGCGAAGGGCGCGGCCGGCAATGCGGCCGCTGCAACGGCTGCCAAAGGGCAGGCTTTGGTGGCTTCGGCCGGCTTGCAACTCGCCAAGCTGCTGCAAGAAGTTGGCCGTTTGCCGTTGACAACCCTCAGGTGAAGGTCGTCCAGCCCTTGTAATTTGGGCCATCCAGGTGATTGAGGGTGTTGTAGCTGACCAGGCGATGGCCTTTTGGGTTGTATTTGAATTCGCTGACGGCGCTGTTGCGAATGTGAAAGTTCAATTCAATCGTGGTTTCCGGGGCCGTGCCCAAAATATGCCCCACCGCTGTTGAAATGGGCCCCCCACTCGATACCAGCAGCACATTGCCCGTATGCTGTGTTCTGACCCAGTCCAGTGCCGCGACCACGCCCGCCCGGAAATCTGTGTAACTGGGCATGCCTTCGGGCGAGACGGCGCCTTCCATCCATTGGCGCAAGCCATCGCGCAGCAAGCGGAAATGGTGTCGGTACAGCTCCGGCGAGTCGGGCTTTTTCAAGGGCTGCGGGTGCACCGTGCGGATGACGGCTTCGCTGTCGTATTCGTTCAAGCCAGGCTGGCGGGTGGTGGGCAAGTCGACCCCCATGCCCTCGCGGATGCCTTGCCAGGTTTCATCATGGCGCTGCAAGGTGCCGGTGATGACCGCATCAAACCGGTGGCCGTGCTCCAGAAAGTACTGGCCCAAGCGCCGACTTTGTTGCCAACCCAGCGGGCTGAGTTGATCGTAGTTGTCAGCGCCAAACGAGGCTTGACCGTGGCGTACGAGGTAGAGCGTTCCCATGGCGTGTGATCTCAAGAAGGATGGCAGATTTTCCCTGGAATGTCCCTGCGCGTCGGTCGCCGCAGCGACCGCACAATGCGGGGCCTCAGCGCGCCGACAGTGTTTCCCAGCGCTCCAGGCAGGTCAGCAACGCATCGTCAATCTCTGCGTCACGCGCGTGCCATGTGGCCGCTTGCTGGGGGTCTTTGACATAGATTTGCGGGTCGGCCAAGGCTTCACGCAGTTGTTTTTGCTCGTTTTCCAGTGCTTCCATGGTTTGAGGCAGTGTTTCGAGTTCGCGTTGCTCTTTGTAGCTGAGCTTGGCCGCGGCTTTTTTCACAGGCGGCGAGCTGTCTGTTGTGGGGGGCGCCGACTGCGGCGCGGAGCTGGCAGGCGCGGCACTGGCTTGCGCAGCCCGCATGCGCGCCGACTGCGTCAGCCAGTCTTGAATGTCGCCTTCGTATTCGCGCCAATGGCCATCGCCCTCGAAGACCAGGGTGCTGGTGACCACGTTGTCAATGAAGGCGCGGTCGTGGCTGACGATGAAGACGGTGCCCGCGTAATCTTGGATCAGGTCCTCCAGCAACTCCAGGGTGTCGATGTCCAAATCGTTGGTCGGCTCATCGAGCACCAGCACATTGGCCGGCCGTGCGAACAAGCGTGCCAACAGCAGGCGGTTGCGCTCGCCACCGGAGAGCGATCGCACCGGCGAGTTGGCCCGCGCGGGCGAGAACAGAAAGTCGGTGAGGTAGCTTTTGACGTGCTTGCGCTGTTGCCCGATCTCAATCCACTCGCTGCCCGGGCTGATGAAGTCTTCCAGCGTGGCATCCAGGTCCAGCTGTTCGCGGTGCTGGTCAAAGTAGGCCACTTGTAAATTCGAACCGCGTCGCACGCTGCCCTGGTCGGGCTCGAGCTCGCCCAGGATCAGTTTCAACAGCGTGGTTTTGCCGGCACCATTGGGACCGATCAGGCCGATTTTGTCGCCGCGCAGCAACGTGCCACTGAAATTGTTCACCACCTTTTTGGCGCCCGCGGGATGGCCTGGGGCCGCAAACGACTTGCTCACGCCATCGAGTTCGGCCACCAGCTTGCCGCTGGGGGCGCCACGCGAAATGTCCAGCTTGACCTGACCGACCACGTCACGCCGTGCCTGGCGTTGCTTGCGCAAGGCTTCCAGGCGATTGATGCGGCTTTGGCTGCGTGTTCTGCGGGCTTCGACGCCGCGGCGAATCCAGACCTCTTCGGCGGCCAGCAATTTGTCGGCGCGGGCTTGGATCACGGCTTCTTGTGCCAGCTGTTCTTCCTTCAGTATCAAGTACTGTGCGAAGTTGCCAGGGTAGGAGCGCAAATGGCCCCGGTCCAGCTCCAGAATGCGGGTGGCAATCTGGTCCAAGAAGGCGCGGTCGTGGGTGATGGTCACCAGGCTGCCCTTGAAGTCGAGCAGCAATTGCTCCAGCCACTCGATGCTGTCGATGTCCAAATGGTTGGTGGGTTCGTCCAGCAGCAAGACATCGGGGGCGCTCACCAGCGCTTGCGCCAAGGCAACGCGCTTGGCGTTGCCGCCTGACAGCGTGGCAATGCGGGCTTGCCCATCGAGCTTCAGCCGCGCCAGGGTCTCCTGCACGCGCTGCTCCCAATTCCAGCCGTCCACCAACTCAATGGCGTTTTGCAACTCGTCCAGCGAGCCTTCCCCGCGGGTGTACTGGTCAATCCATTCGCGCACATTGCCCAGTCCCTCGCTGACCGACTCGAACACGGTGTGCTGAGGGTTGAGTTGCGGTTCTTGCGCCACGAACGCACGACGCAAGCCTTGTTGGCATTGCAAGCTGCCATCGTCTGGTGATTCATGGCCGGCCAGGATGCGCAGCATGGACGACTTGCCTGTGCCATTGCGGCCAATCAGGCCGACACGCTCTTGTGTTTCCAGGGAGAAGTCGACGTGGTCGAGAAGTGCCACATGGCCGTAGGCCAGTTGGGCTTGCTGTAGGGAGATCAAAGACATATGGCTTCATT
Organism: uncultured Burkholderiales bacterium; assembly: GCA_903850735.1. Classification (GTDB taxonomy): domain Bacteria; phylum Pseudomonadota; class Gammaproteobacteria; order Burkholderiales; family Burkholderiaceae_C; genus Limnohabitans. Next base: position 390 of record CAINMN010000186.1, on the reverse strand, counting down.
ATCGTGACCTCTTGAGACAACTTGTGTGTTTCTGAAAAACCATGCTATAGTTGCAGGCTCTGCTGAAAACGCAGTGGTGCCCAGTCAGGGGGTCAGCAGCCAGGCTGTGGAAACAAATAAATACGACAGCTTTGACAAAAGTCCTAAACCTGTTGTATACTGGCAGGCTACGCTGAGAAATGCCAAGGTTAACAAGGCGCCTCAGTAAAAACCCTGAGTGTTGACAGGTTATTAAAAAGCGTGTCATAATTCAAGGCTCTGCTGAAAACGGCGGAGGACGCAAGAGAAGACGGCATCGACCGTTGCTTGCAAACAAGGTTCATTAAAAATCTACAGCCGATAAGCGTGGGCGTTTTAAGGCGATTGCCATGGTTCTAGTAACCAAGTCGC
>CAINMN010000185.1 GCA_903850735.1 uncultured Burkholderiales bacterium | reverse complement strand
TGGGCATGAAGCAGTGCCGTGCCAACCCCTGGCAAGAATTTGCCCAGAACACCAAGCGTGGCGACCGCGTCAAGGGCCCGATCAAGTCGATCACCGACTTTGGCGTGTTCGTGGGCCTGGCAGCCGGCATCGACGGCCTGGTGCACCTGTCCGACCTGTCCTGGAACGAAACCGGCGAAGCCGCCGTGCGCAATTACAAGAAGGGCCAAGACGTGGAAGCCATCGTTCTGGCCGTGGACGTCGAGCGCGAGCGCATCTCCCTGGGCATCAAGCAACTGGACGCCGACCCCTTCACTACCTTCGTGTCGGTGAATGACAAAGGCCAGATCGTGACCGGCAAGGTCAAGACGGTCGACGCCAAGGGCGCCGAGATCGACCTGGGCGAAGACATCCTGGGCTACCTGCGCGTCAGCGAAATTTCACGCGACCGCGTGGAAGACGCCCGCAGCGTGCTCAAGGAAGGCGACGAAGTCACTGCCGTGGTGGTGAACGTCGATCGCAAGACCCGCAACATCCAGTTGTCCATCAAGGCCAAGGATGCCGCTGACCAGCAAGAAGCCATGGCTTCGCTGAACCAGCAAGCATCGCGTGAAAACGCCGGCACCACCAGCCTGGGCGCCCTGCTGCGCGCCAAGCTGGACAACAACGGCTGAGACGGAACGCTTTCATGACCCGCAGCGATTTGGTGGAAGAACTGGCGGCCCGCTTTGGGCAGCTGACGCACCGCGACGCAGAGTTCGCCGTCAAGACCCTTCTTGACGCAATGAGCGATGCGCTGGTGCGGGGCCACCGAATCGAGCTGCGCGGTTTTGGGACCTTCTCGATCAACCGTCGCCCGCCTCGCATGGGACGCAACCCGCGTTCGGGCGAGAGTGTGGCGATTCCTGAAAAGCGTGTGCCCCACTTCAAGCCAGGCAAAGCCTTGCGCGAAGCGGTGGACGCCCGCACCCCGGCCTTGCTGGAGCTTCCCGCCAAGTAAATGCCGGTTTGGGTTTTACCCTGTGACAGGCTTAAAATCAGGGCCTGTCACAGAGGAATCCCCTTGAAAAATCTCCTGTGGCTGCTTCAGTGGACGCTGAAGGCGGCCATTTTTTTTACCCTCTTCGCTTTCGCCCTGAACAACCAGGACGATGTCACCGTGCATTTCTTTTTTGGCACCCAGTGGCGCGCGCCCATGGTGCTGGTGGTGCTGAGCGCCTTTGTGCTGGGGGTGGTGGTGGGCGTGTTGGGCATGGTGCCGCGCTGGTGGCGTGAGCGCCGTGTGGCGCAACAGGCCCAGTCGCAAAGCGGCCCAGCCGTGGCAGAAACGCCGGTTGCACCCACGGTGGCGCAACCTGTGCAGCCGGCCACGCCGCCGGACGCCGTGCATGGACTTTGACCTGAGCTGGATTTTGCTGGGCCTGCCCCTGGCCTTTGGCCTGGGCTGGCTGGCTTCGCGCCTGGACCTGCGCCAACTGCGCATGGAAAACCGGCAGAACCCCAAGGCCTACTTCAAGGGCCTGAACCATTTGCTGAACGAACAGCAAGACCAGGCCATCGACGCTTTCATCGAAGCGGTTCAACAAGACCCGGACACCAGCGAGTTGCATTTCGCGCTGGGCAACCTGTTTCGCCGGCGTGGCGAGTTTGAGCGGGCGGTGCGGGTGCACCAGCATTTGCTCTCTCGCGCCGACCTCAGCAACACCGACCGCGACCGTGCCCAGCATGCGCTGGCCCTGGACTTCCTGAGAGCCGGCCTGCTGGACCGCGCCGAAGAATGCCTGCGCAAGCTCGGTGGCACAGCCTTCGAAGCGCAAGCCCAACTGGCCCTGCTGAGCATTTATGAGCGCTCGCGCGACTGGCCGCAGGCGGCCGAAATGGCGCAACGGTTGGCGCAATCCGGGCAAGGCAATTTCGAGGTGCGTCAGGCGCACTACCTGTGCGAACAAGCCGCCACCGTGGCGGGCACGGACCCAGGGCAGGCGGAAGCCTTGCTCAAGCAAGCCATCGCCCTGGCCCCCCAGGCCGCGCGTGCCACCCTGGCCCTGGCGCAACTGGAAGACCAGCAAAAGCGGCCCCAGCACGCCTACGAGGTCTTGCTGAGCCTGGCACAACGCAACCCCACGTTCGTGCCCTTGCTGGCGCTGCGACTGGCCAGCCTGGCGATTCAACTGGGCCACACACCGCAGGTCCATGCGCTGTTGACATCGCATTACGAAGCCACGCCCTCGCTCGATGTGCTGGATGCCCTGGTGAATATGGATGTTTCCGAAGGCCATGACACGGCCCGCGACTGGTACGCGCGCCATCTGGAGCGCGAGCCTTCGCTGGTGGCCGCGTCGCAATGGATTGCCCGTGAACAACTGGCCGACGAAGCGCGCCGTCCCGCCTTGGCGCGCGCCATGGAGCGCGCCGTCAAACCCTTGAAACGCTACCGCTGCGCTGCCTGCGGCTTTGAAGCGCAACAGCACTTCTGGCAATGCCCTGGCTGTCAGGCCTGGGACAGCTACCCCCCGCGTCGAATTGAGGAACTATGAACCTGCCCTCGCTTGAACGACTCTCGAAATCCAAGGTGCTGGTGGTCGGCGATGTGATGCTCGACCGCTATTGGTACGGCTCGGTGGACCGCATCAGCCCCGAAGCCCCCGTGCCCGTGGTGCGCGTGACGCGCGAGGAAGACCGTCTGGGCGGCAGCGCCAACGTGGCCTACAACGTGGTCACGCTGGGCGCGCAAGTCAGCCTCTTGAGCGTGGTGGGTGACGACGACGCCAGTCACCAACTCGAGGCCTTGCTGGCCCAAACCGGCATCACGCCTTGCCTGGGCCGTGACCCGCAACTCAAAACCACCGTCAAGCTGCGCGTGATTGGCCGCCAGCAGCAATTGTTGCGCGCTGACTTCGAGAACGCCCCGCAAACCGAAGTGCTGGCCTCGCAAACCGACCAGTTTCGCGCGCTCTTGCCGCAGCACCAGGCCATTTTGTTTTCCGATTACGGCAAAGGCGGCCTGGCCCATGTGGCCGACATGGTTGCCGCCGCACGCGCGCAAGGCTGCCCGGTGCTGATCGACCCCAAGGGCAGCGACTACTCGCGCTACCAAGGCGCTACCGTCATCACCCCCAACCGCGCCGAACTGCAAGAGGTGGTGGGACGTTGGGCAGACGAGCAAGACCTGCTGATTAAAGCGCAAAACCTGCGCCAATCGCTGCAACTCGAGGCCTTGTTGCTCACCCGCAGCGAAGAAGGCATGAGCCTGTTCGACGCGCAAGGCGTGACCCATGTGGCCGCGCAAGCACGCGAAGTGTTCGATGTGACCGGCGCAGGCGACACCGTGATCGCCACCCTGGCGGCCATGCTGGCCAGCGGCCTGTCTTTGCGTGATGCATTGCCCTGGGCCAACCGGGCCGGTGGCATCGTCGTTGGAAAATTCGGGACGGCCACCGTGTCGTACCAGGAGCTCTGTGCATGAAAATCGTGGTCACCGGCGCGGCCGGCTTCATTGGCAGCAACATCATCCGTGGCCTCAATGCGCGCGGCATCCGCGACATCATCGCCGTCGATGACCTGACCGAGGGCGACAAGTTTCGCAACCTCGCCGACCTGCAGATCGACGATTACCTGGACCATCACGGTTTTTACGAGCGCTTTGCGCGCGGCGAGTTTGGCGCCGTCGAGGCCGTGTTCCATGAAGGCGCCTGCAGCGACACCATGGAAAGCAATGGCCGCTACATGATGGACAACAACTACGGCGTGTCCTGCCAGTTGTTCGAGGCCTGCCAGGCAAGCGGCACCCGTTTGCTGTACGCCTCCTCGGCGGCCACCTATGGCGGCTCGGACACCTTTCGCGAAGAGCCGGCCTGCGAGCACCCGCTGAACGTCTATGGCTACTCCAAGCTGTTGTTTGACCAACGCTTGCGCCGCCTCACGGGTTTGCATTTTGAAAAAGCCAAACACCAGGTGGTGGGCTTTCGCTATTTCAATGTCTATGGCCCGCGTGAGCAACACAAGGGACGCATGGCCAGTGTGGCGTTTCACCAGCACCACCAATTCCGCCAGGAAGGGCGCGTCAAGCTGTTCGGTGAGTACGGCGGCTACGGCCCGGGCGAACAGCAACGCGACTTTGTCTTCATCGACGATGTGGTGGCCGTCAACTTGTGGTTCTTCGACCATCCCGAGCGCTCAGGCCTGTTCAACCTGGGCAGCGGGCGCGCCCAGCCCTTCAACGATGTGGCGCTTTCCGTGGTCAATGCAGAGCGTGCCGTGCGTTCCGAGCAAGCCCTGACGCTGGCGCAAGCCGTGCAAGCCGGCCTGATTGACTACATCCCCTTCCCCGATGCCTTGCGTGGCAAATACCAGTGCTTCACCCAGGCCGACCTGAGTGCCTTGCGTGCTGCGGGTTGCAACCATGCATTTGCGGATGTGCGCACAGGGGTGACGCAGTACATGGCCACGCTGGCTCAAGGCTGAACATGCAGGCGATGGCGCGTTTTACGACGGCCATCGTTCTGGGTCTTGTGAGCGCCAGCGTCTGCGCGCTGGACATCCAGTCAGCCACAGAAGCCGAGCTCGACAGCCTGCGTGGCATGGGCCCCAGCCTCACCGCCA
>CAINMN010000184.1 GCA_903850735.1 uncultured Burkholderiales bacterium | reverse complement strand
TGAGAAATACACCCCCTTCGGCCACAGCGACTACCAGACCATCGTGGCCGACATCAAGAAATTCTCTGCCGGTGGCAAGACCGCTGTGGTCTCCACCATCAACGGCGACTCCAACGTGCCTTTCTACAAAGAGCTGGGCAACGCCGGCTTGAAGGCCAAGGACGTGCCGGTGGTGGCCTTCTCGGTGGGTGAAGAAGAACTGCGTGGCGTGGACACCAAGCCTTTGGTGGGTCACCTGGCCGCATGGAACTACTTCATGAGCATCAAGAACCCCGCCAACGACGAGTTCACCAAGAAGTGGGCCGCCTACGCCAAGGCCAAGAACATCGCCGGCCACAAGGACAAGCCCCTGACCAACGACCCGATGGAAGCCACCTACATCGGCATCAACATGTGGAAGCAGGCCGTGGAAAAGGCCAAGACCACCGATGTCGACAAAGTGATTGCCGCCATGGCCGGGCAGACCTTCAAGGCCCCGAGTGGCATCACCTCCAAGATGGACGAGAAGAACCATCACCTGCACAAATCGGTGTTCATCGGTGAAGTGAAGGCCGACGGCCAATTCAACGTGGTGTGGAAGACGGACGGCCCGGTCAAGGCCAAGCCCTGGAGCCCGTTCATCGAAGGCAACGACAAGAAGCCTGACGAGCCCGCCAAGAAGTAAACAGAGGCTCGCGTCCCTGACAAGAAAGGGCGCACTGGTGCGCCCTTTCTTTTGGCTGAAACCATCCTCTCGATTGTTTGCATGAACCGATTTCAACGATTTTTCACTGCGCTGCTGCTGGGTTCCCTCAGCTTGACAGCCCAGGCATTGACACGGGAGCAGGCGCGTGCCATCGCCACCGGTCAAACCGATGCCCGCATTGAAGCCCTGAACAAAGCCTTGACCGATGCCGATGAGCGCACGGTCGGTTTTCTTCAGGCCTTGGCCGATGATGCCGTCAAAGTCACCGCCGACCAGGTGATCATTGTTCGCAACGACAAAGGCACCGACCCGGTGTCTGGTGCTGAAGTGACTGTTCCCGCCGATGCCGAAGACGTGGTCAGCAACAACCGCCTGCGCAGCGAGTTGGATGCCGCCATGGCCGGCTTGCGGCTCTTCAGTGCCGACGACAAAGTGCGCATGGCCGCCGTGCAGGCCATGATCAAAGAGCCGGATGCCAGCAAGCTGGCCCTGGTGGAACGTGCCATCGGCGCAGAAAAAAACACCCGCATTGCCGAGCAGCTGGAATTTGCCCGCGCCGCCGTGGCCTTGACGCATGAAGACAAAGCGCAGCGCTTGGCAGCCGCCAAAACGCTGGCCAACAGCAAAACGCCAGACACCCAGCGCTTGTTGAACCAACAGTTGACGCAAGAGACCGATGCGGCCGTGCGTGCCCAACTGGAAGCCAGCTTGCGGTCCTTGCAAGCGGCACTGGCCTGGGGCGAGCGCCTAGGGGCCTTGTTCACCGGCATCAGCCTGGGCTCCATCCTGCTGCTGGTGGCCTTGGGCCTGGCCATCACCTATGGCTTGATGGGCGTGATCAACATGGCCCATGGTGAGCTGATGATGATTGGCGCCTATGCCACCTATGTGGTGCAGGGGCTGTTCCGCACTTACCTGCCTGCTTATTTCGACGCTTACCTGCTGCTGGCCATCCCGGTGTCTTTCATGGCCTCGGCCCTGGTGGGCGCGGCCTTGGAGCGCACGGTGCTGCGTCACCTGTACGGCCGGCCCTTGGAAACCTTGCTGGCCACCTGGGGTATCAGCTTGATGCTGATGCAAGGCGTGCGCTCTCTGTTCGGCGCGCAAAACGTCGGCGTTGAAAACCCGCAGTGGATGAGCGGCGGCTTGCAGGTGTTGTCCAACCTCACGCTGCCCTGGAACCGCCTGATCATCATTGGTTTCGCGGCGGCGGTGTTGATTGGCATGGCCTTGCTGATTGGCAAGACGCGGCTGGGGCTGTTTGTGCGGGGCGTGACGCAAAACCGGCCGATGGCCTCGTGCATGGGCGTGAACACGGCCCGCATCGACACTTACGCTTTCGCCCTGGGCTCGGGCATCGCCGGTCTGGCGGGCTGTGCCCTGAGCCAGATTGGCAACGTGGGCCCCGACCTGGGCCAAAGCTACATCGTGGACTCGTTCATGGTGGTGGTCCTGGGCGGCGTGGGCCAGCTGGCCGGAACGGTGTATGCCGCGCTGGGCCTGGGCATCATCAACAAAATCCTTGAAGGCTGGGCCGGTGCTGTGCTGGCCAAGATTGCCGTGCTGGTGTTCATCATCGTCTTCATTCAGAAACGTCCGCAAGGCTTGTTCGCGATGAAGGGCCGCAGTGCGGAGGCATGACATGACAACTTTGCAAATTCCTTCCACCCCCTTGATGAGCCGCAGTGGCTGGAGCGCTTTCATGGTGGCGCTGCTGGTGGTCTGCGCCCTGGCGCCCGTGCTGAACCTGATGGTGCCGCAAGGCAGCGCCTTTCACCTCAGCGATTACGCCATTGCCCTGCTCGGCAAAATCATGTGCTACGCCATTTGTGCCCTGGCCATGGACTTGATTTGGGGCTACACCGGCATCTTGTCGCTGGGTCATGGCTTGTTCTTTGCGCTGGGCGGCTATGCCATGGGCATGTACCTGATGCGCCAGATTGGCCGCGATGGCAACTACAAATCCGACTTGCCCGACTTCATGGTGTTCCTGGACTGGAAAAGCCTGCCCTGGCATTGGACCTTCAGCGACAGCTTTGTCGCCACCTTGATTTTGATTGTGCTGGTGCCTGGCGTGATCGCCTGGGTGTTTGGCTACTTCGCGTTCCGCTCGCGCATCAAGGGCGTGTATTTCTCCATCATCACCCAGGCCATGACCTTTGCCGCCATGCTGCTGTTTTTCCGAAACGAAACCGGCTTTGGGGGCAACAACGGCTTCACCGACTTCAAGCGCATCCTGGGCTTGCCGGTGGCCACGCCTGAAATGCGCATGACTTTGTTCGTCATCACAGGCCTGACCTTGCTGGGCTTCTTTTTGTTGGCCAAGTGGCTGGTGCGCAGCAAATACGGCCGCGTGCTGCAAGCCATTCGTGACGCCGAAAGCCGCGTGATGTTCTCGGGCTACTCGCCTTTGCCCTACAAGCTCAGCATCTGGACGCTCTCTGCGGTGATGTGCGGTGTGGCGGGTGCGTTGTATGTGCCGCAAGTGGGCATCATCAACCCCAGCGAGATGAGCCCAGCGCAGTCGATTGAAATTGCCATCTGGGCGGCTGTGGGCGGCCGCGCCACCTTGATCGGGCCCATCGTGGGCGCCTTCCTGGTCAACGGCATGAAGAGCTGGCTGACCGTCACCGCGCCCGAGTTCTGGCTTTATTTCCTGGGGGCGCTGTTCATCGCCGTCACCCTGTATTTGCCGCAAGGTGTGGTGGGCTTGGTGCGCAAGCTCAGCCAGCGCCGAGGAGACGCGTCATGACGCCCGATTTGATGGAAGCGGGCGCGCAGCGCACCCAAGCCTTGCAAGCGCGCCAAGAAGCGGGCGCGACCGACTCCGGCGGGCGCAGTGCCAGCTATGGCCGTGTGCACCAGGCCGGCGAAGTCGACCTGACCCATGGCCGCATCCTGTACCTCGAGGATGTGTCGGTCAGCTTTGACGGCTTCAAGGCCATCAACAAGCTGTCACTCGACATTGCCCCGGGCGAGTTGCGCTGCATCATCGGCCCCAATGGCGCGGGAAAGACCACCATGATGGACATCATCACCGGCAAAACCCGCCCCGATGAAGGGCAGGTGTTTTTCGGCAGCACCATCGACCTGTTGCGTTACAACGAGCCGGAAATCGCCCAGCTCGGCATCGGCCGGAAATTTCAAAAGCCCACGGTGTTCGAGCACCTCAGCGTGTTTGAAAACCTGGAACTGGCCCTGAAAACCCACAAGGGCGTGCGCGCCTCCATGTTCTTCAAATTGGACTCGGCGCAGTCCGACCGCTTGGCCGACGTCATCGACACCATCCAGCTCAGCGACAGTGTGTTTCGCCAGGCGGGCAACCTCAGCCATGGCCAGAAGCAATGGCTGGAAATTGGCATGTTGCTGATGCAAGACCCCAAATTGCTGTTGCTCGACGAACCCGTGGCCGGCATGACCGACCAGGAAACCGCGCGCACAGCCGAGCTGTTCCTGACCCTCAAGGGCAAGCACTCGCTGATGGTGGTGGAGCACGACATGAGCTTTGTGCGCACCATCTCCGACATCGTCACCGTGTTGTGCGATGGCGCCGTGCTGGCGCAAGGCACGCTCGATCAGGTGCAAGCCGATGAGCGGGTGATTGAGGTTTACCTGGGCCGCTGACGCAAAGCGGCCCTCCCAAGAGATACAAGCATGCTGAAAGTTTCCAACATCCAACAGTACTACGGCGGCTCGCACATCTTGCGTGACGTCAGCCTGAGCGCAGAGCGGGGGCAGGTCACCGTGTTGCTGGGGCGCAATGGCGTGGGCAAAACCACCTTGCTCAAATCCTTGATGGGCCTGGTGCCCATCCGCCAAGGGCAGATCGAGCTGGAAGGCCAGCCCTTGCACCACGCCACGCCCTATGAGCGTGCCCGTGCGGGCATCGGTTATGTGCCGCAAGGGCGCGAAATTTTTGCCCGCCTCACGGTGGAAGAAAACTTGCGCATGGGCTTGGCCACCCAGCCTGGCAGCACCCCCATCCCGGCCGAACTGTTCGAGCTGTTTCCGGTGTTGAAGCAAATGCTGCATCGCCGTGGCGGTGACTTGTCGGGCGGTCAGCAACAGCAGCTGGCGATTGCGCGCGCCTTGGCGGCGGGCCCCAAATTGCTGGTGCTCGACGAGCCCACCGAGGGCATTCAGCCCAGCATCATCAAGGACATCGGCCGCGTGATCCGCATGCTGGCCGACCGCGGCACCATGGCCATCGTGCTGTGCGAGCAGTACTACGACTTCGCCGAAGAACTGGCCGACCAGTACCTGGTGATGGAGCGCGGAGAAGTGATTGCGCGCGGCCCCGGCAGCGAGATGCAAGACAAAGGCATTCGCCAGATGGTGGCCATTTAAGCCTTGCAAGGTTTCAGCATTCGCTATGCTTGGCGCATGCGATTGTTTTTTGATTCTTTCTGGCGCGCGCTGGCCTACACCCTGCACTTGCGGGTGATGTTGTTGTCGCTGGTGCCCTTGGTGCTGCTCATGGTCGTGGCCCTGGGCTGGGGCTACTTTTACTGGGAGCCTTCCGTGGCCTGGGTGCGCGACGGCTTGGAGGGATGGCCCCTGTTGCAAAAATTTCTGGGCTGGGCGGCGGCCTTTGGCGCAGCGCGCGTGGGCGCGGCCATGGCACCCCTGATCGTGATTTTTGCCATCACCCCATTGTTGATCTTGCTGTGCTTGCTGGCGGTGTCGCTGATGATGGGCCCCGCCTTGGTGGACATGGTGGCCAAGCGCCGTTTTCGTGACCTGGCGCGCCATCATGGCGGCTCCTTGCTGGCCAGCCTGGGCTGGACCTTGGGCTCCACCCTGATCGCGTGTGTCCTCATGGTCTTGTCCATGCCCTTGTGGTGGATTCCCCCCTTCATTTTCGTGTTGCCTCCCCTGATTTGGGGCTGGCTCACCTACCGCGTGATGGCCTTCGATGCCCTGGCTGTGCATGCCAGTCGCGAGGAGCGGCTGGAACTGTTGCGGCGTCACCGTTTCTCGCTGTTGCTGATGGGCGTGCTCAGCGGTTTCATGGGGGCGGCCCCCAGCCTGGTCTGGGCCTCGGGCGCCTTGTTTGCCGCAGCCTTTGTGGTGCTGGTGCCGGTGGCGATCTGGATTTACGCCGTGGTGTTTGCCTTCACCGCACTGTGGTTCGCCCACTTTGGCCTGGCCGCGCTGCATGACCTGCGGCGCGAGTCGGACGCTGCCAACGCGACAGGCGCGCTGACGGGCGACACGCTACGATCTCTGCATGAACCCAAGCAACCCCCACCCTGACACCTCCCGTCCCGACTTTGGCGTGATCATCGTTGGCGACGAAATCCTCTCTGGCAAGCGCGCGGACAAGCACCTCACCAAGGTCATCGAATTGCTGGGCGCGCGGGGCATCAGCCTGGCCTACGCCGACTATGTGGGGGACTCGCCTGAGCGCATCACCCAAACCTTGAAGCGTGCGTTTGACAGTGGTGACATTGTGTTCTCATGCGGCGGCATTGGCGCCACGCCCGACGACCACACCCGCCAATGCGCCGCCAAGGCCTTGAACCAGGCGCTGGCCCTGCACCCCCAGGCCGAGTTGCTGATTCGCGAGCGCATGCAAGACGTTGCGAAAGAGCAGGGCCTGCCCTATGAGCCCAACCGCGAAGACAACATCCATCGCCTGAACATGGGCGTGTTTCCGCAAAGCGCCCAGATCATTCCCAATCCCTACAACAAGATTCCGGGCTTCACCTGTGTGTCCCCCGGCCGCGCGCTGCAGACCGGCGCCGTGCATTTCGTGCCCGGCTTTCCCGTGATGGCCTGGCCCATGATCGAATGGGTGCTGGACACGCACTATGGCCATTTGTTCCAAAAGGCGGCCTGGCTCGAAAAATCGGTCATCGTCTACGGCGCCATGGAAGCGGCCTTGACCCCCCTGATGGAGACCCTGGAAGCGCAGCACCCCGGCGTCAAGGTCTTCAGCTTGCCCAGTGTGGACCATCCCGAGCATGGGCGGCACATTGAACTGGGCGTCAAGGGTGATCCCGACAAGGTCAAAGCGGCTTACCCGGCGATGCTGGCGGGCCTGCACGTTTTCGGTGCAAAATTGGGCCCAGAATTGGTGCGATCTTAAAGATGCACTAAATTGGTGCTATATTGGAGCGGCACGCAATCGGTGCCAGCGCACAGCTTTTTTTCGGAAAAACCAGCCATCCCAGGGCCCGATGCCCGCCCAACTCAGGGCAAAATAGAGGGCTGCGTTTTTCTGGCGCGGGCAATATGCGTGGCATAAAACCTGCTCAGCAAACACTATCTTTTTTTAACAACCCCTCTGCAGGAGAAACTGATGGCCAAGACCGTCGCCGACGTGATGAAGCTTGTGAAAGAAAACGAAGTCAAATTCGTGGATTTCCGCTTCACCGACACCCGTGGCAAAGAGCAGCACGTGAGCGTGCCCATGTCTCATTTCAATGAAGACAAGTTCAGCGAAGGTCATGCCTTTGATGGTTCTTCCATCGCTGGCTGGAAAGGCATTGAAGCATCCGACATGTTGCTCATGCCCGACGCCAGCACCGCCTTCATCGACCCCTTCTTCCAAGAAACCACCTTGGTGTTGTCCTGCGACGTGTTGGAGCCGGGCGATGGCAAGGCCTATGACCGCGATCCCCGCTCCATCGCCAAGCGCGCTGAAGCCTATCTGAAGGCCTCTGGCCTGGGCGATGCCGCTTACTTCGGCCCGGAACCCGAGTTCTTCCTGTTTGACGACGTGCGTTGGGGCAATGAAATGTCCGGCGCCTTCTTCAAGATCGACGACTACGAAGCCCCCTGGAACACCGGCAAGGTCATCGAAGGCGGCAACAAAGGCCACCGTCCCACCGTCAAGGGCGGCTATTTCCCCGTGCCCCCGGTTGACAGCACGCAAGACATGCGCGCCGAGATGGTCTCCATCCTCGAAGAAATCGGCATCCCGGTCGAAGTGTTCCACCACGAAGTGGCAGGCGCTGGCCAGAACGAAATCGGCACCAAGTTCTCCACCCTGGTGGAGCGCGCCGACTGGACGCAGAAGCTGAAGTACGTGGTGTGGAACGTGGCCAATGCCTACGGCAAGACCGCCACCTTCATGCCCAAGCCCCTGGTC
>CAINMN010000183.1 GCA_903850735.1 uncultured Burkholderiales bacterium | reverse complement strand
GCCGCCACCTTGCGGTCTTCTGGCGTGCTCAGGTAGTTGGGCGCAATCGCGGGGGATTGGTGGAAATCGGGGCTGGGGATGTTGACCGAGCCGCGGCTGGTGGGGTTCAGGTTGCACACGCTGGCCGTGAACGCCGGGAAGGGATGCAAGGGCTCTCCAAAGGCATCCAGGCTCAGCGGCTGCACGTGGTACTCGATGTTGGGCCAGGCCTGCTCGGGTGAGCTGCGGGTGAAGGCGCCCAGCTGTGACGGGGCCATGCTCATGGGGCCGGTGCGCTTGAAGGCGTATTCCAAACCGATCATGGCCTTGCCCCACAGGCTGTTGGCCAGGGTGTTCAGCGTTTTCACGCCCTCGACTTTGAAGACTGCGCGAATTTGCAAATGGTCTTGCAAATTGCCGCCCACGCCGGGCAAGTCGATCACCGGTGTGATGCCGTGCTGCTGCAACAGCGGGGTCGGGCCAATGCCCGACAGCTGCAAAATTTGCGGCGTGCCAATGCTGCCGGCGCTGAGCACCACTTCGCGCTTGGCATGCGCCGTCACCATTTGATGGCCGTCCCACACCTCCACCCCCTGGCACCGCTGGCTGCCATCGGGCAGGGTCTCGAGGATCAGTCGGCTGACTTGCGCCGAGGTCCACAGCTCGAAATTCGGACGGGCGTAGCAGGCCGGGCGCAAAAAGGCCTTGGCCGTGTTCCAGCGCCAGCCCTCGCGCTGGTTCACTTCGAAATAGCCAACGCCCTCGTTGTTGCCGCGGTTGAAGTCATCGCTGGCCGGGATGCCGGCTTGTTGCGCCGCCTGCGAGAAGGCGTCCAGGATGTCCCAGCGCAGGCGTTGCTTTTCAATGCGCCATTCGCCGCCGGCCTTGTGGTGCCGCAAGGTTTTTTTGTAGACCGAGTCACCCTTCAGCAACTCGCTCATCGTGCCCTTGGCGCCGTGCTGTGCGTTGGCGCCTTTGTAGTGGTCTTCGTGCAGCTTGAAATACGGCAGGCTGTGCTCCCAACGCCAGCGCGCATCGCCGGTAAGCTCGGCCCACTGGTCGTAGTCGCGCGACTGGCCGCGCAAGTACAACATGCCATTGATGCTGGAGCAGCCGCCCAGCACCTTGCCGCGCGGGTAGCGCAGCTGGCGGCCATTCAGGCCCGGGTCTTTTTCGGTCTGGTACAGCCAGTCGGTGCGTGGGTTGCCAATGCAATACAGGTACCCCACCGGAATGTGAACCCAGTGGTAGTCATCCTTTCGACCCGCCTCGATCAGCAGCACCTTGTGCGAGGCATTGGCGCTGAGGCGGTTGGCCATCAGGCAGCCGGCCGTGCCGCCGCCGATGATGATGTAGTCGAATTGCATGTCGCTCATGGCCCGCCCTCTCCTTGCAAGCTTGGCGCTTATTTCGACGTCGGCATGGCGAACTCGGCGCCTTTGCCAATGCTCTCTGGCCAGCGTTGCATGATGCTCTTTTGGCGGGTGTAAAAGCGCACGCCTTCTTCGCCATAGGCGTGCATGTCGCCAAACAGCGAGCGCTTCCAGCCGCCAAAGCCATGCCAGGCCATGGGCACGGGAATGGGCACATTGATGCCCACCATGCCCACCTGAATGCGGCGCGAGAATTCGCGCGCCACATTGCCGTCGCGGGTGAAGCAACTCACGCCGTTGCCAAACTCATGGGCGTTGATCAGGTTGACCGCCTCGCCAAAGTCTTTCACGCGCACGCAGCTGAGCACCGGCCCGAAAATTTCTTCCTTGTAGATGCGCATGGCGGGCTTGACGTGGTCGAACAACGTGCCGCCGAGCCAGAAGCCTTGGTCGCAGCCCTCGCCGGCTTGCTTGCCGTCAAAGCCGCGGCCATCGACCAGCATCTGCGCGCCCTCTTTCTGGCCTTGCTCGATGTAGCCGGTGATGCGTGCCAGCGCGGCGGCGGTCACGATGGGGCCCATCTCGGCGCTGAGGTTGGTGCCATTGAGCACTTTGAGGGTGCGGGTGCGCTCCACCAGCTTGGGCATGATGCGCTCGGCCACATCGCCGACCAGCACGGCCACGCTGATGGCCATGCAACGTTCGCCGGCCGAGCCATAGGCGCTGCCAATCAGCGCGTCCACCGCCTGGTCGAGGTCGGCGTCGGGCATCACCACCATGTGGTTCTTGGCGCCACCCAGGGCCTGCACACGCTTGCCATGGTGCGCTCCGGTTTCATAAATGTAGTTGGCGATGGGGGTGGAGCCGACAAAGCTCAGGCCTTGCACTTGCGGGTGGGTCAGCAGGGCGTCCACCACTTCCTTGTCGCCCTGGATGACGTTGAACACGCCATCGGGCAGGCCGGCGTCTTTCAGCAAGTCCGCCATGAACAGCGAGGGCGAGGGATCGATCGGGCTGGGCTTGAGGATGAAGCTGTTGCCGCAGGCCAGCGCCACCGGGAACATCCACATGGGCACCATCACGGGAAAGTTGAACGGCGTGATGCCGGCCACCACGCCCAGGGGCTGGCGCAGGGTCCAGTTGTCGATGCCGGTGGAGACCTGGTCAGTGAAAGCGGTCTTCAGCAATTGGGGTGCGCCACAGGCGAACTCCACAATTTCAATGCCGCGCGTCACTTCGCCCTGGGCGTCGGTGAACACCTTGCCATGCTCGGCGGTGATCATGCGGGCCAGGTCGTCGCGGTGGCGGTTCAGCAGCTCCAGAAATTTGAACAACACCCGCGCGCGGCGAATCGGTGGCATCTCGGCCCAGGCGGGAAACGCCGCTTGGGCGGCAGCCACGGCGGCGTTCACATCGGCCGTGTTGCCCAGAGTGACCTGGCCGGTGACGGCGCCGGTGGCCGGGTTGAACACGTCTTGCTGACGCGACGAAGTGCCTGCAAAACGCTGGCCCTGCACAAAATGGTGAATGGTTTGAAGGGTCATGACAATCCTGAGAATGAAATTTCGAAAAAGGGATCAGCGGCCGCCGGTGACTTCGATGCAGCTGCCGGTGGTGTAACTCGAGGCATCGCTGAGCAGCCACACAATGGCTTGGGCTACCTCCTCGGAAGTGCCGGCACGGCGCATGGGCAACTGAGGTGCCAGTTCCTTGACGCGGTCGGGCAGCCCGCCGCTGGCATGAATGTCGGTGTCGATGATGCCCGGGCGCACGCCGTTGACGCGAATGCCTTCGGCGGCGACTTCCTTGGCCAGACCCAGGGTCAGGGTGTCAATGGCACCCTTGCTGGCGGCGTAATCCACGTACTGGTTGGGTGAGCCCAATTTCGCGGCCGCGCTGCTCAGGTTGACAATGGCGCCGCCCTGACCGCCATGGCGGGTGCTCATGCGCCGCACGGCTTCGCGCGCGCACGCCATGCTGCCCAGCACATTGATGCGCATCATGCGCTCCAGGCGCGCCCAGCTCATTTCGTCCACGCGCGCGGGCAAATCCACAATGCCTGCGTTGTTCACCAGGCCGCTCAGGCGCCCGAGCTTGGCATCGACTTGGGCGAACATGGCCATGATCTGGGCTTCGTCGCCGACATCGGCTTGCACGCTGATGGCTTGGCCGCCGTCGGCGCGGATGGCGCGAACCACCTCATCGGCCGCTTGTGAGTTTTGGGTGTAGTTGACCGCCACGGCCCAGCCTGCCTGGGCCGCCAGCCGTGCGGTGGCCGCGCCAATGCCACGGCTGCCGCCTGTCACAAGCAATACGGGTTTCATCAGCGTCTCCTGCAAAAATGGTTCGAAACCGTTACAACCGGTTGTCTGAAACCGCAAGATAGCACGACAGGAGACATTCTTGGATCACGCAATTGACTATTACCTTGCTCCCCAAAGCCCATGGGTGTATTTGGGCCATGCGCGGCTGCACCAGTTGGCGCAAGCCGCCGGCGCCAAGCTGCGGGTGATGCCCGTCGATCTGGGCGGCAAGGTCTTTCCCATTTCGGGCGGGTTGCCCCTGGGCCAGCGGGCGCCGCAACGTCAGGCTTATCGCCTGGTGGAGCTCGAGCGTTTCAGCCAGCACCTGAAGGCACCGTTGAACCTCAAGCCCAAGTATTTCCCGGTGGCTGGCGACGATGCCTCGCGCCTCATCATTGCCGTCGACTTGCACCACGGCACCGAAGCCGCGATGAAAATCACCGGCGCCATCTTGTCGGCGGTGTGGGCGCAAGAGCGCAACATTGCCGACGGCAAGCTGCTGGCCGAGTTGTTGGCCGAGCAAGGCTTGGACGCGGCATGCATGGACAAGTCGCAAACCCAGGTCGTCCAGGAAAAATACGAGGCCTATACCGAGCAAGCCATCGCCGCCGGCGTGTTCGGGGCGCCCAGCTACGTGGTGGATGGCGAGATTTTCTGGGGCCAGGACCGGCTGGACTTTTTAGAGCGGCGCTTGCAGGGCTGAGGCCTCAGGCGGCGACGCCCGCCGCATGGGCTTGCTGGTCGGCGTGGTAGCTCGAGCGCACCATGGCGCCCACGGCGGCGTGGCTGAAGCCCATGGCCAGCGCTTCGCGCTCGAACATCTTGAAGGTGTCGGGGTGCACATAGCGGCGCACCGGCAAGTGGCTGTTGCTCGGCGCCAGGTACTGGCCAATGGTCAGCATGTCGATGTCGTGGGCGCGCATGTCGCGCATCACGGTCAGAATTTCTTCGTCGGTTTCGCCCAGGCCCACCATCAGGCCGCTCTTGGTCGGGACCTGCGGGAACAGGGCTTTGAATTTTTTCAGCAGGTTCAGGCTGAAGGCGTAGTCGCTGCCCG
>CAINMN010000182.1 GCA_903850735.1 uncultured Burkholderiales bacterium | reverse complement strand
TCCACAGAAAAAAGGCAAAACTCAAGACCTGACCCCTAGCCCTCCAGCCGTTGCATTTCTTCAGCAGTGAATCCAGCGCGCCGACGGGCCTCAAGGTTGAAGGGGGGGCGCAGCCGAGGGGCTTCTAGCTTTTCAACCAGGTATTGATCATGCGCCACAGGGTCCAGGCCTTGTTGTTCGCACAGCCAGTGGTACCAATGGTTGCCAATGGCCACATGGCCCACCTCATCGCGCAGGATGATGTCCAGAATGGCGCTGGCCTTGCGCGCATCCTCGGTGCCCACGCGTTGCAGTTTGTCTTGGATCAGCGGCGTGGCGTCGAGCCCACGTGCTTCCAAGGTGCGCGGGACCACGGCCATGCGGGCCACCACGTCATCGCGGGTTTTTTCACACATGGACCACAGGCCATCGTGGGCGTCAAAGTCGCCATAGGGAAAACCCAGCGTGTTCAGGTGGTCGCGCACCAGCACAAAATGCGTGGACTCCTCGTACGCCACGCTCAGCCAATCGGCATAGTAGTTGTCCGGCATGTCGGCGAATCGCCAGACGGCGTCCAAGGCCAGGTTGATGGCATTGAACTCGATGTGACAGACCGCGTGCATCAAGGCCGCCAGCCCTTGCGTGGTGAAGGGGGAGCGCGAAGGCACGTCTCGGGCCGGTTTCAGGCAGGGGCGATCTGGGCGTCCTGGCAGGTGAAGATCGCCAGGCACCAAGACCTCGGCGACGGAAAGGGTGAGCGCGGCGCGTTGGGCCCAAAGCGCCTGCGTGGCCTGCACTTTTTCTTGCGGATCGGCGATGGCCAAAGCCCTGAGCGCCTCTTGTCTGAGTTCCATTCGTACAATTGTAGTTTTAGCAACGCACGAAGGTCGGCCATGGCACTCTATCAACTCGACGACATTGTTCCCGAAGTCGCTGAATCGGCCTGGATTGCCGACAGCGCCGAAGTCATCGGCCGCGTCGCGTTGGAAGACGATGTCAGCGTCTGGTTCAACGCCGTGATTCGCGGCGACAACGAGCCCATCCGCATTGGCCGTGGCAGCAACGTTCAGGACGGCAGCGTGTTGCACAGCGACCATGGCTTGCCCTTGACCATTGGCCAAAACGTCACCGTCGGCCACCAAGTCATCCTGCATGGTTGCACCATTGGCGACGAGACCCTGATCGGCATGGGCGCCATCGTGCTCAATGGCGCCAAGATTGGCAAGAACTGCCTGGTCGGCGCCGGTGCGCTGGTCACCGAAGGCAAGGAGTTCCCCGACGGCTCGATGATTGTGGGCAGCCCCGCCAAAGTCGTGCGCGAGCTCACCCCCGAGCAAATTGCCGGCCTGCGCCGCAGTGCGCCGAATTACGCCCAGAACGCCCGTCGCTTCCGCAACGGCCTGCGAAAGATTGGCTGATGTCCGAACTGCACAAATTTTTGTTTGACGGCCTGCCGGTGCGCGGCATGCTGGTGCGCCTCACCGACACCTGGCGTGACATTCTGCAACGCCGGGCCAACAATGCCGAGACGGGCCCTTACCCGGAACCGGTTCGCCATTTGCTCGGCGAGATGACGGCAGCGGCTGCGCTCATGCAGTCCAACATCAAGTTCAATGGTGCCCTGGTGCTGCAGGTGTTTGGTGACGGCCCGCTCAAAGTGGCGGTGGTGGAGGTGCAGCCCGACTTGAGCCTGCGTGCCACGGCCAAGACCGTGGGCGATGTGCCAGCGCAGGCGCGCTTGAGCCAGATGGTGAACCAAAACAACCAAGGGCGGTGCGCCATCACCCTGGACCCCAAGGACAAGCTGCCCGGACAGCAGCCCTACCAAGGCATCATTTCCTTGTGGGACGACGCTGGCAAGCCCCTGGAAAAATTCAGCGACATCCTGCAGCACTACATGCTGCAAAGCGAGCAGCTCGACACCACCCTGGTGCTGGCCGCCAACGACAGCGTGGCTGCGGGCCTCTTGATCCAGCGCCTGCCCGTGCAAGGCGAAGGCAACCTCTCCGCCCGTGCGACCGCCGCCGACGAAGACCAAATTGGCCGCAACGAGGACTACCAGCGCATCGCGATTTTGGCGGCCAGCCTGCAGGCCCAAGAGTTGTTGGAGCTCGATGCCGAAACCATCTTGCGCCGCCTGTTCTGGGAAGAAAAGCTGTTGCGCTTTGAGCCCATGCAAGGCGTCACCGGCCCACGCTTTGCATGCACCTGCAGCCAAGAGCGCGTCAGTCGCATGATTCGCAGCCTCGGGGTTGAGGAGGCTGAATCGATTTTGGCGGAACGCCAAGAAATCGAGGTGGGTTGTGACTTTTGTGGCCAGCAGTACCGCTTCGATGCCGTGGATGCTGCCCAAATTTTCCTGGACACGCCCGCGCAACCGGGCGACAGCAGCGCGGTTCACTGAGGCGAGGCTTGGGCGAGCAAGCGGCTGAACAGCCGATGCTCGCACGCGGGGTCGCTGCAGCTCTCGCACACGCCTTCCCAGCGCGGCAAAATTTCAGGACGCAAGGCAGACTGGCTTTGCGCATGGCTGGACCAGGCGAAACTCAAATTTTGCAGTGCCTGCGCTGAATCACCGTACAGCACCTGAAAGGGCAGGCGAGCCTGCAGCAGATGCCCACGCCAGCTGTCCTGTTCTGCTGGGGCTGTGGCGCCCATGAGCGCCACAAAATCATGCGCTCCGATGGCCAGCGAAGATGCATCGCCAGGAAGCGTCAAAAACGCAATGGATGCGGGTGGGGCAGGCCAAGTGCTTGAAGCCTGTTGCAAGTCGGCGGCGAACGATGCCTCACACGCTCCCAAGACCCAAAGCTTCACCGCTTACCTGCTGACCTGAATGAAGATCTCGTGGTTCTTCACCATGCCGATCTCCTTGCGCGCGCGCTCCTCGACCATTTCCAGGCCTTCCTTGAGGTCACGCAATTCGGCGTCGAGTCGCTGGTTGGTGTATTGCGCTTGCTGGTTTTGCTCGCGCTGCTCGGACAACTGCTGGCGCAAGCGCATCACCTCGGGCAAGCTGCCCCGGCCCATCCAGAGTTGGCCTTGCAGGATCACCAGCAAGGTCAGCAAAATCCAGGTCAGTGGGCGGCCCATGGTGTTGTTTCAGCAGGGTTCAGCGCAGGTTGTAGAAAGCATCGCGGCCGGGGTAGCTGGCGACGTCGCCCAGGTCTTCCTCGATGCGCAGCAACTGGTTGTACTTGGCCATGCGATCGCTGCGGCTCATCGAGCCGGTCTTGATCTGGCCTGCGTTCAAGCCCACGGCGATGTCGGCGATGGTGGAGTCTTCGGTTTCGCCTGAGCGGTGGCTGATGACGGCGGTGTAGCCGGCACGTTTGGCCATTTCGATGGCCGCGAAGGTTTCGGTCAGGGTGCCGATCTGGTTGATCTTGATGAGGATCGAGTTGGCAATGTGCTTCTCGATGCCTTCTTTCAGGATCTTGGTGTTGGTCACGAACAAATCGTCCCCCACCAACTGAACCTTGTCACCCAGACGCTCGGTGAGAATTTTCCAGCCGTCCCAGTCGCCTTCGGCCATGCCGTCTTCAATGCTGATGATGGGGTATTTGTC